>JAOTXX010000096.1 GCA_029862185.1 Myxococcales bacterium
GTCGCCGCCCCGGATGCGACTGCTCTTCGAGGTACTGGCTCTGGACTTCGACGAGCACGCCGTTGGTTTCTGCGCTCGAGCGGGTTGCGGGCGGGCTCATCGTGGTGCACCTCGAAGATGACGCGCGTGGCTCACCCAGGGCGAGCCCGCGACCGCCAAACGCCACTTTGCGTGCTGATGTTGGGGCTCCGCATAGCCGATGCCGATCCGCGAGCCGACGGTGATCTCGCTCGCGCGGGTTCCTTCGCGCACTTCGAGGCCGCCGCGGCGGTAGAGAGGGTGCCCGCTGAAGCTCGCGTCGAGGCCCAAGGCCTGGCCGACCTTTCCCGGACCGGTCAACAGCACCGGGCCGTCTTTGCCCCCGCGCCTGCGGCGAATCGTGGCCGTCCCAGCGATCGGCTCGCAGGAACGAATCAGGACGGCAGCGCCCTCCCCGTTGCGATTGGTCACGAGATTCAACATCCGGTGCAAGCCGTAACACAGATAGACGTACGCGTGACCGGGCGGACCCCACATGGGCGCGTTTCGGCTGGTGAGCCCGGCGCGGCAGTGGTTGGCGCTGTCGTCCGGATAGCGGTACGCCTCGACTTCAGTGATGCGCAGGCCGACGCCGCCGTGCCAGAGCTCTTGGCCGAGAAGGTCACGGGCGACGTCGAGGGCATCGCGCGCGTAGAACTGGCGAGGGAGTAAGCGGCCCGGCACCGGGGGAGTCTAGCCGATTTCTAAGGCCAGGCTCACGATCAGCTGGTAGTCGTTCCTCTTTGGCACCGTGCCGTCGGCTCGCGGCGGCGGGCGCTCCGTTCGGTAGAACTTGAAGGTGGTTTCCAAGTCGAAGATATCGGTAATTTCGACGCTGAAGTTCGCGGTGCCGATGTGGTTGGTGAGGCCGATCTGGGTGTAGACCACGTTGGTTAGCCAGTCGATCTTCAGCTCTACATCGTCGGTGAAGTCGAAATCCGCGTAGGTATGGAAACTAATGAACCCGTCGTTTTGCGGATTATCGACCCCTGTGGCTGTGCTCAGGAATCGAGTGTACTGGTAGCCGAGCGCGCCCCCGAGATCCCACTCGACCTTTTTCGTATCGATGACATGGACGCCGACCCCAGCGCCCGGTGTGGCGCGAAGCTTGAGGTTCTGAAACCGGTCGTTGAGAAACTGCGCGCTTGCGGGCGAGAAGAATAGACGCTTCGAATGGTACACGGTCACACCGGCTTCCCCGAGGTGCCGATTCACGTTCTGTTCTCGATTGGAATAGCCAAACGTACCGTCGTAGCTGATCGCGGAGCGCGTGCGTGGGTCGGCGCGGACCAAATCCCAGTGGAGGTTCAACTGGCCTTGATTGGTGTTGCCTGCGTTTGCCGACAACCCCACCCCAAGCTTCGTCGACCACCAGTTGCGCTCTCTCTTCGCTCCTTCGAGAATCGTGAGCAGTTGATCGCGCGGGTAACTCACCACGCCCTCTGCCGTCTCGATGATCACCTTCTCCTTGGTAATGACCGCCCGCCCCACCACGTCGATCTTTTCCTCGAACACGAAGGTGTTGACGCGAGGAGAATGAAGCTGGCTCACCTTGCTCCAAGAAAAGGTGAGGAGGTCGAGCTTGTCGCTGTCGAACTCGATGTCTTTCTCCCGCATCCAGTGCAATTCGCCTTTAAGCCACTCGCCTGAGGTCAAGCGAAGCCAGTCGTAGCTATCCCCAAACTTGATCGTGAACTCTGCGGGAAGACCCGATTCGGCGTCCTCCTCGGCCTGATCGATGGCCTTCTCGACCTCCGAGGCGCCTTGGCTCGGCTCCACCGCCTCGCCGGGTACCCCTTCTTCGGTGACGCCCGTTGGGTCGACGTCCTGAGCAAAACTCGGCGGAGGACTACAGAACAGCCCTGTGCTCACCGCCAGGACCGTGGCGGCGATGAACTGCTTCAATGTCGCCCTCCCCCGTTCACATCAGGGCCGGTTTATCCGCAGCGGGCCTGAGCGACAAAAAAGCAGCGGCCTCGCGTCAATTCATCCCAGGATTGACACCGGTGCTGTCGCTCGTATACGCGTGCATTGGCCCGTAACCGCTGATTCCAAAGCCACGCCTGCCCTGAGGAGAGCTCCAATGTCGTCTTTCAGACTTTGCCTAAGCGCGATCGTCTTTTCGTTCCCCCTCGCAATCGGCGCAGCCGGATGCTCGAGCGACTCCGGAAGCGTGACCGCCAAATCGTGCAGCGAAGCCGCGTCGGACGGCGTTCGGGATTGCATCGGCCTGGTCAACGCCGCGTGGGAGGCCTGCTACGGCGACACGGATGCGCCTTGTGCATCGGACGATGCGGCGGTGGCTGCGGCGCTTGCGGCGCTCCAAGGAAGCGTCGAACGTTCCTGCGCCGACGGTGAGTTCCTTTCGCTCTCGGTCGATGCGCTCGTCGGCCGGCTTCAAAATTCCTGTCGCTCCGAGGCGGACGCGATCGCCTGGCGCACTTACGGCGGTCCGCAGGGCGCCGTCTATCCGAACGCGAGCGGCAGCGAGCAGGATTGCTTGAGCAGCGCGCACCAAGCCGTGTCGGCCATGGTCGATAGCGCGCTAACCGCGGTTGGCGACTGCCTGACCGGCGACTCCTGTGAGGCCAGTGCGGTCGACGCGGAACGGCAGAACCTCGCCGACAGCGCGGTCAGTGAGATCGAGGGCGCTTGTGGGGACACGAACCTCGAGGAGGTCATCGCGGTCAATCCTACACAGTATGTCGAGCGCGCCGTACAACAGGTCGACTGCATCACCGCGACCTCACACGCGCAGACCAGCCCGCTTACCCTCGATTGCGGCCCCTCGAACACCGACTTCGAAGCGCCGCGCGGCGAGTGGAAGCAGATCGTCGTCGATGGCGAGAAGTGGGGCACCATGTGCGGCGATGGCACGGCCTACGCGTTCTGGGTGAAGCTGGCGCCCGAGGGCGAGCCGCTTGATCGAGTGTTGGTCGGTCTCCAGGGGGGTGGTGTCTGCGTGCTCGAGAGCCAGTGCGCCGACCGGCTCGTCAGCAATCCAGGGCTCTTCAATGCGATGGACGACGATCCGCTCGGGGCGGGAATCACCTCGGAGGACCCGGCGGTGAGCCCGTTCACCAACTGGACCCAGGTCTACCTGCCGTACTGCAATCAAGACGTCTTCGCCGGCGGCGGCGTCATCGAGTACCCGGGGACCGTCGATCTGCCTCGCTACGGCTCGATCAATCTGCGCTCCGCGGTCCAGATGGTCCGTGACGTGATTTGGAAGGAAATGGACGACGAGGGGGGCGCCGGGTTCCGTCCCGACGAGCTCGTCGCGCTCTTCGGCGGTTGGTCGGCGGGCGGCTACGGTGCGCTTTATAACTACCATTGGTTCCTCGATGACTTGCTCTGGCCGAGGACCGCGGCCTTCCCCGATGCGGGCGGCGCGCTCGACAACGGGCAGCCGTTTGGCGTCGCGCTTCTCGGCGCGGTGAAGATTCCGGTCGAGAACGGCTGGGCGATGCTTCCCAATCTGCCCCCGTATTGCTTCGTAGGCGACTGCGCGGTCGGGCCGGTGCTCTACAATGCGATCTCGCCGCGCCTCAAGCAGGTGCCCGAGCAACAGATGCTCATCCTCAGCAACCCGTACGATGACACCCAGCGCCGGGATGCGTTTTTCACCGGACCCGCTCAGCCGTCCGAGGAAGACTGGCGGGCAATCTGGATCAACAAGATGCGCAGCGACTACTGCGACACCAAGGACTTGAACGGGATCAACTACTACTACACCAGCGTCTCGGACGAGAGCCTCCACGTGGTGACGCTCCGCGAAGAGCTCTGGCTCGGGAGCGTCGATGGTGAGGTCATGAGTGACTGGTTCTTGCGGGCGGTCACCGAACCCGACACCCTCCAGAGCCGCGTCGAAGAAGCCAACTTCGTCACCGACATCCCGGGCGCAATGCCCTATCCCTGCGAAGTCGCGCCGTAGCTCGGCAAGCACAGCTCAGTCCAGAGCGACCGTGACGCTTTTGAGCTCGGTCCAGTCTTCGAGCCCGTGCCGGCTTCCTTCTCTGCCGAGGCCGCTCTCCTTCCAGCCACCGAAGGGCACCTCTGCGGTGCTCACGAGCCCGGTGTTGACGCCGACCATGCCTGCCTCGAGCGCCTCGTATCCGCGGACGAGGCGACTGAAGTCGCGTCCGTAGAGGTATGCGATCAAACCTGCGGGCGTCCCGTTTGCCAACGCCATTCCTTCGGCGTCGCTGCCAAAACGCGTGAGTGGCGCCACCGGCCCGAACACTTCCTCCCGGCTGATCCGCATGTCTGCGCTGACATCTTCGAGCAAGGTCGGCGTGAAGAACGTGCCTCCGGCTTCGGCTTGGCCGCCTCCAACCGTCGAACGCGCACCAGCGTCACGAGCGTCGGCGACCAAAGCGTGGACCTTGTCGAAGGCCCGACGATCGATGAGCGGCCCGATCTGCACGCCGGGCTCGAGGCCCGGACCGACGCGCAGCGCTGCGATCGCCTGCGCGAGGGCATCACGAAAGCGCTCGTAAATGCCGTCTTGAACCAGGATACGATTGGCGGCGACGCAGGTTTGGCCCGCGTTTCGGAACTTTGCGATGAGGCAGCCAGCAACCGCAGCGTCGACATCCGCGTCGTCGAGCACCACGAACGGCGCGTTTCCGCCGAGCTCTAGGCTCACCCGTTTCACCGTCGCCGCCGATGCTTCGAGGAGTTTCTTCCCGACAGCAGTAGAACCCGTGAAGCTGAGCTTGCGGACCCTCGCATCCCCGATCAGCGCGTCACCCAAATCGGCGGCGTCGGCGCGATCCCCGGTCAAGACGCTGAATGCGCCGGCAGGGATACCGGCTTCCTCCGCGATGGCCGCGAGGGCCAATGCGGACAGTGGCGTCGCCTCGGCTGGCTTGAGAATCAATGGGCAGCCGGCCGCGAGCGCCGGTCCGAGCTTTCTGGTGACCATCGCGCAAGGAAAGTTCCAGGGCGTGATCGCGACCCCGACTCCTACCGGTTGCCGCAGGACGAATATGCGCCCGTCGGCGGATGGCGCAGGGACGGTCTCCCCATACATTCGCCGCGCTTCCTCTGCGAACCAGGTCAAAAAGGATGCGGCGTAACGGATTTCGCCGCGCGCCTCGGCGAGGGGTTTGCCCTGCTCGCGGGTGAGCAAAGTCGCCAGCTCCTCTTCGCGGCGCTCCATGGTGCGGGCCATGCGATGCAGAGGCGCAGCCCGGTCGATCGCGGACAGGCTGCGCCACTGCTCGAAAACACCGCACGCGCCATCGACCGCGGCGCGCGCTTGTTCGGCGCCACAGCGAGGCACGCGGCCGACGCGCTCTCCGGTCGCGGGATCCAACACGTCCAAATGAGTCCCAGTCGCGACCCACTCGCCGGCGATGTAGGCGCGCCCCCGGATTAGCGCGACGGCGCTCATTCGGCCTTTGCACGTACGTGGGCGGAAAGGAGTGCCAGAAAAAGCTGCCTTGGTACGCGCACACCGAACCATGCAAACCGAAGAGCGAAATTGTCAAGAGGCCCGACTGACTCTTCAAGAAATCTCGATAACAAACGCATCGGACGGGTGGCGGGGTGGGTGCTGGGGTGCTTGGCGCTTGCTTCCATCAGCCCATCATACGTCGGGCCCCGTGAAGCTGGCGCTTCGCGCGAGACCACGGGCCTCCCGTAAAGGGAGGGCAGCCTGCGGCTGTCCTCCCTTTTTGTTTTGCGGGGTGACCCCAAGGACGCGAAGTTAGGACCAGATCGTGCGGTTTTTGAACGGCTGGGACGCGCTCCGGACCATTTTGGCGTACGGTCTTTGAAACTGTGGTCTAGACGTAGAGGGCCAGCGACGAGAGGAGCGAACGAGATGCGAGGCATCACCGCATACCTACAGGTGAGGAACACCGCCGAGGTCATCGCTTGGTACGAGCGCGTGTTCGGCGCGAAAGAGGTCCGCGCGCGCTTGGTGGCGCCAGACGGAACCTGCATGAATGCGGAGATCGAGATCGAGGGCACCCGCCTGATGCTCTCGGACGAGATGCCCAGCATCGGCTCGACGAGCCCGGCGACACTCGCGGGAACGTCTGTCGTCCTCGATCTGCATGTCGCGGACTGCGACCTGGTGTTCCAAAAGGCGCTCGGCGCGGGCGCGGAAGAAATCTATCCGCTCGCGGATCAGTTCTATGGCGACCGAGCCGGACGAGTGCGTGACCCCTTTGGGCACCACTGGATCATCGCCACCCGCCTTCGCGAGGTCCCAGAGGAAGAAATGGTCGCCGCCTTTCAAGCCATGTTCGAGAATGCCTGATGGCGAGCCGCGACCTGGTGACCCCAAGTACGCGAAGTTGGAACCAATTTTCCGCCTTCATTGAAGAGTGGGACGAGCTTCGGGTTCGCAATCGCCGTCCTTGGGCGCCGTGTTGTTCGCTCAGCGAACCGTGAGCATGACGAAGTTGACGAAAGCGTCCATGGTCGGGCTGCCTGAGGCGGCGCCCACGATTTCGATGCCCATGGCGTTGACTTCGCCGGCGTGGTCGAACTGGTTGCTTCCAAGCACGGGAGGGATCGAGCCCGTACGAATCTCCGAGCCGAAGTAGGCGTAGTGGAGGACGTGTGACGAATCCGTGGCAAAGTATTCATCCGACGGGGACCACGCGAACACCACCGCTCGCGTTTCGTGGTTGATGGCGACCTGCGGATCGGGAATGACGAACGCGGGTGCACGCCGAGCCCAGTAGGTGAATTCGACGGTGCGCAAGGGACCAGGGAGTGACGAGAGCTGGTCGAGCCGGAATTCGATCATGGCTTGCCGCAGGGTGCCTGCCGAGGCGAGCTTCCATTCGTACGGCCAGGACCCGGTGTGGACGATGTCGGACGGAACCCGTCGAATGGGAGCTTCCCTCCCGTCCGATGTGTAGTGGACCACAATCCCGGTGTACGTGCCGTTCTCCATGCGCGCCGGGTCGTTGCTCACCCAGAGCACGCCGTCGTTGACACCGTCATTGTTCGGCACGTAGCAGATGTACGGGTCGGACGGCTCGACGGAGAGCTCGCAGGCAAGCGTGCATTCGCTATCGGTGCAGAGCTCCGCCGTGCCGCAGCTGACCGTCGTCCAGAAACCGGACGCGTCGCATTGCTCGACGACGCCCGCAGCACCAGCCACGCACCGCGACTCGCCTGGCGTGCACTCAGGGGCGGGCACGACAGGATCCCTACCACCGCTGGGGTCGGACGGGATGGCGGGGGTCCTGCCACCGTCGGTGTTTGGCGGCGTGGCGGGGGTCCTTCCTCCATTGGTGTTCGGCGGCGTCGCGGGCGCTCTACCTCCGTCGGAGCTCGGTGGCGTGGCAGGGGTCCTACCGCCGCCCGGAGTGTGCGGCGTGGCGGAGTCTCGGCCGTCCGGATTCTGGTCAGCGGACCCGGCGCCGGGGAGCTCGTCGTCGTCGAATTCGGGAGCGAATTCGTCGTCGCGAAGCTCGCCGTCCGGGTTCTCGTCGCATTCCCCATCGATCTCACAAGCGCGATCGAAGGCGAATCCATCATCCATCCCGGACGCGGGGTCGCCGCAACCCGCGGAGATCAAAAGAGCAATTGGCAGGATACCCACCCAAGTGGTGGGGCAGCGGGTCGTGGAATCGGTCGTGCTCATGGTCCTCGTTCCCTTTCCGGCCTCAAGCGGCCTTCATCATCCCTACGCCGGTCAAGGGGCTTTGGATTAAGCGAATCCCGCGGTCCGTGCCGAGACCCTTAATCCGTTCTCCTGCCCCGAGCGTAGGCAAGGAAAGACGCCACTCGTCAGCGACGGCGGAGGTGGGACGAGGACAACAACACCGGTGCGCATGCGACGGGCGGCTTCGCGAGTGGTGTCTATCTGTCGCTAGACAACATCCACGACGGTTCGGACGAAGCACTCTGCCGGAGCTCATACCGCAGCTTCGCCGGAGGGGAAGCGTGTCCCCCAAACCTCTCCATTTGAACAGCCTTCAACCGGAGGTGCAGAAAACGCAACGCCCTTCCGATGCTTCTCCGGTGAAGAACTCCAGGCCGACGCAGGCTTCGACTTGCCCCGAGCCACAAGTGATGTTCACCTCGCCGCAATCGCCGGCGCAGTTCGTGCACAGGACGCCTGGACAGGACTCGCTGGCACTCTCACCGCAACTCATGAAACTCAAGCATGCCAAGACAAGAAGCGCGCGAAGAACTCGATGAATGCGCATGGTGGCTCCTTTCGTGCTGCTCCGGACGAAGCGCTATTTCCTTGCGATTGTCAAGAGCGCAGGAAGAGAGTCTACCGACGTTGGCCCAAACGCAGCAAGCGTTTATGGATTGGCTATGCCCGTAGTAGTTAGCGCCCCCGTGTGCCTGTGCCGGCTGACGGCGATTCCGTGTATAGTCGAGGCTCCAAAGAAGGAGGGTGTCATGGCTCGGACCTGCCTAATCTTGTCGTCGTCACTCGTATTAGTCGGCCTTGGCTGCAGTAGCTCGACCGATGGCGGCTCCGCGACTCTCGCGAGCGGTGCATTCTGCGATACGGGTTTTCCTGGGGATTGTCCTGGCAGCGTGTGTCGGGATGCGGTCGGCGGAGAGTCCTGCGACAACATCAGCTGCACGGACTGGAGCAGACCCGCGAATCAGGGAACCATCTGCACGAAAGCCTGTTCTAGCGACCCAGACTGCACCGGCATCAATTTCGCAAGCACCAACGGCGAGCAGGTCTCGACGGAGGACTGGTTCTGCTCGGCAGGCGTGTGCAACGTGCTTGTCACCGGGCCACCCGGCCAATCCACCGACTTGTGCACCGGGTGTGGAGGCATATTCTGCGCGGGGCGCTGTATCGGCTGCCCCCAGTGTTGACGCCCAGACGAACTAGAAGATCTGACCCAGGCTGAGAAGAAAGTAGGGTTCTCACGCAGTCTGTCGATCTCGGTGACCGATAAGCTCGGCCCGCTATTTGAGGACGCCGCTTCAAGAGAAAATCCCGGCCGAAGCCGGGTTCTGATGGTGGTGACCCAACGATGCGAAGTTGGAAATAAGTGGTGGGCGCACACCCACGCCCTACTGCTGAACGACCGGCATCATTGCATCGAGCTCGGAAGCGCGCGCGTAGCAGTTGATCGGCACGAGCCCGTGGGAGCCGTCCTGCACGACCGCGATGCCGCGAACTGGCTCCACCCCCGCGATCTCGGCCGACACCGGCATGACCGTGCGTTGTCCTGGGGCATCCCACTTGCTTTCGGCGGGGTATTCTTCGGGGATCTCACCCATGCTCGCTTGCGATGCGATCACGATCCTCGGGTCGGGCTTCTTCATCAGTATCGTGTCGCGGATTTTGCAGCTCGTCCGCAAGGCGGGCAGCCGCTACCGAAGCCGCAGCAGCGTGGATGCGCCAGGAGTTGGGCGACCCGGGCACGACCGCCGAGGACGTTCTGGAAACATTGCAATGGGCCGCTGGCGAGCGCCCACGACCCGACCCGGGTTGACCCTCGAGGGGCTTCGCAGAGAGCCGTCGCAGACATGGGCACAACCACGGCTCCTTGGACGTGTCCTTTAGCCAAGAGATGCCCTTCGGCGTTCGCCGGTAGCAGCCCTTGGACCGGGTGAAGCATGCGGTACCCAACGCCGGCCGACACCACGTCGGCGGCCACGGGGGCCAGCTACTCATTTGGCCGAAAGACGCGCTCTGGCCTTTGTCCGCCCTGCCGGCGACGCCTTTCGACATGCGGGTCTTAATCCAACACCAGGTCCGCGGCGTAGGGGTGTTGAAAGGGATCAGTCATGACGAAAAGCGACCTCGGTGCGATTCTCCTCGTCCTACTCTGTGTGCTCGTGAACGCCTGCGGCAACGTTGAGGAGCAAGGATTCGACGCAACTCGCGAAGCTTCTGGCGCTGACGACGACGACGCGGCCGGCGAATTCGGAGGCGAAATCGACCTGTGCGAAGGGGTCAGCTGCGACGACGGAAACCCATGTACCGTCGACGGCGCGTGCAACCCGAACACCGGCGAGTGCGAAGGTGGAGGCCTCGTTCCCGTCGACGAGGTTTGCGGCCCCGACGGCAGTGGGTTCTGCAACGACGTGGGCGACTGCGTCGAGTGCAATCGAACGGCTCAGTGTGCTTATCACGGCAGCGCATGTACCGCAGCGGTATGCGAAGACGGATTCTGCTCCACCGTCGACGTCGGAGGGGTGTGTGATTATGCGGGTGAGCCAGGCGTCTGCGAGAACGGCGAGTGCGTCGACGCCGACCTCTGCGATCCATACCTTTGCGAAGATCTCGGTCCGTGCGTCCAGGATGGGTGCAACCCCGCGAGCGGAACGTGCAAATATCTCGAGGCGCCCGACGGCAAGGCGTGTAGCGTCGATGGATACGAAGGTGAGTGCGCGGCCGGGCAGTGCGATCTGTGCGCGAACGTCCGATGCGACGACAACAGCCAGTGCACCGTCGATGGCACCTGCGACCCGTCCACGGGCGCCTGCGATCGTCAGGTGGACGCCCCCATCGACACGCCGTGCGACCAGAGCGGCGGCCGTTACTGCGATGGCTGGGGAACCTGCGTCGACTGCAACGACTCGGCGCAGTGCGATGACGGCAACGAGTGCACCGCGGACGCCTGCGCCACCGGCTCGAGGCGCGAGTGCGTCAACGAGCCGGTCCAGGACGGCACGCTCTGCGGCTCGGGCCAGGCGGTCTGCATCCGAGGGCAATGCGTGAACGACTCCCTCGAACGCGAGACTTTGAGCGGAAGGGCGAGCGACCTCAGCCAAGGCATCTACGAGATTCGGGGCGGACCCGAGCAATGGGGGCTCGCTGGGTTCTATTTCAACTTCCTCGGTGCAGGAGTCGATCACGGGATCAAGCGACTCCAACCCGGGTTCTTCGTCGAGGACGTCCCGTCATCTCCAGGCGCGGAGACCGCGATCCTCGCCGGCTACGAGGATAGCAAGGGCGAGGCAGACTATACGTGGACGCTCGACGGCCAGCAGCTGCCGTTTGGGACCGAGCGCCACATGTTTTCGGGCTACAACCAGTACGGTTCCGGCACCAATCAGCCGATAGCGGAGCTCCCGCCCGGCATGGTGCCGGTGTTGCTCGGTTTCGACCTGCGACGCGTGAGAGATCGGAACGTCGAGACGGTCGAGATTCGGCTCATCAGCCGCTACGGCCAAATCTATCTGCAGCACGTGTTCGAGGAAGCGGGAGGGGACGACCCCTATTGGTTCCAGGTCGACTATGCGCTGGTGCCGGCCGAGCGGGTCGTCAGCACGTCGTACTACGCCGACCCCATGCCGCGAATCGGCTCGCACACCGAGGAGATCGACGCGAAGCAGCCGGTGTTGCAGGGCTTCCGAATCGAGTGCCACACCGGCGACCTGCCGGTGGATCAGCTCGGGCTACGGCTGATTGGTGGTGAAGCCCGGGTTTGGCTCAACGACCGACACGACAACGACGTTTTCAAATGGGAAGTCTGGTGGGCGGACTTGCTGTAGTCGGCGTCAGACGCCGAAACACGGACCGCGCCCTGCAACGCGATCCCTTGTTTCTTCGGTGACCCCAAGTACGCGAAGTTGGAACCAATTTTCCGCCTTTATTGGAGAGTGGGAGGGGCTCCGGACACTCGAGGCGTGAGATTGTCGGGGGACAAAGCTGGAAAATACGAAACTCTTGGCGGTTCCGGCCGAGACCACATCATGATCTCGCTCGTGCTACAATCCTTGCCATGACTGACGCGGCAAAGAAGCTGCTCGAAGCGGCCAGCGGCCTGCCCGAGGACGAGCGGTTGGAGCTCGCGTCTGAGCTCATTGCCAGCGTAGACGGGCCACCGGACGGCGACTGGGAGTCTGCGTGGGTCGCCGAGCTCGATCGTCGCGTGGAAGCCGCTCGTGCCAAGGGCGAACCCGCCCCTGAGTGGAGCGAAGTCCGTGCGCGTGTTCTGAGCCAACTCGGGCGATGAAGCGAACGCTTCGCGTATTGCCCGACGCGGAAGCCGAGCTTCAGTCGGCAGCGATGTGGTACGAGGCGAAGCGTCGCGGCCTGGGCATCGAGCTCGTTGCCGTGGTCGATAGAGCTTTCCAATCCGTCCTCGAGATGCCCGAAGCGTGTCCGGTCTGGCGACCCGATCGACCGTATCGCAAACGCTTACTCAAGCGCTTCCCTTACGTCGTATTTTTCCGCGTTGACGCGGCAACCGTAGAAATCGTCGCGGTGGCGCACGCAAAGCGACGCCCTGGCTATTGGCTAGATCGTCGGCGTTAGGACGCGTTGCCGTGCTATCAGGCGTCCAAAGCAAGTGCCCGGCCGAAACCGGGCTCTGATGGCGGTGACCCCAACGATGCGAAGTTGGAACCAATTTTCCGCCTTCATTGAAGAGTGGGACGAGCTTCGGAGGGGCGCGTGAGGAGCTTCGACGACCGCAGTCCATGCACAGCTGCGCTTACTGCGCGGGGCTATGGCGGATTCCGCGCTCGACTCGCATGTGTCGAGCTGTCGGTAATGCAACCAAGGATCCGAGTCTGGCCGCTTTGTCGCCCTCACGATCGGTGCGGCTCACATCTCGCGACGGACAACGTTTTGAGGAACGACGGGATACACTCAGTGTTAAACGACACTCCGAATCTCAGCGACGGCATCGCGACGGCGAGCCCTGCTCCCCTAGCCCAGGTCACGTGAGACGCCTCGTCGGGTTATGTGGCCACGATCCTGGTGACGGTCGCCTAGCTTCAGGCGAGTATCGATCAACGCGAAAGCTTCTCCTAGACCATGAGCATCGCGATTCAACGGAACATCATGGCCTGCTCGCTGCCTTTGGCGCGTTGGCGAAAACATCGTCTAGATATAGAGGCCGATACCGCTCGAAAGGCGTGACCCCGAGCTCCGTTCGCGCGTCTTCGATCGGAAGGCGTAGCAGCCGCTCCCAATCGTGCGCCGCGGGAATCAACCGGGCCCGCCGACCGCGAACGTAGCCCTTGAAGGCGAGGACGGCGCTGTCGATTCGGCCTACCAGCAAGCCAGTCAGGACGTTGAGCAACACCAACATCGCCCAGCCCTTGTTGCCGGTCTGCCCAAACGTAAATCCTGCAACCGCCACCTCACCAATTAAGTCGACTCCTGCATCGGTGAGCGTGTGAATCAGATCGTGAGCGTGGCGCACGCGATCACGAACATACGCGTGGTCGGGGCTGAAATCGATGCCTTCGTAGCAAGGCTCCGTCAGAGCGGCGAGCTTTTTGGGATCGATGTCGCGCTCGTCGAGCTGCCGAGCATACTCGCGGCCCAACGTATCGTCCGGAAGCTTGCGGAGCTGTTCGAGATCCATGAAGAGCTCCGGGTACTGAATCTTTTCCTGGACGAGCTGCTGACCAAGCGGGTCGCGCATGAATCTACGGTATGCGGGCCCCTCGTCATGCCCGCCCACCGCGAAGAAGACCTCAGCGCCAACCGCAACGTCGTCTGGGGTCTCGCGGACAGCACGAAACAACGATGGCCACCGCCGCGGGGCCAGACGAAACCCCCATGTCGCTCGCTCTGTTTGCGGCACGACCGGATTCTACCACACGCCAGGGACCAACCGGTACCGCACTCGGCTCATGTATTCGGCGTAGCCCGGCAAGGTCTCGTGCAGGTACCGTTCCTCGACGAGAATACGCAGTGCAAGGCTAGCAAAAACCACCACGAGGCCGACGACCGCTGCATAACTCTGGAGCCAGAGCGCAAGACCGAACAGGGCCACCAAGAACCCCGCGTAGAACGGATGGCGCACGCGGCCATATAGCCCCGTGTCGACGAGGGTATGCCCGCGCTCACTCTGGTCCCGCACCACAGGGGTAGCGAACGCGTTCTGATAGAGCGCCGTGAGAATGAACGTGAAACCGGCAATGCCAGCGACCGCGCCGAAGCGGGACACGGCAAGCGAAGGCGCCGGCAACAAATGCAGTTGGAACACGTCGAACGGGATGAAGACCATCCACCCGCCAACCGCCAGGCCAATCAACGCCGTGGCGACGCGGTCAGCAACGGGTTGCTTCTTGTTTATGGCCGGTTCGAGACGCGCCTCCAAACTCGACGGCGCGGCAACGGCAAGCCAGACGGTTGACCCAGCCAGCATCGCCCCATAAGTGCCGAGGAACTGAATCGCGCGCGGCCAATTCCAGGTGCCGGCCGGAATCAGCAAGAGCGAGCCGAACAGCACGAGCTGCAACAGACCACCGAGAAGGCCTCGAACAATCAACATCCACATTTCGATTGTGCGTGTTATCCCAGAATCGCAGTAGGAGGAAGATCAGAAGAAGATCTGACCGGTTAACGAAGATCTGACCGACCAAAGAGAAGATCTGAAGATCTGACCGAGGTTGAACAGAAAGTGAGATTGTCACGCAACCTGGCTGCCTCGTTGACCGATAAGCGCGGCCCTACCCGGCCAAGGAGCTCAGCAACAAGGTCGACGGCTTCGCGAGAGCCG
>JAOTXX010000024.1 GCA_029862185.1 Myxococcales bacterium
CGATGTTCGCAGACAAGCGAAGGTTCTTCCGATGGGGCGGCGCGATGACCTCGACCGGGTTTTTCATCCTTAGACGGTCGGCGATGTCCTTTCGCACGCGCGGTGTGGCGGTTGCGGTCAGGGCGAGCACCACGGGATTGCCAAGCGGCTTTCGAAGCGCGCCGAGACGCAGGTAAGACGGGCGAAAATCATGCCCCCACTCGGAAATGCAATGCGCTTCGTCGACACACAGCATCGCCGGCTTGACCTCGGCGAGCGTCGACCCCGCGAGCGACTCGAGGGTCTCGGGCGTGGTCAAGACGATCAGCGCGCCTCCCTTGCCGAGGCGGGCCAATACTTGGCGTCGAGTGGTCGCGCGAAGCGTGCTATCGATGCGCACGACCGGCGCGCCGCGCTCACGAAGCTTTCGCTCCTGGTCACGCATCAGAGAAATCAGCGGCGAGACGACGATGGTTGGCCGCTCGAACAAGAGTGCCGTCGACTGGTAGATCAGGGATTTCCCGTAACCGGTGGGCAGCACGACTAGCGTGTCACGCCCGGACAGCAGCGCCTCGATCGCGCGCGCTTGCTCTGGGTGGAGCTTCTGAATGCCAAAGCGTTCCTTGGCGAGCCCCCGTGCGGCGGTCAGGTTTGTGGAAGCCGCTCTGCGTCCCCTAGCCACGGGGGGCAGTCTACGCGTGGCCGCGGGCAAAGGCGATTTCTGCTCGGTGGGTGGCTCGCGGGGTGGAACGATTGCCGTTGCCAACGATCAGAGCTCACGCGATGAAGCGCGACGCTGGATGGAAGCGCACTACGGCAATACGGTCGTAACGAAGGACGTCCACGAGGTGCACCTCAGCTAGGAGTGTTCTCCGCAGTAGCGTCCCGAAGGAACGTTTTCGCGGTAGGCCTCGCAAGTCGTTGAAATCAAGCCGATTGCCGGCGGAGTGTGTTCCTCAGAGAGAATGGCGGGGCTCCCAAACCGGGAGAGTGCGCCGCTAAAATGGGTGCTCGACAATGGCGGGGGCGTCTACCATGAGTCTGAATTGGACTGGCTCGAATCGATGAATACTGAAATTTATAGCAGCGACAACCTCCACGATGTTCGCTATGAGATCCGCGGGAAGCTGGCGCAGCGTGCGCACGAGATGGAACGCCGGGGCTACGAGATCATCTCGCTGAACATTGGGAACCCGGGTCTATTTGGATTCCGCACGCCCGAAACGATGCGGATGGCCATGATCGAGAACCTCCCGGAGAGCGAGGCCTACTGCCACCAGAAGGGCATCTTCCCGGCGCGCGAAGCGGTGGTGCTGCAGCAGCAGGAACGCGGCGTCATGAACGTGACCGCCGAGCATGTGTTCATCGGCAACGGGGTCAGCGAGCTGATTGACCTTACGCTGCGCGCGCTGCTCAACGACGGCGACGAAGTGCTGATACCGAGCCCCGACTATCCTCTTTGGACGGCGTCGGTCACGCTGAACGGCGGCACGGCCGTGCATTACCCGTGCACGCCGGAGAAACGGTTTCAGCCGGACCTCGATGCCCTGGCCGGCCTGATCAACGATCGAACACGTGCGATAGTGATCATCAACCCCAATAACCCCACGGGCGCCGTCTACAGTCGGGAAGTGCTCGAGGCGATGGTCGCGCTTGCCGAACGGCACAAGCTCGTCGTATTCAGCGATGAGATCTACGACGGAATGGTGTACGACGACGCCGAGTTCGTCCCGGTGGCGCCACTGGTCAAG
Source organism: Myxococcales bacterium (assembly GCA_029862185.1). Taxonomy (GTDB): domain Bacteria; phylum Myxococcota_A; class Polyangia; order Polyangiales; family Houyiibacteriaceae; genus SG8-38. The sequence goes on from JAOTXX010000024.1 coordinate 1,731, forward strand.
GAGACCCTCTGCGGTACGTTCAGCGGCTTGTCCAAGATCTACCGGGCCTGCGGCTTCCGCGTGGGTTGGGTGGTGTTCAACGGCACCAACGAGCTCGCCAAGGATTACCTGCAGGGTTTGGATTTGTTGGCGTCGCTGCGTTTGTGCAGCAATGTGCCAGGGCAGTGGGGCGTGCAGACGGCGCTGGGCGGCTATCAGAGCTTGAAGGAGCTGGTTCGGCCGGGCGGGCGCTTGTACGAGTCTCGCCAAGCGGTGATCCAAGGCGTCGAAGCAAGTGAGTACCTGCACATGCTTCCGCCCGGCGGTGCGATGTATGCATTTGTCGGCGCCGACACGGACAAGCTGCCTGACTTCGACGACCAGGAATTCGCAATGGAGCTTCTGGAAACGCAGCACGTGCTGCTGACGCCGGGCTCCAGCTTCAATATCGACTACCGGAACTACTTCCGCGTGACGGTCTTGCCGGAAGCGAAGGTGATCGAGGATGTATTTCGGCGGATGGAGAAGGTGCTAGGGGGCTAGTGCTCCGCCAGATTGTTGGCGGTAGACGTAGATCGTGCGAACACGATCGATGATAACGAGTCCCGTTGTCCGACCGAGACGTCACCCGCTCATGACGCAATGGATGTTACGAGGCGGAAAAACGCAAGGTTGTCACCAGCTGTACGAACCCGCAGGCGAAACCGGCGGATGGCCACATCTCGATTGGAATTGACTGGCAGAAAGCCTTCTCATCGTGCACGGTAGTCCTTTCTTGGAAAGGATGACGAAAATGTCAGTAAAACTGCTTGCCCTTGGATCTCTTTTCTTGTTTGCGCTGTCGCTGCTGACGCCGGCGACGCCAGCTCAGGCTTGTGGCGGGCTTTTCTGTTCCGCTACGGCGCCGGTGAATCAGGCCGCTGAACGGATCATCTTTTCGAAGAACGCGGATGGCACGGTCACCGCCGTCGTTCAGATCCAATACGAAGGGCCGTCCGAAGAGTTCGCCTGGGTCTTGCCGGTTCCCGGGGTCCCAGACATCGAAGTGTCGTCGGATCTCGCGTTCACCCGACTCCAGCTTGCGAGTAACCCACAGTACAATCTGACGACCCGTGTCGAAGGAGAGTGCCTGGACGATGGCACTAGATTCGCCCCGCCTGGCGATGTCATCCTTAATGGGGACTCCGGCAGCGGCGGTGCGGGTGGCAGCGGTGGCGGCGGCATCAATGTCCTGGCGCAGGGGAACGTCGGTCCGTACGACTATGTGGTCATCCAGCCCCAAGGCATCTTCGACCGCGTCGGCGACGTGGCGGTCGAGTGGCTTACGGACGAGGGCTACGACGTGGTTCCACCGGGCGGCGATCCCGAGGATATCTCTGACCTGCTCGGCTCATACCTCGAAGACGGGATGAACCTGATCGCGTTTCGGCTGACCAAGGGCAATGACGAAGGCACGATCCGGCCGATTCGAATGACCTACGTTTCGGATCAGCCCATGATTCCCATTCGTCCAACCGCCGTAGCGGCGAACGATGACATGGGCGTGATGGTCTGGGTGCTGGGTGAAAGCCGCGCCGTGCCGGTCAACTACCGCGCACTCGAGCTCAACGAGGCGCTGATCGATTGGCTCACTGGCGGCAGCAACTACAACCAGGTCGTGGTGGCCGCTGGAAATGAGGCCGGTGGTCAAGGGTTCGTGACCGAGCGTGCGGGACCAGCCGATGCCTACGAGAACGTGGTCGTGGCGGACTTCGAACGCGACCAGTGGGAGCAGCTCCAGCTCAACCTCCCCGCGCTCTCCTCCGAAGATGTCCTGGACCAGAGCGCTCGGTTCGCGCAGTGGGATGGGTATCTCGGCGTGCTCGAGGACTTCTTGCCTGCCGATGAGCTCGAACAGTTTGTCCAGTGTCCCCGCTGCGGCAATCCGCTGACGCCATTCAACACCGAGGCGTTCATGGAGGCGCTTTCGACGGAGGTCGTGACGCCGATGCTGGAAACGAGCGAGCTCCTGGCGTCGAGGCCCTACGTGACGCGCTTCTACACGACATTGTCTGCCCCGGAAATGGACCTCGACCCCTTGTTTGATTTCAACCCGGACCTCGAAGACATCGACAACGTGCATGGCGCCGAGCGCGTCATCGAATGCGACCCGTTGATCACGTTCAGCGAAGCACCGTCGCGCGTGGAGCTCGAGGACGGAAGGGTCGTTCGACTGCCGCCGGGCGCGAGAACTTGGCCCTGGAACCCCGATGGAGATGGCGCCCCTCCGGCCAATGCAATTGTCTCGCAGCTGTCGACCAGTGGCCCCGGAACGGTCGTGACCGACAACAGCGCAGCGATCGACCAAGCGCTCGGGCAGCACAACGCGACTGTGCCAAGCCTCGACAGCATGGGTCTGACCACCGCCGGGGGCTGCTCGGTCACCTCGAATCCGACGGGCTTGCTGACCTGGCTAGGCCTGGCGCTACTTCTCTTGCGTCGAAGGACAGGGACACTCTCCGGCTAGACAAGCACCGGATTTCACACCGGTTCTCAGGCAAGGATCGCAGCGACTCGAGTGATGGGGTGCTGCGATCTGTGCCGGAGGAAGCACGTAAATTCGAGCGGTTACGAGGGGGGAGAGTGTCCCCGATCGAAGAGTTGTTTTGCGAGGGTGCGGCGTGTGAGGTGGATCGCTCGGTTGACGCCGTTGAGCAGCGGTACGAACCGCGCAAGATGGGCGGGCAGGTGGAGCTCGACGAGCTCGATGACGACGCCGTCGGGTGCGGTCACGTAGGCGTAGCGGATCGAGCCGGAGCGTCGCGGCTCAGCGTGGACGTGCACACCGGCTTCACGTAGGCGCGCCAGCACGCCATCGAGGTCGGTAGTTTGAACACCGAAGTGCGCCACGCCGAACCCGGAGCGAAGTGCCCCTTCGCCTGCTTCGGGCGGGTCCATCGGCGTCATGCCTGGCGGGAACTCGCTGATGACCAAAATCTGCCCGCCGAGAAGCACACCGTGGTTGCGGCCGCCTTCACCCGAAGGGATGGACCCCAAGTGCTCCGCGCCGAGGCAGGACTCATAGAATCGGATCGTTGCTGAAGGGTCGGCAGCGTGGATGTGAATGTGGTCGACGAACGTGATCACTAGGACAGATATCGTGGGGGACACTCTCCGGGTAGACAAGCGCGGGATTTCACACCGGTTCTCAGGCAAAGATCGCAGCGAGTCGGGGGATGGGGCGCTGCGATCTTTGCCGTAGGAAGCGTGCGATTTCGGCAGGATAGGAGGGGGGAGAGTGTCCCCGTGTCAATGACGGAGAAGGACCACTCGGTACATCCCGCCGAGAATGCTCGGCTCGTCGTGCACGATTTCGCACGGAAGCCCTGAGAGGATGTCGCCGAGACGCCGGTTGAGGTCGGTGCCGAGGCGCGTCGAGACGACGTTCGAGAGCCTTCGTCCCCAGGTGGGCTCGGTGCCGTCGGGCAGGAACTTGTCGAAGACGACGATGCGGCCACCGGGTCGCAGCACGCGGATCGCCTCGGACATGCAGAGGGCGGGGTCGGGAACGACGCTCAAGATCAGATTCAGTACGACCGCGTCAAACGCCCCATCGTTGAATGGGAGCGCTTGCGCATCGCCGGCCCGGAGCTCGATGTCACATCCCGCAATCGGAAGCTTTTCTTCTGCGCGCGCAAGCATAGCGTCGCTCAAGTCCAGCCCGACGCCCTTCACACCTGTCGGAAGGTAGACTAGATCCGCGCCGGTCCCAACACCGACGAGACACACTCGTTCGCCGGCCCGGAGACCAAGCCACTCCATGGCGCTACGGCGCCCTTGGCGGAAGAGCCGCTCGAGAACCGCATCGTAGACCGGGGCCCAGAGCCGGTACACGAACCGATTCCACCGATTGTTCATTTGCATGGTTGTGACCGCCGTTGGGCCAAACACAAACCTGCGTTCTCAGTGCTTAGGTCGTCAAGGTGTCGCTGCGGGCAGGCAGAACACAGGCCCAACGTGCGGTTCGGCCCGCCCATCACGCCGGCTCGCCAGCGGAGGAGCTCACGACTGGATCTTTCCGTGGACGGCTCCGCCAGGTGCGAGATACGGATGCGGGTGTTGCTTGCGCCGGGCCACACGACGGTGCGACGCTGAGCCGGGCATGGATGTCGCAAAGCCACGCGGCCAACCCGACCGAGTCCTCTCGCACGAGGAGGCAAGGGCCTTCTACGACCGCTTCGGGCCAAAGCAGGACCTGCAACGAATCTACGAGGACCCCGCGATCGAGGTGCTCCTCCAATACGCGGGCTTCGAAACCGCCTGCGCGGTCGTCGAGCTCGGCTGCGGGACGGGCCGGCTAGCGGCGCGCCTCCTTGAAGAGCTTCTTCCGGAAGACTCCAAGTACGTCGGGCTAGACATCAGCGGAACGATGATCGACCTGGCCCAGGGCAGGGTCGCGCCGTGGGCAGATCGCGCGCGCGTCCAGCGAACGGAGGGCTCGCCTACTCTGCCGCTGAGCGACGGCGCCTTCGACCGGTTCCTTTCTACGTACGTGCTCGACCTCCTCAGCGAGGAAGACATCCGTGCGGCTTTGCGCGAGGCGAGACGAGTGCTCGCCCCAGGCGGGCGCCTTTGCCTGGCGAGCTTGACCTTCGGTCAGACGCTTCCATCGAAGCTCGCCTGCCGCGCTTGGACCGCGATTCACTCGCTCAGCCCGCGGCTCGTCGGTGGATGCCGGCCTCTCCACCTCGAGGTCTTCATCGGCAGTGACTGGCAGATCCTTCACCGCGAGGTCATCTGCACGCTCGGAATCTGCACCGAAGTGCTGGTCGCGCGGCGACGATGAGAACGGTTGGTCAACGGCCCTCTGTGCGCGAGTGGCAGGGGGATTGGGCTTTGTGGTCGACCGGGGTCGGGTTGTTGCGGGTCCGTTGTAATCGCACCAAAAATTGCGAAAGAGGGGCCCGCGATTTGGGGCCCCTCTTTCTACCGGTGTCAGCCAGATGCTGACGCGATCCTGATTAACACAGAGTCCAGATGAAGATGCGACGCACCGCGCTTCGCCTGTTGCCGTCGCTATCGGTCACCGTGAGCTTCACATCGTGCCACGTGCCGAAGCAGGTGTTGGAGTAGAGGCGTACCGTGACGGTGCCGCCCGTCCCCAGCGTTCCGCTCTGCACATCAGTGCGATTCGTCGTCCAGACCAGCGAGCTGCCGGACAGGGTTCCGTCTTCGGGATCCTGGCCAGTGCCGACGAAGGTCACGTCGCTGTACCACTGCTCACGGGCGTCGTCGTAGCCGTCGTACGCGTAAGGGCCCTCGCTCACTCCCGAATCCACCGCGGGTTGGAGGATCGAAGCGGTGGGCGGGTTGTCGGCACAGGTCTCGACGAGCAGATTGACCGAGTCCTCTGCGAACTCGCCCTGGTCGTCGGTGGCGCGGACCACGATCGTGTAGCCGCCCTCCGGGAACGAGCCCGTCACGGAGTGCCCCGTGCCAAGGAACGCACCACCGGCAACGGACCACTCGATCGCGCTCTCCGGAAGCTCGAAGGTCGGTGTGTTGTTCAGATCCTGCGATGTAGCAAGGAACGTGATTGGCTCGTCCGCGCAGTATCGCTCGACGCCGCCGGGTGCGACGAGGTCGACGGTTGGGGGATCGTTCGAGATCGTGAGCTCCACGCTATCGCTCAGCGTGCCGCCACCCGGTGCCGAAGTGCTCGCAGTGATGACATGAAGGCCGAACGACAGGTCAAGCCGGGAAATCAAGCCCACGCTCTCTCCGAGGAAGCCATCCACATCACTGGTCCATCGAACCAACGGCGCCTCGGTGAATCCGAGTGTGCGCGCTCTGAATTCGACCCGCCGGCGCCCAGGCGGCACGACACTGCCGTCCGTCGGCGACTGGATGATGATCGCGGGATCCCTTCGTTCACGGTACGCGAAGAAACCGCTCTCATTCCCGACCCCCGTCTCATCTCCAATGCCGGTGATCAACGCGCGCTGCGCCGGGGTGCTCGTCGAGCAAAAAAGCAAACCGTCGAGGGTAATCGGCGGAGTCGTCGGCACGGTGATGCGCACGAAGCACGGATCGTTCGGGTCGGTGATGAAGGTGCGCGGATTGATCTCGAGCTCGACGCCCGCAATTGCACTGCTGGAGTCGGACGGCGTATAGGTACCGCCGGTGATGTTGTCGACAAACTCGAACACTCCGTCGAGGCCTGCGCCGACGACGCGCCATGAGCCGAAGAAATCGAGCGGCGCGGGGTTGCCGGCCGTCTCACGGGCAAACTGCATTGCCGGGTAGTCGCCGATCGTCGCGAAGAATGGCTCACGCGTGTCGAAGTCGCCCGCCGGATGCGTCCACCCCGCAAGCGTGTCGTCGTCGACGCGAAGCGCAATAACCCCAGTCCCGCCGGAGGTCGCATCGTAGCTGGCGTCGATTTCCGGACTGCCGAAACGTGCGACCATGCGGTCGACACCCAGCGATCCGTTCACTCGGTAGTCCCGATCGGTTGCATGGAGCGTACCGATCCGCCTGTCGGTTCGTCCCAAGAGGGAGCTGTTCGGAAAGGCTCCGGGCAGATGGTAGGCCGCGAGATTGGCGCGCCCGAGAGGTAGATCCGTCTCGACGTGCCACTTTCCCAGATAAGGCTGGTTGTTGAGCCAACCGCTTGGGTTACGCGTCTCGAGCACGCTGTAGGCGTCTGAGATCCGATTGATCCAATCGTAGCTCATGTAGATGAAGCCGCTCGTCCCCGCGGCAGCCTCGGCGGGCCTTCCGCGATCCATCAAGTCCGTGCCCCAAGAGTTCTTGACGATGAAGGCTTGCATCTCGTCGTCGTATCCGACGATCAACATCGCGTGTCCGCCCGCGTTGGTCTCGAGCGGATGCCAGACCCCGTCGGCGAACTGCGCCTCTTCGTCTTCTTCTTGCGCATCGTAACAAGGGTCGCCCGTCGGCAAGTCGACGCCCGCGTCGTCCACACAGGCACGCACGCGAGTCAACGCTACGCCAAAGGCCACTTCGCGACCGGCGGCGAGCTCGTCTCGTATTGCACTCAGCGTCGAGCTGACCGCGCGCACCCGGGCTGCACCGTAAACGGCCTCTGCCGGGGCGCTGCGCGGGAAGTTGATGAAGGTCCTGCTCTCGGGAATCGAATAGGTCATGGGTTGGGCGCTGAGATTCCAGCCGTCCACGGCCCGCTGGCTCAGCGTCGTGTCGCGCCACGACATCCGAGGGAGGTCGCCATCTTGGTTGGTGTTTTCGTAGTTGTTGTTCGGGATGTAGGTGAGGCTTGGGTCGCTCACATCGATCCCAGCCATCACGTCCTCCTCGGGCAGGCCGAATCTCAATCGAAACAACCAGCCGAGCTGGTAGCTGAGGGAGCTTCCGCCCCATGCGCCGAGCTGGGTTTCGCGCTCGCTCGGTGCCGCCGGAGCTTCATTCAGGTAGGTCATTTTCTGCACGTGGTTCGCGTACTGTTCGGACAAGTCCAGCGTCAGGCCGCGCTCCCGCTCGTAGGCGGCTTCGAGGGCCGCGCTCGTCGCGTGGGCAACGCAGGTTCCTCGACCGCCTTGGTCTCGAATGGCGGTCTGCCGATCGCGAAGGTCGACCCGGGTGGGGACCGCTTTTAATCCGATGCGTTGCTCGAGCAGTTGAGGTGAGCCCTCGCCGTCCTCCGGCGCAGTCTCGGGAGGCGGCGGAAACTGCGCGCGGAGCTCGTCCCAGAGGTCCAGCCGGTCCAACACGACCCGCTTGCCGTCGCTGAGGGTGATCGTGGGAATGCCGTCACGCTCGCCATAGGTTGCGGCAGGCGCTCGAGGCCCCCCTCCTTCTTGCTCTTCGAATGAAGCCGGCGCGCAGCTAGCGAGACCGATTTGCGATGCGAGCACCGCGAGCAATGCGCGTGCGCCGAGGCCGGATGGCATTCGGACCGGGCGTCTCACACGACCTTGCAGTTTGGATGCCGAGGGGTTGAGGTTGTCGTTGTTGTTCATGGGTCGCTCCTATGAGTTCGGGTAGGTGATTCGGAGCGACAGAAGAGCAAAGCGTATGCCAGGCCAAGACAACCGTGTTTTGGCGCATCATGCGCAGTCGGGAACGAAAGTGACGACGTTCCGTCGCCAGTTCTCGGCGCGCCCTGACGTGCGTGCGTCATCGCGCCTGAAGGACCGAACGAGGGCTCCTAGAACTGGCCGCGGAGTGCCACATGGGCCCCGCTCGGTCCCACCACGACTTGCGGCTCGAGCCGAGCTCGACTGGGTCGGAACAAGTACACCAATGGCATCGTGAGGAGCGGCGCGGCAGTCAAGCCCGTGAGCAAGGCGACGCTCGTATGCTGTCCCCGATTGACGCAGCTACGCACTTCGACGGTATCGAGGCCCTGTGCGGAGCATGAGATCGATGGTTCAGCCTCCGCGGTGACGCCCCAGGCGATCGAGAATGCGGCCAAGCCCAATCCCGCGCCGCCCGAAGCCCACGCCCACCAGGGAGTCTTTTCGCGCTCCGGCAAGGCGAGTGGCATGGCCGCGACCAGCGCTGCCGAGCCGACAGCACCCGTTGCGATGATCGCTCCTCGGAGGTCGAACCACTTCTGCTGAGCAGACGTGTCTTGCCCGCCGTTGTCGATTTCGTTGACCCATGAAACGGCGGCATCACTGCGCGGCATCAGAAGCGCGTAGCCCGTCGCAAGGCCGGCTACTCCGACGCCGACGAGCGTGAGGCCGGCGATGAACTGGCCGCGCGGCCGGCGGCCTGAACGCCGCGTTTCGGGCGCCGCAGAAACCGAAGCCACAGCCTCGCCGCCCCTGCAGGGCAGCGCAACGGGCTTGGGCGAGGTGAAGTCCATGCATCGACGGTCGGTCAAGGTTCGTGCGGCGGCGAGGAGATCCGACTTGATGGGCCGGTTGTCGCCCACGGAAAGCCGCGCCAGGGCGACCGGCACCGACGAGTCCGCCCCTTCGATTTCGATGAGCTCGGCCTCCAGTGTCCCCGTGGTGGGCATCGAAACGAGAACGACCGCGCCTGCGCCGATCTCGATGGCAAGCCGCCGCGCATCGAGCACCCGGTGTTCACGTTCCTCGGAGGAGCTCGGATAACTGAGCGTCAGGCTGGGCCTGGTTTCGATGACTTCATCGAATCGCTGGTCCACTCGGTGCAGCGTCTTCCCTGCGCCAACCGTGACTGCGTGCACGCGACCGCGAGCTCCGGTGCTGCACTCGACCTGAAGGCGATACTCACCAGGAAACAAATCTCCGATTGAAACGGGTGTCTCGCCAAGAAGGAGCCCGTTTAGGCGTGCAGCACATCCGGACGGCGTGCTTTCCACTCGAAGCTCTCCGGTCTGAGTGGCCTGCAGCGCGTCCACCCGATTGAGCAAGTCCGTCACGGCGGGCGGGTGCATTTGAGGGCTCGGCTCACCGCGAGGCACCAACTGCCTGCACTCGCGTGCGACCGCCCTTGCGCGAGACTCAGATTGCGTCGCGAGCTCGGCGCGAACGATGTACAGACAAGTGTCGAGGACTCTCCTGGCGGGTTCGGGCTCTCGGTTGAGCTCTTCGATCGCTTTGCGCGACATCGCCTGCGCTGAACTCAGCTTGTTGAGGGCCCGTTCGTAGTTGCCTTCCGCAAGGTCGTTGACCGCTGAGTCCGATAGCGACCTCCAACGGCGGACCTCGCGATCGTCAAGCTTCGACGAGGGCGCCGAAACCTTCAACTCTACTTCGGTGGCAGCCCGCTTTTGCGACCAGACCGCTATGCCTTGACCGACGAGCTCGTTGCGGAGGTCCGATACTGCCGCGTCCATCCGGTCGGCCGGCGCGCCAGAGTGGCTCGGCACGACCAGCCAGTGGCTCTCTGCCTGTGCCCCAACTGACGAAACCAGCAGGCTCCAAGAAAGGAACGTCAACGAGGTCAGCCGCATGCCGGGGTCTTATCACAGGTTCGGAAACTCAGGATCAACAACGTCTCGCGGGGGTGGTCCTCGTCACGGCAACCATGTAATCTCAAAAGCGCCGATGTCCTCGATCAAGCCGACTGAGCCGTGGCCGCGAGTGCGCGACGTCGTGGAAGCCTCTGTCATGGGGCTCCATCGCGGCCGCTTCATCGAGGAGACACTCGAAGCGCTGTGTGTGCAGCTTGGCGCAGCTTCGGCGTGGAGCACTCTGGAAACCAAAGGCAACGGACCGATGCACCGCTCACGGACGACGAGCTTTCGCGGCGTGTCGCCGGCGATCCTCGCCATGCACGTGGCCGACGTGCTCAATCAGGTGCAGTCAAAGCTCAAGACGGTTGCCGGCCCGGTTCCCTACGCGCCGGACGGTTCTTTCATTGCCGTGCCGCTGTGGTCGCTTCCGACGGGCTCGTCACAAGGCCGGAGCCTGATCGGGGCGCTCTACTTGGAATTCGGTAAGGACCAGGGCACCCACGAGCCCGTCGTCGGTGTGGTGGAGACGGCCGGCGCGCTGCTTGGCGGCCTCATTGCACAGCAGACGGTCATCGAAGACACCAGGGAAGATCTCCGGGCCGAGCGGGCGACCGAGCCCGGCGGTGCGCAGCTCACGCTCGACGAGCTTCTCGCGCCCGAGAGCATGGCTGACATCGCTCGCGAGCTCCGCTCTGCCATTGGAAGTGACGAGTCGATCATGATCGTCGGTGAGTCCGGCACCGGCAAGACTCAGCTCGCCACGGCTTTTGCACATGCAAGCAACCAAGCCCCGATCGTACGGGCCACCCTCGGGCTTGCGGACGACCTAAACACGATCACATCGGAGCTCTTCGGGCATGAACGTGGCTCGTTCTCGGGTGCCGTGTCCAAACGCAAAGGGCTGGTCGAGTATGCAGACAAAGGAACCCTGATTTTCGACGAGGTGCTCAACCTGCCACACCACGCGCAGCAATTGCTTCTCGACTTCACCCAATTTGGTTCGTACCGCCCGCTCGGCTACCAAGGACCCCAGCCCAAGACGGCGAGCCTGCGCATCATCTCCGTGACCAACGGCGACGTGCGGAAGGCCATCGCCGACAGGGTGTTTCGTCAGGACTTGTACTACCGGCTCGCCGCCGTGCCGATCGCCTTGCCTCCGCTTCGCGCACGTCGCTGGGACATCCCCAACATCGCCGTACGTTACCTTCATCGCATCGACCCAATCACGAGCTGGGAGCTCGACGGGAGTGCGATGGACGCCCTTCTCTCCCCGAAGCTCTCTTGGGAGGGCAACATCCGCGAGCTCGAGTCCGTATTGAAGCGCGCGCAAAACCGAGCCCGAGCGGCGGGGGACGGCGATCCTGTCATTCAGGCGCGGCACCTCGAGCTGGGCGTCGGTGAGCCTCCGACGTCCTCGAGCCGGCCGTCGGAGCGCCCGGCAGTGCATGATGACATTCGAGGCCGTTGGCGGAAACTGAGCGAACAAGAGAACGACCTAGAGGCCGCGGAGCGGGCCGTCATCGAAGATGCGCTCGCTCTCTGCCATGGTATCGTCGCGCGCACCGCGCGCATGTTGGATGTTCCACGTACCGGCTTGATCAGCCGGATCGGACGGCTCGGCATCGACACGGAGAGTTTCAAAGAACGGAAGGGATGAGCCGGGCTCATGTCCAAAATCGACTTCGATGCCTCTTCAAGCGATCTGCTCGGGACCGAAATCGGCCCTTACACGCTGGTGCGACGACTCGGTATGGGCGGAATGGCCGAAACGTTCGTGGCCATTCGGCGTGGGCCGAGTGGGTTCACTCAACGCGTGTGTTTGAAGCTCGTGCTGCCCTTCTTTCGCGAAGACGAGGAGTTCGTAAAGCTGTTTCAGCGTGAAGCGCGACTTGCCGCGAAGCTGCGCCACAGCAACATCGTCGGTGTCATCGACTTCGGAGCAATTGGAGGCCGTTCGTACATGGCCATGGAGCTGGTCGACGGTGTAGACCTTCGCGTCCTGCTCGACGCCCAAAGTGCTCAGCGGCTCTCTCCCGAGCGGGTCGCCCTCCTAGGGCACGACCTCGCTGCAGCTCTGAACCACGCGCATAACCCGCCTCGCGACAGCAGCGTTGACGAGGGGCAGGCCGCAGCGATCGTGCACCGCGACATCTCCCCGTCCAACGTGCTCATCAGCATTCACGGTGAAATCATGTTGAGCGACTTCGGCGTGGCCAAGGCGGTCACCGGGAGCTCGCGGCAACAGAGCGCCGTCAAGGGCAAGATTCCCTACATGTCGCCCGAGCAGCTGCGACTGGAGCCGCTCGATGGACGCGCGGACCTCTTTGGGGTGGGCGTTGTCCTGTTCGAGGCGCTGTGCGGGCAGCGCCCCTACGAGGGCGGTCACGACCCGGCCACGATCATGTTGATCCTGCAGGGTCAACATCAGCCGCTCGCTTCGCTTGCGCCGGGGGCCCCGCCTGAGCTGTGTGCATTGGTCGAGCGCCTCATCGAACCGGACCGTGACAAGCGCCCCGACAGCGCCGCCGAGTTGATCGAGTTGCTCGACCCGTTTGTCCCCGTACCTCGGGTTCGGCGCGAGCTCGGGAAGAGAGTTGCCGAGCTCCGGCCCAAAGACCCAGGACCGCAGGCGTTCGGCGAGCAGGCGACGGCTCAGCAGCCAGGCAGCCTACCGGCGGACGATGGCGAACAGATCAGCGGAATCGTCGGCGCAGGAGAAGGACGCAAGCAGGTCGAGCCGTGGGCGGAGAGCAACGTCGCCGCGCCGGAGGCACCGAGCGCAGTTCAATCGGAATCGTTCGTCACTGGCACCCTGCCAAAGCGACGACGGACCGGGGCTCTGATTGCGCTGCTGCTTACCGCCCTGCTGTTGGCGGGGGGCGTGCTGGCCTGGCGCGCAATGCGTGATGCGGGTCCAGAGGCGCAGCCGGCTCCGAGTGAGATCGAAGCCGAGCCGGTCGTCGCGGTCGACAGCGTCGAAGCCGACGTCGAAGCGGAGCCCGAAGCCGAGGCCGAAGGCGAGGCCGAGCAGCAGAAGGCCGACGAGCTGCAAGAAGCGAGCGACCAACCCACGCCGAAGCCGCGCGTGCAGCCAGTGGTGCAGGCGCCTGCGAGTTTGACGGTCATCGTCTACCCGTGGGGCGACGTCTGGATCAACGGGAAGCGTCGGGGCACCGCGCCGCTGAAGGACCTCTCGCTCAAGCCCGGTCGGTATCGAATCGCCGCCGGCCAGGGCGAGCCTACGGTCACTCAGACCATACGACTCCGGCCGGGCCAGACAAAGAAGCTGAAGCTCGACGTCACAAAGTGATCGATGAGGAAGCCGACATCCGGTCGGAAAATGACTGACGGGGGTCGGTCACTCTGCTCTCCGAGCCGGAGCTCTCTCCGAAAATCATTCGGTTTTCTGGATGGCATGCCTCGTGCGTTAGCAGTGAGGCATGTCGAAACACAAACCGATAGGAGAGACCATGACTCGTTACAACATCTTTCGAACGCTCGTCAGCTCGAGCATCATTCTCGCGGCGGTCGGCTGCGGTGACTCGGGCGTCGATGAGCGAAGCGTCTTCGAAGAGCCCGCTGCGATCGGCCCGTCGGAGAGCGGCGGTGGCGCATCACTCGAGGAAGAGCTCGAGCTCGCGTGCAACTCTGCCTGCGACGCCATGCAGGAGTGTCCAGGAATGGCTGTCACCGAGAACTGTGTAGAAAGCTGCGTTGCTGCGTATGGGGTCGGCGCCGAGGCAGGCGACGAGTGCACGCTCGTCGGCATTGACCTCCTCAATTGCATCTCGGCACTCAGCTGCTCCACACCGCCGTTTGATGACGACTGCGCCGACGCGGTGCGCGAGGTTCGCACCACTTGCGGAACTGGGGTTCTGAGAGTCAGAGAGGACTCTGATTCCGATCGGGAGCTCGTCGCAGAGCTCGCTGATCGCTCCTCGAGCGATCTGGACGGCAGCGCCGACGAGCCAGACCCGGCGGACGGGTCCGAGGACGAGGAGCCGGGAGTCATCGATCTCGCCGATCCCATCGTGATCGCCGAGGTACCTGACCTCGTCGTGATCGTGGACTTTCCCTGGGGCGGAGTCTCAGAAGATGACTGATCTCCATCGGCTGCTGTTTCGAGGCTCTTCGATCGTTCAGACAAGCGTCAAGTACGACGGCTATTTGATTGGTCGGGGCGCTGGCGGTACTCTCGCAGGCATGAAGGCACTCGTACGGACTGCGAAGCACTACCAAGTACACGCGATCGCTTGCGTCGCGGCGGTGGCGCTGATGGCTTGTGTCGACGTTGGCTCGGGCGGCGGCGGCATGGGCGGCTCGGCGGGCATGGGCGGCTCCGCGGGCATGGGCGGCTCCGGTGGGATGGCGAACAGCCCCCCGGAGGCGACCATCCTCGATCCTGCGAGCGATTCGGGCACCAGCAACCCCGATTACGTCTATGACGGCCTCGATACCGACTTGGACCTTTGGTACAAGGATGTGACGGTCGAAGGTCTCGGGGCGGACACCGAGGACGGCACGCTGACCGGAGCCTCGCTCGAGTGGAAGACGGACCGCACCGACATCCAAGAAGAAGTACTCGGCACCGGCGCGAACCCCACCCTGCGGCTGTATTCGAATAATTGCTTCGGGATCACGCACATCATCGTGCTCGAGGTGACCGACAGTGACGGAGCGACGACGACCTCTGAGCCACGCACGCTGTTCATTTGGACCCTCTGCTAGTTGGTCTTCGACCAGCTCGACGCGGAATCAGGCGAGCCCCTTGTTTGGGTTGATCAAATATTTCTCCCCTGTCGCCTGTTTTCCGTACACCGAGATGGCCTCGAGGGTCAGTGCCTCCGCGAGGGAAACCTCTCGCGTGTAGCTGCTGGCGAAGGTGGTCTTGATTTCGGCCGCGACGCGTTCCTGCAACTTCCGAGCGGCTTGGGGCCCGATCTTCTGGAGAAACGCAAACAGCAACCAGCCGCCAACGCCCCAGGCCATGCCGAAGCTTCGGGCTAGGACTATGGGACTGCGATCGAGTCCACCGTAAATGTAGACCTGCTTGTGTGTGGTCGTGCCGTACGGGCTGTACTGGGCTCCGGTCGCACTCGCGGCCGCTTCCATGCAGGTCAGGATCTGCCCCGCGAGCGTTCCCCCACCGATGGCGTCGAACGCCAGTGTCGCACCCGTGGTGATCAGCGCGTCGGTCAGGTCTTTCATGAACGTCGGTTCGCTCGAGTTGCAAACATGGGAGGCGCCCATGCCCCGAAGGAGCTCGACCTGTTCCCCTTTGCGCACGATGTTGACCAGCGGGACGTCGTCCGCGAGACAGACCTTGTGCAGCATCTGGCCGAGATTGGATGCCGCTGCGGTGTGCACGAGAGCCTTGTGATCCTCGAGGCGCATGGTTTCGACCATTCCGAGCGACGTCAGCGGATTGACGAACCAGGACGCGCCTTGTGCCGGCGTGGTGCCGTCGGCCAAAGGAAGTGCCTGGTTGGCCGGAACGCAGCGGTACTGCGAGTACATGGCTCCGCCGATGATCCCGACGGTCTTGCCGACCAAGGCCTGCGCGGACTCGCCGGCACCGGCCGCGACCACGATGCCCGCGCCTTCGTTGCCCACCGGCAGGGACTTATCGACGCGCGCTGTCATCGCGCGCATCAGCTTGTCCGGAACGCTTGCCGTCACGACCGGACGATCCGCACTGCCCGACGACCGCATGGTCGTAGGGTCCGCGGCACCGAACAGCAGCCCAAGGTCCGACGGGTTGATCGGCGACGCTTCGACACGAACCAACACCTCGTCGTCTTTGGGTTGTGGGATGGGCATCGCCGCGAGCGACAACTCGAGTGTGCCGTCCTGCTTGATCATCGAGCGCAACTGCAATGCGTCACCCGAAACTTGTTTAGCCATCTTGGACTCCTCAGTTTGAATTTTCAGATTGCGACGCTGTTGCTTCTTCGGTGAGCTTCTCCAATGCGGCGACGAAAACGTCCGGATCTTGGGCGCCGGGGATCAAGTAGCGGCGGTCGAGAATGAAGGCTGGCACCGCTTGGATGCCTTTGCTCAACCAGAAGCGCTGGTGCTCGCGCACGTCGGCTGCGTAGCGGCCGTCTTCGAGCACCGCGGCGGCTTCGGATTCGTCGAGCCCTACCCGGCCCGCAACCGCGGCCAGAACCTCTTCATCACCGACGTTTTCCTGTTTCGAAAAGTAGCTCTCGAACAGCGCGATCTCGAGCTCGGATTGTTTGCCATGCTGCCCGGCCCACGCCAGCAACTGATGCGCGAGGAACGTGTTGTAGATGCGCTGGCCCTCGTAGAAGTTGAACGAGAAGCCGAGCGAATCGCCGACCCCCGTCAGACGGCCTCGCGCGGCGTCGCTTTGCTGGCGGTTGGTCCCATACTTTTGCCCCATGTGCTCGCGAAGCTCCTGGCCTTCGGGCGGCATCATCGGGTTGAGCTCGAAAGGGTGCCAGTGGACATCTGCGTCAACCTCGCCATCGAGACGAGAGAGCGCCTCTTGCAACTGCTTGTAGCCGATGATGCACCACGGACAGACCACGTCCGAGACGATGTCAATGCGGATCTTGGTGGGCGGCGCGCTCATGGTGGTCGTAGGAGTCATGGGCAGCGGGGGTTGTGGCGTCAAGGTGGGGGGATCGGGTGAGGCGGACGCTGCGCTGCAGGTCGACATCATGCTCGGCGGCAAAGCGGTCGAAATCGACTCGAGTGCCAAGAAGGCGAAAGATGGAGCGCTGGATCAAGCCAAAGCGCGCTTTCGCGACATCGTCGTCCCCGTAGCCGTCCCAATTCTGGCTGGTCCGGGCTCGATCACGACGACGCTGCTCGTCGGGATTCGGGCCGAGCAATGGTCGGATCGATAGAGCTTCCAAAGGCCCTTTGCGGTTACTATCGATATGGCCGACTCGCTCTACTGAACAGCCCAGGAGATGAATCATCATGGACACCACGACCCACGAGATTGCAGACGATGTCTTCCGTATCAGCACGTTCGTGCCCGAGGTCGGGCCGACGGGTATGACGTTCAATCAGTTCCTGATCCGCGCCGACGAGCCGCTGCTGTTTCACACAGGGCCCCGCGCGATGTTTCCCGCCGTCCGTGCCGCCGTCGCGAAGCTGCTGCCCGCAGAGTCCGTCCGATGGATCACATTCGGCCACGTCGAGTCTGATGAATGCGGTTCCATGAACGAGTGGCTCGAGGTTGCGCCGCAGGCCGTCGTCGCACACGGCGAGGTTGGCTGTATGGTTTCGCTCAACGATCTTGCAGACCGACCACCGAGAGCCCTGCAACACGATGAGGTGCTGGACCTCGGTGGCAAACGCGTCCGTCATCTGGATACACCACACGTGCCCCACTGCTGGGAAGCGCGGTTGCTTTTCGAAGAAACGACGCGAACGCTTCTCTGCGGGGACTTGTTCACGCACGTTGGCATGCCTTCCCCGGTCACATCGGGCGACATCGTCGGTCCGGCACGGGAAGCCGAGGCGATGTTCAACGCCAGCTGTCTGACCCCGACCACCGGGAGAACGATCCGCTCGCTTGCGAGTCTCGAGCCCGCTGTGCTGGGGCTCATGCACGGTTCGTCTTTCAACGGGGACTGCGAAAAGGCGCTCCAGGACTTGGCGAACGTCTACGACGACCTGCTCGCGGCGGCCGCGCCGGCTTCATAGGACGCGGGAAAACGGGAGGAGGCAGAGATGGAGAAGGCTATCTTGTGGGATTTGCCAGATGATGGTGGCTTGGTTCGACGAGCTCGAGACCGCCGACGTCATCGGCAGTCGCTAGAGGTCATGGGTTCTTTGCTCCTGATCTCGTCGATGGCGAGCAATGTAGAGGCCGACTCGCCGAACATCGTGCTCATCCTGGCCGATGACCTCGGCTTCACTGACACTGCGCCTTATGGCGGCGAGGTCCCGACTCCGTCGATCAGTGCGCTGGCGGAGCAGGGCATCACTTTCACCAACCATCACATGGCTGCAAGCTGCGCGCCTACGCGCGGCATGCTGTTGACCGGTGTGGACAGCCATCTCAACGGCGTACCCAACATCCCCGAAGCGATTCCCCCTGAGCAGGCGGAGCAATCGTCGAACTACCGGGGAACGCTGGGTGAGAACGTCGTCACGATCGCGACGCTTCTCAAAGATGCGGGCTACCACACGTACATGTCCGGCAAATGGCATCTTGGAAAGACGCCAGAGATGCTCCCGAGCCGCCGTGGCTTCGAGCGGACCATTGCCATGGCTGACACTGGCGCCGACAACTGGGAGAAGAAGCCGTACCTTCCGATGTACAAGAAGGCGAACTGGTTCGGCGACGGCAAGGAGATCGACCTACCGGACGACTTCTATTCGTCGAAATTCTTGGTCGACAAGATGATCGAGTTCATCGAGTCCAACCGTTTGGATGGCAAGCCCTTCTTTTCGTACGTCCCGTTTCAAGCGGTGCACATGCCGGTTCAAGCGCCACAGGCCTATATCGACAAATACATGGGCAAGTACGACGGGGGGTGGGCCGCGCTCCGGGAGCGCCGCCTCGAAAGCGCCAAAACTCTCGGTGTGGTGCCCGCCGACACCGAGCTAGCGCCGGTACCGAGCACGGAAGACTGGGACTCGTTCACCGACGAAGAGAAGAGATACAAGTCGAAAGAGATGGCCGTGTATGCGGGCATGATCGATGCGATGGATCACCACATCGGCCGGCTCATCCAGTACCTCGAGGACACGGGCCAATACGACAACACCGTGTTCATTTTCACGTCTGACAACGGCCCCGAGGGAACTGAGGTGTTGAGCGGCGCGCGGGCGCTTTACCTCCGGTTGTGGTTCGCGACCCACGGCTACAGCATGGACTACGAAACTCTCGGCACGCGCGGCAGCTTCGTCGACATCGGACCGAGCTTCGGCAACGCCGCCGCATCGCCGTTGGCCTATTACAAGTTCTTCGCTCACGAAGGCGGCATGAGGGTCCCCATGATCATCGCGGGGAGCATGGTCGCCCAGATGGGGATCCTTTCGAACGCGTTCACCTATGTCACCGACCTCGCGCCCACGATTCTCGAGATCGCCGGCGTCGATCCGCCTGTTGGAAGCTACGAAGGCCGGCGCGTCGAGCAGATGAGCGGAAAGAGCTTGGTGCCCTTACTGAAAGGACAAACCGACAGAGCCCACGAGCCAGACGAAACCATCGGATACGAGCTCGCCGGCAACGCCGCGTTGTTTCGAGGAGACTACAAGATCGTCACCGATCGCGGTCCAGTCGGCGATGGCGAATGGCATCTCTTCAACTTCGTGACCGACCCGGGTGAGGCCACCGATCTCAGAGAGCAGATGCCCGAGCTCTTCGCGGAGATGATGGAGGGTTACCGGAGCTACGCGCGCGACTACGAGGTCCTGCCGGTCCCTGATGGCTATGACCAGCGCAAAGAGGTTTTTCGCTACGTGCTGCGCAACAACCCGGACCCGCTTCTCCTTTCGGTCGTGGCTGGTTTGGCCCTGTTGATTCTCTTCCTCGCATGGCGCGGGGCTCGCGCGGTTCGAAAGCGCCGGCGCGCCTAATTCTTACGGTGGCCGCGGCACAGCACACTCAATCCGTGACGAGGCGCGCGCTGAGCTCCCAGAGCCTACGAGCCTCTTCTCGATCGCGAGCGGACGGCTTCGTCTTCTTCGGCTTGCAGTCGTAGAAGTACTCGCCGCTCGTCGTCGTCACCTCGTCCGATGTCGCCAGGTATACGCTCGTCTCGGCGCCTTTCTCGGCGGTGCGCAAGAAAGGCTTGACCAGAGCCAGGATGCGACCGGCATACCAGTTGTTTTGCGCACCGAGCTGGCTGCGGACGCCACCGGGGTGAAGGGCGTTGACCGTCACGGGGGTACTCTCCAAGCGTTCGGCGAGCTCCCGCGCGAAAAGGATGTTCGCGAGCTTCGAGTGTCCGTAGGTTGGAAAGGCGCTGAAGCCTCTGTGCCACTGGAGATCGTCGAAACGAATGCCACGGCAGAACCGGTACGCCTCGGACGCGACGACGACGACCCGGCCTTGCTCAGCTCGTTTCAAAGACTCGAGCAGCAAGGTCGTCAGCAAGAAATGCCCGAGGTGGTTGACGGCGAACATCTGCTCCTGGCCGTTATCGAGCAGAATTCGACGCGTGTTGATTACTCCAGCGTTGTTGACCAACACGTCGAGCGGCTCGTTTCGGTCGATGAACTCCCGCGCGACTCGCCGGACTTCGGCGAAATCTCCGAGGTCGGCGAGATAGAGCTCGACCGAGATGTCGCGGTGGCTCGAGAGAAGCGCATCGCGCAGCGCCACCGATTTCGTCGGATTGCGGCAGAGCAAATGAAGCCGCGCACCTCGTTCGGCGAGAGCGAACGCCGTGGCTCGGCCGATCCCCTCGGTTGGACCCGTGATCATCACGTTCTTTCCCTGAATCGACATCGCCTCATTTTTGTGCATTGTCGGTGATTTCCTCGCGTATCGACCGAAGAAACGCTTCTCGCTCATCGCGTGCCGAATAGCTTGGGCCGAGAATGTAGCGCCGCATGGTGGGGGACGCGTGGAACGTGATGGTGAATGATGCGAGGCGAAACAGGAACCGCTCGATGTCGAAGTCTGCCAACTGGCCCGTCGCCTGCGCGACCGCGATGTAGGCGGTCGCCAGCTTCACGATGCGCTGCCCGTTCTCACGCACGACGTCGACGATCGTTTCCTCGTCCGGCGCGAATGCTTCCCGCATCAGGGCACCTGCGTAGTCGGGATACTCCGCCATGAAGTCCCACAGCTGCGCCGCGCATTGCACGATGAGGTCGGCAGGTGGAAAGCTCGACCCCGCGTCGATCGTCGGCGTCATGCGCGTCCCGATCGTCTCCATGATGTGCTCCAGCATGGCGCGCGCGAGCTCCTCCTTCCCGTCTGGGAAGTAGTGGAAGATGCTGGCTGCCCGGATGTCTGCGCGGGCCGCGACCCCACGCAGCGAAGCCCCCTTGAAGCCGTGCCGTGCAATCTCCGTTGCGGCGGCCCGCAACAAGCGTTCTCGGGTGTCGCTCGCGCCCATTGCGTCAGGCCCTAGCATCGCGGCTAAGCGCCCGTCCAGCCCGCAAAAGCCAGTCGACGCTTGACTTCCAAAGGCCATGCGGTTACCTAACGATTGTTAGCCTAACGATCGTTAGGTTCGCGTCCGGGCCAGCTGTCGACGGCGGCGCTGATGCGACCGGAGCAGAGGAGCAAACGATGAGAATCAAAGACGTGGAAACGAAGGCCTTCGTCGCGCAGTTCGTCGCGCGGCTCTTCGCTCACAACTTTTTGAAAGACACGCAGATGTTCCTGCCTAAGGCGGACTACGAGCGCCGATACGGCAAGTTCCCGAGATACTTCTCGGGATGGTACCTGTTCGTGCCCTCGAAAGACCTGGCCGAGGGCGAGATCGTTCACAAGAAGCTAAACGGGCTCGACCTCGTGGCTTACCGCAACAAGGAAGGCAAACCGGTCGTTCACTCGAACCGCTGCCCCCACATGGACGGCCTGTTCGCGCCTCTTGGGAAGGTCAAGGATGGCAAGATCACGTGCGCGTACCACAACTACTCGTACGACAACGGCGTGCCGCAGAGCGGGCCTACCGAGTTCCGCAAGGACCCGAGCAAGTGCATTCCATGCCACCCCGTGGTCGAGGTGAACGATCTGATCATGTTCTGGTTCGACGCAAGCAGCGACAACGGTGTCGGTGTGCCGACCTGGGAGCTGGACCTGCCCGACGTAAGCAAGTTCCCGCGTCGCTTCTTTGCGCGCTCCATCACCCCGACGCACATGGCGCCGTTGCACGAGAACATCATCGACGACTTGCACTTCATGAACCTGCACGGAGCCAGTCGATACAAGTCCGAGCTGAAGGTCTATCACGAGAAGCAGCGGTTCAGGACGAAGAACACGATGCGAGTCCCGGCCCCGAAGATTGGGCCCTTCAAGGTGAAGGGGGTCGATGGAGACGAAATGGACACGCGCATGGACACGGACTTCCATGGCCTCGGCATTCACATCAACTTCGTACAGGTCGGTGACTTCGAAGCCCGGATGATTCACTGCACGACGCCCATCGAGGACGAGGTGACCGAGTGGACGGTGGCCATGTACATGGAGCCCCGCGAATGGAAAGCGAAGTTCGACATCAAGACCTTCATGAACATGGTGTACCCCTGGGCCGCGATCGCGCAGACCTGGTATCTGCACACGCAAGACCGCCGCGTGTTTTTCGAGAAGGGCGAGTACCGGTTCTACGAAGATGTCCCGAAAGGCTTCGAGAAAGTGAACGCCTTTCGCAGGTGGATCCACGAGGAGCTTCTGGGCGAGCAGCGTCCGATGGGGAAGAACAGCATCCCGACCAAGTTCATTCCGGCGGACGAGCTTGCCAAGTCCCGAAGAAAGCCAGCCCCAGCGGCCTACTGATAGTGACTACAAACGGCCTCTTGGAACTCTAGGAAGTCGACACAACGCGGCACGACCCGCCCCACGTTTGCGAGCTTCATGCAACCCGGCGTCGACGGCCGAGCCACAAGCAGGCGAGCACTAGCCAATACAGCGAGGTCGAATCCCTGCCGAATTGAACGGCGCAGCCGGCGGCCGATGCAGGCGAAGCCGTTTCCGACCCAGCCGTAGGCGGCGTCGTCACTTCGGGGTCCGAATCGACCGGCGGCGCCACCGTGATGCCCGCCGGCGGTGTCTTGAGGCGAAGGGCCGGGTCGCCGAGTAGGACATAGACCGCTAGCGCCTTCGCGTCATAGGCGGGCGCGTGCTCTTGGTGGAGCGCGACGACCAGATCGCCGAGGCGAGGTGCGCCGCCATCTGCATTGAAGAGCTTGGTCGCGAAGGCTTCACCAAGCTTGGCTGCGTAGTGAGACATCGTCACCCCGGACGCGCCCCACGAGGCGATCGCGAACTCGTTGGCCGGGTCGACCATGTGCTCAGCCAGGGCATCGATGCCCGGCAACTCGAAGCGAGAGGTTGAGCAGGTCATGCCGGTCACGATCGGCGGCAAGAGGGGTCGCAACATGGGAATGTCTTGTGACATCAGCACGCCTTCGTCGTCGAATCGATCAAGCCCGCCGTGGCCCGTGTAGTGCATCCAATAGGGCGCGCGCTGCAAGTCGATCGCCAGCTCGGCTCGTGCGCGCTCGGCGCCAAGTGCATCGACGCCAATCGACCGCGTTTCGAGCTCGGGCGGAAACCACTTCAGCAGCGCGTCGATGGGTTCGGCGAAGTTCGTACCCCGATTCGCTCCGGAAATCATCAGAGCGGATAGGCCAAAGTCCGAAAACTCGAGCGCCTGATAGCGTTGCAGCGCTTCGAAAGCCGCGACCGCTTCGTCGACGGTCTGAGCGGGAATTCGTCCGATGGCCACGTCGGCCAACCCATCTTCATCGAGGTCGCCCAGTAATGCGTCGGAGGCGTACAGCCCCGCCTTCGTCTGTGTCATTCGGGGAGCGATCGCCCCGGGTCCGATTCCCATGAGGTTTCGATAGTCGAGAGTGCCATCGCCGAGCAGCAACACGAAGCGTGGCTTGTCGGCCCACTGCGCCTCGGCGTCCACCAGGAAGTCATGGATGGCATGTGGCGTCGCGACCGAATGACCGTACGCGTCGTAGAGACTTTCGATCGACACGACAGCGGTGGACAGACCTTCGGCGGCGTGCAGCGCGGCAAACCGCTCGGCCGCGCTAACCCATGCAGCCGGTGTAATCACCAGATAGCTAGCTCCGTTCGATGGCGCCTCGAGCTCGACGGCTCCCCGGACCCCGAGGGGTTGGCTCGGTGCTTCGAAAACGAGGTAGCGGTGGTCGCTCACTGCTTCGAAGCTGACGGACGTGGTGCCAAGCTCGGGGTCTGCGACCAAGGTTGCCTCGATCTTCTTTTGCGCCGTGATGTCCAGGACGTGCGCCGAGGCCGCGGCGACCTCGACGGTGAGAGCGCCGGTCCGAAGTGCGGTGAACTCGAGCTCTGGCTGCGAGGTGGACAGCGCCCGCTCGATGTCGAGCTCGAATCGGTCGACGTATAGGCCCGATGCCGCCGCAGGCACGTCCGAATCTGCCACCAGCAACAGCTGATTGGTACCGCCGTTCAACACCCCCGGATCAACCGACATCTCAAACACATGGGGTCCCAGGGCCGCAACTTGGACGGTGTCAACCGGAGCGCCGTTGACGTGGATCGTCACCCGCTGCGCGGTTTCTTCGTTCAAATTCCAGCCGCCGTAGAGGTAGACCCGCAGCGTGGCAGCTTCGATCGGCACCTCGGGAAGACCGATTTCGGTCTCGTAGTGCCCGTACCCCGGAGCTCGCGCACTCAGCGACGCGGCAAACCAGTAGTCCGATTCCGGATCAGGGGAGACGACGAGCGCGGGGAAGGCATTGCTGTCGAGCTGATGCCGCGTCGTGCCCGTCCCGACCGCGGTGACCTCGGTCTGTCGAGGCTCGACCGGCATCGGGCGGCCGGATGCGTTGCGCACGACGTACTTCCGCGTTGCACTATAGACGCTGGTCGAAGATCGGCCGACGATGACCAGGCTGTCACTGGCCTCGTCGAACCACCACGGCACCTGGTGCGCCTGCTCGCTGATCTTCACGTTTCCAGACTCCGCCCAATCGCGAATTTCGGCAGGGCTCGTCGCTAGGAGCTCTGAAAGGTCCGTGATGGAAACCTCGACGGCACCGTCGCGTGCCACGTCTAGCACCACGCGACTGGCCGGCCCCGACGAATGGCTTTTCAGCACCAGCCCTTCGGCTCGCTGCGCGGACCGTGCGGCCAGCGCGCGCGGCTCGGCGTCGTAATCGGTTTGCGGCACGCCAGGTGCGGTGGCGGGACGCGCGAGCAGCGCCCACTCGCCAATGGGCTTTCGCGCGCCGTCGATTTCGATCTCCTCGATTCGATAGCTCACCCTCTGCCGGGTGGACGCGCCCCTGTCGCGCAAGGTGTACACGCCGCCCTGCGGCGCACCCGGTAACGCCAACAAGATCCCCTCGTGGACCGGTTCCCATTCGTCCGAGTCGCGTCGCGAAACCACGAAGCCGAGCGTGCCGCTTTGCGACGTCGTCTCCCACTGCAGCAGGGTCTCACCGCGCACCCTCAGGAGCTCGACTCGCCCGACCAGCACGTGCGTCGAAAGCTGGCAGATGCTCGGAGTCCCCGCGTCATCCGGCAAGAAGCACTCGTACCCCGACTCGACCGTGCAATCCGAGCTACAGCCATCTCCGTTCGCGGTATTCCCGTCGTCACACCCCTCCGGCATCGCTACGGCGCCGTTGCCGCAAATCGAGGGACCCTCGCAGACGAACTTCTCGTCGTCGCTGCATTTTCGGTCTTGCCATAGGCCGCCGTTCTCCTGCCGTAAGCAGTCTTCATCTGCTCCTGCGTTGGGCTCGCCCGACTTCCAGTTGGTGTAGAGCCCACCGACCGGGTTTCCCGTTTCGTCGCCCTGCCAGAACTGATCCCCATCGCGCCAGCGCCATTCGCCTTCGACGGTCTGATCCTGTCCACCGATCCAAACGTGATTTCCGATGAACCCGTCGAGGTAGCCGTTCTCGGTCGCATCGTCGACGCGCGCAAGCGTCCACCCCGCACCGAG
Source organism: Myxococcales bacterium (assembly GCA_029862185.1). Taxonomy (GTDB): domain Bacteria; phylum Myxococcota_A; class Polyangia; order Polyangiales; family Houyiibacteriaceae; genus SG8-38. The sequence goes on from JAOTXX010000024.1 coordinate 27,231, forward strand.
CCCCTCGCAAATCGTCTCTGCCTCGCTCGCGGTAAGCGCTTTCTCACACAATAGATACTCGGTTGTGGTGGCCCCCATCTGGCTGTGCCACTCGAAATTGTCTGCGCAAAAGGGCGTGCAGGTCGATGTCGGGTCGCCAGTGCACGTGTACCCCGGCTCGACCTGACAGGTGGAGCTGCATCCATCGCCGCCTACGGGGTTCCCGTCGTCGCACTGCTCTCCGAGCCAAATCCGTCCGTCTCCGCAGGGTGGAGGGGCCTCGAGCGCGCACGTCGCGCTACAGCCATCGCCATCTTGGATATTGCCGTCGTCGCACTCTTCTGGCGTCGCCACCGCGCCATTTCCGCAGATTGGCGGACCCTCGCACACGAACTTCTCCTTGTCGGTGCATTTCCTGTCCTGCCACAAGCCGCCGTTCTCCTGCCGTAAGCAGTCTTCATCTGCTCCTGCGTTGGGCTCGCCCGACTTCCAGTTGGTGTAGAGCCCACCGACCGGGTTTCCCGTTTCGTCGCCTTGCCAGAACTGAACCCCATCACGCCAGCGCCATACGCCTTCAACGGCCTCATCCTGTCCACCGGTCCAGAGATGATTTCCGATGAATCCATCGAGGTACGCGTTCTCGGTCGCATCGTCGATCCGCGCGAGCGTCCACCCCGAACCAACGCCCTCACAAATCGTCTCTGCATTACTCGCAGTATGCGATGTGTCGCACAACAAGTACTCGGTCGTCGTCGCGCCCATCTGGCTGTGCCACTGCAAGTCTCCTGGCACGCAGATGGCGGTGCAGGTCGACGATGGATCTCCGGTGCAGGTGAACCCTGGCTCGATCCCACAAATGGCGCTGCACCCGTCACCGCCCAGTGCGTTCCCGTCGTCGCATTCTTCTCCCAGCCAAACCCGGCCGTCCCCGCAGGTCGCAGCGCCCTCGAGCGTGCACGTCGCGCTACAGCCGTCGCCATCCGCGGTATTGCCGTCGTCGCACTCTTCGGGCATCGCCACTGCGCCATTTCCGCAGATCGGCGGGCCCTCGCAGACGAACTTCTCGTTGTCGGTGCATTTCTTGTCTTGCCACAAGCCGCCGTCCTCCTGTCGTGTGCAGTCTTCATCTGCTCCTGCGTTCGGCTCGCCCGACTTCCAGTTGGTGTAGAGCCCACCGACCGGAGAGCCATTCTCGTCGCCCGACCAGAACTGCGTCCCATCGCGCCAACGCCATACGCCCTCAACGGCCTCATCGTGCCCGCCGGTCCAAAGATGATTTCCGATGAATCCGTCGATGTACGCGTTCTCGGTCGCGCCGTTGATCCGCGTCAGCGTCCATCCCCCAGCAAGCCCCTCACAAATCGTCTCTGCGGCACTCACCGAAAGCGATTTTTCGCACAGGAAATATTCGGTCGTCGTCGAGCCCATCTGGCTGCGCCACTCGAAATTGTCTGCGCAGGAAGACGTGCAGATCGACGGCTCTCCGGTGCATGTGTACCCTGGCTCGATCTCACAGTTGGAGTTGCACCCGTCGCCACCGGCCGTGCCCCCGTCATCGCATTCCTCGCCGAGCCAGATAAGCCCGTCGCCGCACGGAGCAGGCGCTTCGAGTGTGCACGTCGCGCTGCAGCCATCGCCATCCACGGTGTTGCCGTCGTCGCACTCTTCGCCGGCGCCTCTCGCGCTCGAGCCACAAAACGGAGGACCCTCGCACACGTAGCGCTCGATGTCGGTGCACTTTCGGTCTTCCCAGGTGCTGTCACCCTTCATTCGCGCGCAGTCTTCATCGGCTCCGGCATTCGGCTGGCCGCCGGACCAGTTGTTGTACAAGCCGCCGACGGGCATTCCGGTGTCATCGCCTAGCCAGAACTGATCGCCGTCGCGCCACAGCCATTGCCCGTCAATGGCTTGGTCGTCGCCTCCAAGCCAAAGGTTGCCGCCCCCGAGGCCCCTGACGAACCCGTTCTCCCCGCTGTCTTCGACGCGCGTGAGCGTCCAACCCGCTGCAACCGCCGCGCAGTCCGCATCTGCCGCGCCCCAACTCGCATCGGTCCCGCAGTAGAGGTACTCCGAGGCGCCAAAGGCCGCTGGAGTGCCCGCTCCGCCGCACTGGGCTTGCGCAGTGGGTCGCCAAGCGAGGAGGGCTACGATCATCAGTACTAAAAATTCCAGTTTCATTAATTGAATACAGTTTAATCATAAAGGACGACTCGGCCATTTCAATGTTCCAATTGAGCAAAAGAGTCGAATTAGACGTCTGTCCGGCCGGTTTCGGTCCTTCAAACGCATTTTTTGGGAGCACGGTCGGTTTCGCCGCTGAACACCTGACACTGCTCGATGCGGATGAAGGACGGCCACGCACCTAAGTTTCCACCCCGCCAAGCATTGATTCAGAGCGACGATCCCACGACGGTCGGGCGCGTTCTTCAGGGATTCCTAGACCCAGGCGTCGGCTCGTTCGGCCCTGCTGCGTCTTCCATTGCGGGGCACGCATCGGCCTCTTGAGCGTCGAGGCGAGCATGGGGAAAGATCCCTTTGTCGAAAAACACTTCGACGTCCCTTTCGGTGATGACTCTGTGACCGTCGTCGGCCCGGCGTCCAAAGATCCCCAGAGGCAGAGCGATCATCTCCGCGTTGGCCATGCGCATGTGAACCCGACGGGCGCCAAGCCTTCGCCGGTTGACGTCCACAAACGAACCGAGCTGTCGTTTGGTCATCGCCAGGTGTGTTTCCCGGTCGATCGAGTTGCGTCGTCATGGCGTCACCAGGGCCATTTCCAGTCACGTTCCGCGGCCCGGTCCACCCCGTGCTCATGGGCGTGGTTCAGACAGTCGAGCTGCATGTCGCGCAGCGCCTCCTTCACGTGGGCGCCAGCAACCTGCAGTCGCGGCACGCGGTCGATGACGTCGATCGCCAGACTGAAACGGTCCACCTCGTTGCGGATGGCGAGCTCCAGCGGCGTGTTGATGTTGCCCTTTTCCTTGTAGCCGCGCACGTGCAGGTTGCGGTGATTCGTCCGTCTGTAGCTCAGGCGGTGGATGAGCCACGGGTAGCCATGGAAGTTGAAGATGATCGGCCTGTCGGTCGTGAACAGGGAGTCGAAATCGCGGTCGGACAAGCCGTGTGGGTGCTCGTGCGGCGGCGTCATCTTGTACAGGTCCACGACGTTGACAAAACGTAGCCGCAGATCCGGGAAGTGCTCGCGCAGTAGAACGACCGCCGCCAATGCTTCCCGTGTCGCCACATCTCCGCAGCCCGCCAAGACGACGTCCGGCTCGCTGCCCTGATCGGTGCTGGCCCACTCCCAGAGGCCGATTCCCTTGGAGCAATGGCGGATGGCCGCATCCATGTCCAGGTATTGCAGGTGCTTCTGCTTGTCCGAGACGATGACATTGATGTCGTTCGTGCTCTCGAGGCAGTGGTCCGCCACCGAAAGCAGGCAGTTCGAGTCCGGCGGCAGATAGATGCGTGTCACGCGTGGGCTCTTGTTCACAACCAGATCGATGAAGCCCGGATCCTGATGGGTGAAGCCGTTGTGATCCTGCCGCCAGACGGTCGAGGTGATCAATAGGTTCAGCGAAGCCACGGGCGAACGCCACGGGATGTCCTCGCAGGTATCGAGCCACTTCGCATGCTGGTTGAACATAGAGTCGATGACGTGGACGAACGCCTCGTACGTCGAGAAGAATCCGTGACGACCGGTCAGCAGATAGCCCTCTAGCCAACCCTCGAGTGTGTGTTCCGAAAGCATCTCCATGACTCGCCCATCGTGTGACAGGTTTCCACCGTCGGCGTCGATAGGCAGCATGTCGGCCATCCACGTCTTTCCGCTGGCCTCGTAGACGGCGTCGAGCTTGTTCGAGGTCGTTTCGTCTGGACCAAAGACACGGAAGTTGTCGGGATTCAATCGCAGGATGTCGCGCAGGAACTCGCCGAGCCGCCGGGTGTTCTCAAACTCGCCGAGCCCCGGCTTGGAGACCTCCACGCGGTATTCACGGAAGTCCGGCATTCTGAGCGGCCGCCGCAGACGCCCACCGTTGGCGTGCGGGTTCGAGCTCATCCGCCGCTCACCCTCGGGCGCGAGCCCCCGAAGCTCCGGCAAGAGCCGCCCGGACTCATCGAACAGTTCCTCGGGGCGATAGCTCTTCAACCACTTCTCCAGTAGAGCGAGCTGCGCCGGGTTCGCGCGCACATCGGCCAGAGGTACCTGGTGCGAGCGCCAGGACCCCTCGACTTGGTGTCCGTTCAACTCCTTCGGTCCGGTCCAGCCCTTTGGACTGCGAAGCACGATCATCGGCCAGCGCGGCCGGCTGAGCTCGGCGCCGCTCGCGCGCGCATCGTCCTGGATTCGGCGTATGTCGCGCAGACAGTCCTCCATGGTGCGCGTCATCAGCGCGTGCATGGCCATCGGGTCGTCGCCCTCGACGAAGTGCGGATCCCAGCCATAGCCGCGAAACAACGCCTGAAGCTCATCGTGTGAGATGCGGGAAAGAATCGACGGGTTGTTGATCTTGTAGCCGTTCAGATGAAGGATCGGCAGCACCGCGCCATCGCGTGCGGGATTGAGGAACTTGGTGGAATGCCAGGCGGTGGCCAGCGGGCCCGTCTCCGCCTCGCCATCGCCGACCGCTACCGCCACCAGCAGATTCGGATTGTCGAAGGCCGCGCCGAAGGCGTGCGAGACGCTGTAGCCAAGCTCGCCGCCCTCATGGATCGAACCCGGCGTCTCCGGCGTGCAGTGGCTGCCAATGCCCCCCGGAAACGAAAAATCGCGGAAGAACTGCCGCATGCCGTCGGTGCCTTCTCCCTTCTGGGGATACGTCTCACCATAGGTGCCTTCGAGATACACCGGTGCGAGCACCCCTGGCGCGCCGTGACCGGGTCCTGCCAAAAAGATCGCGCTCAGGTCGTGGTGACGGATCAGCCGGTTGAGATGCACGTACATGAAGGCAAGGCCGGGGCTCGCGCCCCAGTGGCCGAGCAGTCGTCGCTTGATGTGCTCGGGAGTCAACGGCTCGCGCAGCAGCGGGTTGTCCTGCAGATAGATCATCGCGGCGGCGAGGTAATTGCAGGCGCGCCAATAGGCATCCATCTGGCGCAACTCCTGGTCGGTGGGCGTGGCGGCTTCGCTTCCCTTGACTGGCGACGGCATGGGCAGTTCGATCCTCCGTGAATGAGCCCGACGTCCCGACCGGACGGTACGGGGGCGCCGCAACCCTGGCGCACTCGGGTTGCGGTATCAAGTCCGTCCGGTGAGCTTCTCGAGGACGTGATCGAGGACGTGCGTGTGCTCATGTTGAGGGCTGAACAGCACCATTTCGGTGTCTTCGACTGCCATCACAGTGTGTCCGGGCGGCCAGTAGAAGAGATCGCCCGTCGCGACCTTTTCGGCCTCGCCGTTGCCGTAAGTGACGGTCATCGCGCCTTGCATCACATAGCCCCAGTGTGGGCACTGACACAGGTCGCCCTCCAAGCCACTGAGCAGCGGAGCCAGATCGGCGCCAGCTCCGAGGGAAAAATACTCGCCGCTCATCTTGCCGAAGCCGCTGGCATCACCGAACTCCGTTTGCTGCCTAGCGACGGCTCCGGGTGCATCGATCTTAATGGGTACATCTTGTTTTGCTATCCGCATGATTGTCCTTTCAGGCTCGGGCTCTTCTGCCAAAGGAACCTCTTCAACTGATCGTCGTGCGTTCAGGCACCTCTCGGGTTCTAACGCCGAGTAACTTCCCCGATCAATGTCGCTCGGCAGGTAGGCAGAACAAAGGCGGTCTCCGATGCACCGCAAGTCGACATAATTCTTAGTGCGCCCAATTCGGTTCTCGGACTGATCTCCATGGGCTAATCGGCGACTCCCCCCTCCTGTGAAATCCGGCTTCCGAACGCGGGCAAGCCAGTGGCAGAGGTTCGTTACCGATACGGAGACTCACACAATCGCGGTTGACGCCGGTGTAGCGGTTGTAAACTACGCTAGTATGACTAGCGTCTGGCAGTTGCATCGGCGGCCTTGCGTTCGGTTTCGAGGAGCAACATGAAACGCATACACCAGCCTGGAGGTAGCTATGAGAATGAATCCAGGTGTTCGCTCGTCGAGCGGGGGGAGTATCTGGTCAACGCGGCCGCTTGCGATGGCTGCCATTCGCCCAAGGTCTTCACCCCCGAGGGTCCAGTCCTCGACGCTTCTCGACGTCTGTCTGGACACCCGGCAGATGAGCGCCTGCCGGACCTCCCGCGGGGCCTTTTCAGCCCGGACGGATGGGGCGCGCTTACGAACAACGGCCTGACCGTGGCGTATGGTCCCTGGGGCGTGAGCTTTGCGTCGAATCTTACCCCACACGAGACCGGCTTGGGCCCTTGGACGGAAACGTTCTTCATTCAGACGATGCGGACTTGAAAGCACCTCGGTGTCGGGCGGCCACTGCTTCCGCCCATGCCGTGGATGCACATCGGACAACTGACCGATGAGGACCTAAAGGCGATGTTTGCCTATCTGCCAACCTTACCGCCGGTCGATAACCGAGCGCCGCAGCCCGTCCTGCCAGCGAGCGCTCAGGGCAGCGGCACCGCCCCGGAAGCTCACCGCTCGCGCGATCTCGGGTTGGACCGGCCTTCTGTCTAGGTCGAGCTCACGCTCCGCTTGGCGAATCAATCGACGAACATGAGCGCGCCGCGTTTCATGGGCGCTCACCACGTTGGCGATAGGCAGCATCCGAATCGGTCATTCGCAGATCGAGGTATTTGTTGGTCTGAGTGTCGGTCACGCTCTGCATCCTAGCGCCAGCTTCGGCCAAGGGGTGGATCTTCCAGCAACAGCAGGGCATTGAGTCCGCGCGGGCGTCAGCGTAGCGGCGGCGAGCAAGCAGAAATACCACGCCGCGTGTGCCAATCCACGAACGATGGGAGTGTCGGGTGGCATCACCCTTGTTCGGCATGGCATGGCTGATGCACGATGTGCTTTGACTCGTCGCGGTTCGCCAAGGTGCATCGCCGTCGAGAAAGCTGGTTATGCGGTGTTCGGTTCGATACCTGTGTGCGTGCGCGCTCGGCCTGATGGTGGTCGGCGGTTGTCACGTGGAAGCGTTGGACTTCTCGTCGTGGCAGTTCTTCGATCAGTCGCAGCGCATCCGAACCGGCGACGACCTGGAGGACGCGCGCGCGGAGATGATCGAGCTGGTGTTTGGTGCGCCGATGCCAACGCGCCTGCCCGACGAAGTCGAGGCGACCCGGGATGCGGCTTTTGCCGGACATGAGATTGAGCGGATCAGGGTGGCGACCGATGACCTCGTCTCCGTTGCGTATCTGATCCATCCTGGTGCCTGGAACGGGGCACTCGCGATTTATCACCATGGCCATTCGGGGGACTTCCGCGAGCTTGGAAGAGATACGATCACCGCGTTCCTGGAAGAAGGTTTCCAAGTGCTTGCCTTTTCGATGCCGATGCGGGGTTTGAATACGCATCCGTTTGCGACGGATGAGCACAGTGAGCTTCAGGTGCGCGACCGGCCGCTCGAGTATTTTGCCGATCCCGTGGTCGTTGCCCTCAACTGGGCGGACGAGGCGTATTCGTATCGCCGTCGGTTCATGGTGGGGATCTCGGGTGGTGGATGGACGACGGTGCTGGTCTCGGGAATCGACGAGCGCATCGACACGAGCTACCCAGTGGCTGGGTCGTGGCCGCACTACTTACGCGACAGGTTTGGTTTTTTCGGTGACTACGAGGAGCGCATCACGCCGAACTATCTCGAGCTGTACCTGATGGCGACGTACCCGGATCGAGCGCAGGTTCAGGTATTCAACGAGTTTGACAGCTGCTGTTTCGGGGGGCTCTATTCGTACGATTACCTCGGATACACGTCCTACCGCGCCAATGCCTGGGGCGGGCGCTTCGAGATTTTCATGGACCACGATCAGGTCGTACATGAGATCTCGGGGAATGTGGTTCGGGAGATCCTGAAGCGGGAGCGGGGCGATCTCGTCGAGCCCGGCTGAATCGGCGCCTCGCGCGCGCGCGCCTGCAGCTAAAATACGAACGCTGTTCGTGCTGGGTCCCAGCGGATCACGCTCGCCTTCTCGTAGGCGATGCGGTCTTCGAGGCGGCGAATTCTGCCTTTTCGCACACCGAACATGGTCCCCGAAATGATGATGCCGACGACGCCGGCGACGAGAAACGGAACGCCGACACCGAGCAAGGTTCTGCCAGTGGCGCTGCAGCGAACGTCGTCGAAGCTCGATGAGGATGCGATCCGGACACACTCGTTGACGAGCGCTGGGGTGACGAGTGCGACGCCTACGGCGGCCGCAGCAGAGGTGCTGAACAAGGCGATGCGGGATCGCTTAGCGAGGAACTCGAGCTCGTCTCGGCGGTATTCGTCGTAGCTGATTCGCTGCGGGGCTTGTGTGGGGGTCGCTTTTGCTTCGATCGCGGGGTCGTGAGCGGCGACGGTGCTGGCTTGTGCGAGCGAGGCGCACAGGAAGACGAAAAGGACTCGGATGGCGCGTCGCATGTGTTCTTCCTACGGCAGTCGGGCGTGGCGCGTCAATCCCGCAAGTTGTAACGAGCGCCGGCACGCCGAGCGCCTCGGAATTGCGTTTCATTTGGACGAGAGAGACTGTTCACTCACTACCCGCGGCTTTGTGCTCATTATCCCTAAAACTCGATTGGAGGCGCGCCATGAGGACATCGATCGCCACCTTGAACGGAGACACGAGAGACCTTTCTGACGAGCTAACCGCGAAGCTAGAAGCATCGTTGCGCGGTAGCCTCTTGAGGCACGAATCGGAGGGCTATGACGAAGCCCGCACCATCTGGAATGCCATGATCGACCGGCGACCCGCGTTGATCGCGCGATGCGCCGGTGCAGCGGATGTCATGCGCTCGATCCCATTTGCCGCCGAGAACCATCTGCTGCTGGCGGTTCGCGTCGCAGGACACAACATCGCCGGCAAAGGCGTGTACGACGAGCTGCACGATGTGAATACCGAGATCCTTTCGGGGCCGGTGATCTACCCGCTCTCGGAAGGACGACAGGTCGTCCAGCACTACCGAGACTTCTTTCGCGACCTGCCCGAGGACCGCAATGTGTGGGCCGTCTTGCGGAAAGCTCCAGCGTTCCCGTTTCTACCCGAAAGCGCACACGGCCAAGAGGTCGTCATCCTTGCGGCGGCTTGGTTTGGAGACATGGGGTCGGGCAAGCGGGCCCTGAAGCCGCTCGAGCGCTTCGGTCCTGTTCTCGGGACCGGCGTCGGCCCCCACCCCTTGGTAGGTTGGCAAGCGGCGTTTGATCCGCTGCTCACGTCTGGGTCTCGGAACTACTGGAAGTCTCACAACTTCTTCGACATTGCAGACGATTTGATCGATGTCGCGCTCGACTACACGGCGCGGCTGCCCTCGGATCAGACGGAGATCTTTTTTGGTCGGGTCGGTGGAGCGGTCAACCGGATTCCCGTCGACGCCACGGCGTACCCGCACCGAGACACCGAGTACGTGATGAATGTACATACTCGCTGGGAAGAGCCGAGCGAGGACGCGAAGTGCGTCGCTTGGGCCCGCAAGTACTTCGAAGCAACCGCCCGGTATGCGAAACGCAAGTACGATCCAACCAATCTGTTTCGTCTAAACCAAAACATCCGCCCATGACGGTGGCGGCGGGAGCGTTTGCCCGCATGCACGCCTCGCAAGTCATTCAACATAAAGACCACGTTTGAATTTCCTAGCTAGCCATCGGAACGCCGGAGCCCACGAAGGAACAGGAGGAGACGCTCGCGCCCGCTACCATGCCTGGGAGGCGTGTGTCCTACATCGCCCTGACGCACAAGTATCGAGAGCCTGACTTCGCGCGCCGGATCTTTGATTTCATTTCTGAGGCGCGACACCAGCAGGACAACCAGCAGTGGCATCTGCGGCTGATAGTCACTACGAGCCGCCTTTCGGAGCCCTATTGGAAGTCGACATCAGAGCTAGTACCAAGCAATTCGCACCCCCCGGTGGGTCCTATGGGCTAAGAGGATACGATGGGACCAATGGTCGAACGAACACAAGAACGCCTTTCAGCCGAAGAGAGCCTCGTGCGGCATCTTGTAGCAATCTGCGAAAGAGGCGCGGAGAGGCCTGAGAACGACAGCGCCGCCATTAGCTCAGCGGGTGTCGAGGGCGGACTGAAGGCGACTCAAATCTGGGCGAGAAACCGCGCACCCCATCTGTTCCCCAAGAGCGACAAACATGACGCCTTGGTGCACGTGCTCGAGCACGATGTCATCGGGGCCGTCGCCCAACTTGGTCGTACAGACGCCCAGGGTGACTATGAGGCGCGCTATGTAGCGCTGCAGAAACGCCTCGAAGGCTTCGAGACCACCCTCACCAACATTCGTTTTCTGCTTGGCAACAAGGAGATCACGTACGCCGATTGCCTGCTCTTCGTTTTCCTCGTGCGCCTGAACTCAGTGTACTTCGACCTGTTCAAGGCCACTTTCTTTCTTCTCGAAGACCGGCCCGCGCTTTTTTCTTACTGTCGCGATCTAATCGAGCGTCGGGAGTTCTTTGAAACAACGGATCTCAAGAGCATCAAGACCGAGTCTTTCTTGGGCGAACCAGTGCTCAACAGCCGCGGCATCACTCCACTTGGTGGAGAGCCCGACTTTCACCAGCCCCACGACCGCCATCTGAAATTCTCGGCCGACCGCGCAACGATCAATGCCAGAGGCACCGAGGAAGACCAGAAGACAGCTCGAGCCGCCGGCGAGTGGGTTCGCGGAGTCTCCGCGCTCCGACGCACAATCGAATCACGCACGGACGCGGAATTTCCATCGGAAGCGGGCCGGTATCACCTCTTCGCTCCCTACAACTGCCCGTGGTCACATCGCGCGCTCCTCGGGCGGTCGGTGAAGGGACTCTCCGGCATCATTGGGGCCTCCGTCGTCTATTTTCGCCGCCATCCCGATCACGGCTGGCAGTTCAATGAGAAAATCCCTGGCTGTACGGCAGACCAAGTCGGCGGTGAGCGATTCCTGAGGGCCTACTACGAGAAAGTCGACTCTACGGAACGCTCAGCGCCGGTTCTTTGGGATACGAAGACCAATCAAATCGTGAACAACGAATCCGCAGACATCTTGAGGATGTTCAACCGAGCCTTCGATGATCAGCTCGGGGGTGATTTCATCGATCTCGTACCCGCGGCTCTCGAGACAGAGCTCGACGAGCTCAACGAGCTCATCTATCAACGCATCAATAATGGCGCGTACAAAGCTGGGTTTGCAGGGACTCAAGCAGCATACGAACGCGCCTACCACCGATACTTCTCGGCGCTCCAGTACTTGAACGACCTCCTCTCGGGACGGGAGTTTCTCCTTGGTACCGTGCATCCCACGGAAGCAGATCTACGACTCTTCCCGACGATATTCCGGCACGATGCAGTCTACTATGCTCGCTTCAAACTCAACCACGCGCGCATCATAGACTACCCGGAGCTCTCGGCGTGGCTTGCGACGATGCTCGACTGGCCAGGGGTCCGCGAAGCCTCGAACCTCGACCACGCCCGCAACGGATACTTTGGCCGAACAGGAAACGGCATCGTGCCCGCAGGCCCGGTACCGCTCGAGCTTTCGCCGAGCGCCTTCTCTCGAGAGGTATGGTTGGGCGACTCGTGAGGATCGCAACAACCCGACCGTGGTTGCTAGCGGTCCGGTTTTGGACGCCAACCACGCTGAGGTCGCCCCCTCGGCGGGGGTTTCTACTTTAGGTGCTTGGCTCTGGGGGTTGGTCCCCATCGCCCGGGCAGTAGGTGCTGGGCTCTGGGGGTTGGTCCCCATCGCCCGGGCAGTATGCAGATGCCTCGGCGTTTCCGACAGCCGCGAATGCGAAGACGGCGACGAAAGCAAGGGCGCGAATCAGTGTCTTGGTGAGCATCTGCCGATCTCTAGGGCCCTCCCTCGAGGTGCACAAGCGCCATACGTATTTGACCCTCGCAATGGCGCGGGGCTTTCGTCGTTTTGTCGGGGGATAGGCGGAACCGACGCCCGCTCTCAGTCTCGCGAAGCCACCTTCTTAGGCGTTCTTCGCAATTCAGGGCCTGTGTAGAGGACGCGAAGCGCCCTAAGCGAACCACTCCTGCTGCAGATCTTCGAGCGCCTCGTGCATCATCTGCTCGAGGGCCATCACGTGGAACCGGTACTGCTTGGCCAGTTGGGCCGTGAATCGGGATTCGTGGAAGCAGCGGACGAAGATCTCGAGGCTCCGCGAACGTTTCCGGAGCAACATCGCCAAGCGCAGGTTCAGGGAGTCGCTATCCGTGCCGAAGATGAAGACTGGGGGATGCGCGACCTCCTTGAGGAGTGCATCGAGCTGGTCCCAGACGGTGGGATCTTCGGCGTCGCCGTCGACGACATCTACCGGAAAAGCCGATTCATGGGTCTGCATATTGAAGGCAGCGACGGCGTTCTTCGCGGTTCGATCGACGATCACCACACGTTCGAGGTCATCGCTCGCTTCGCGACGGAGGTGCTCCAGCATCGTTTGGCCGAAGCGCCCAAACCCGACGAGCACCACAGCGTCCCGCGCTGAAGTTTGCTCGAACCGCGGCGCGAGATGGTGATCGTAGAGTCGGTCGGCTGCCATGTGGTGCATGTTGAAAGCGCGAATGCGTTGCCCCTCGCTGTCCCCCATCAGCCGGTCCATCTCTCGCTTCATCCGAATGTCGTCGATGTGCGCGACGACTGACATCGAGGGCTCCGCCTCGAGCACGGCCCAAGCCGCTTCGAGGTTGATTAGGTCGTCGCCTGTCAGCAGCGCGACGCCCTTTGCACGGCTCAGGGACAGCGTGGCTAGGGTCGAGGCGTTCCGGATATCGGCGCACACGTAGGGCGCCCCATATTGTGTGCGTGCCTTGGCGAGAAGTCTCTGACTCTGCTGCGTGTCGACCAAAAGGACGCGTGGCTTTTTCGTTCCCGCATGGAGTGTTTCGAGAAAGAGCTCCCCGAGTTGGCCCAGGCCGACGACGACGATGTGGTCGCGGAGGTTCTGCCTTTGAATCCACGCGGGCCGCAGAATCCGCAACGCACTTTCGACGAGCACGCCCGCCGTAACCAGTGGCGCGAGGAAATAGGCGAGCCACAGCGCGACCCGCGCGCCGCTCGGGCCGTCGATTGGGACTCCGAGATCGAGGCCACCAAGCACGAACAGCCCGAGCGAGTAGTACACATGCGTCAGGATCCCGGCGCCCAGCACTTCAGGCCGATCCGAAACGACAACGCCGTTCCGAAACGCGTAGAGCGCCAACCCGAACGCGGCGAGCGCCAGCGCACCGCGCCAAACCCAACCAATTGGAGACCGCATGGCGCACCCTAACGCAGCGTCGACGGCACGAAAACCCTTCGCGTCATGGTGCCGCGGCACTTCGAGTCGTCATCCGCAGGAAACTACTCGAGCGGGCTGATCTGCTGGATGACCGGTGCACGGTACAGGACGTTGTCTTCGTTCGTCCCGGCTTCGAGCTGGAACGTGGACTCCACGTTGTCGTCGTCCAGGTCGCCATTGGCGTAGAAGGTGTAGAGCGCATTGTCGTTGGCAGCGTTCGCACAGGCGCTCGCGCCCTCGGCGTCCAGACCGTACTGGAAGTAGAGTCCGTCGGCTGGCGCGAAGTTCATCGCCTCGAACTCGGCCGCCTCACCACTCCACAGCGGGATGTTCTTGCTGGAAGACGGCTCGACGAGCATTTCGGCGTCGCCGAGGGTGCAGTGCGTCACGGCCACGGCGGCGACGCCCGGGACGGGAACGCCACCGGTCCAGTTCTCCGAGGCGTAGTACGCCGCTGCGCCTTCGAACATCGACTTCAGGTTGTTGGCAGCTTCCGAGGTCTTCGAACGCTTGACGTAGTTGATGAATGCCGGAATCGCGATTGCGGCAAGAATGCCGATGATGGCAACGACGATCATCAGCTCGACGAGCGTGAAGCCCTCTTTCTTTGGCAGTAGCTTGTTCATAGGTAGTTCCTGTTCCCCCGTGCTCCATGGGAGATAGGCGAAACTATCGCCCTCCTGCCGTCTCGCAAAGTTAACCGGTAAGACGTTATGCACAATTGGGGTGCTGATGGATATTTTTCCTCAACGTGCGAGGTTGATGGGGGTCATGGGAGGTGACTGCAGCGGTGCGATGGCCCGCGGGAAATTTGCGTGTTGCTGTGGATGAGCGGTTCTCGCGCTACGTGCTATCCGTGAGCCCATGGCTAGATCGTTGGTGACCCTCGACATCGACCGCTCGGTCGCGACGCTCACGATGGACGACGGCAAGCGCAATGCGCTGTCGCCCGCAATGTTCGACGAGATTTACCCGGCGCTCGAGCGCGCGGAGCGCGAGGGCGCGGCCGTGGTGATCACCGGGCGAGAGGGTGTGTTGTCAGCGGGATTTGACCTCAAGGTGATGAAGTCTGGCGGTGTGCAGGCGGTCAAGATGTTGCGCGCAGGTTACGCGCTGACCGCGCGCCTGTTGTCGTTTCCGACGCCCGTGGTCATCGCTTCGCCCGGTCATGCGTACGCGATGGGCGCGTTCATGTTGTTGTCCGGCGACTACCGTTTCGGCGTGCCGGGCCCATACACGTACGTAGCCAACGAAGTGGCGATTGGCCTTCCGATGCCCCGCGTCGCATGTGAGGTGCTTCGACTGCGCTTGACCCCTGCGGCTCGTGAGCGCGCGGTGACCTTATCCGAGCAGTTCTCGCCGGAGCAGGCACTGCAAGTTGGCTTCATCGACGCGCTAGTACCTGCCGAGCAGTTGCTCGATACAGCGCGTGACAAGGCGGTCGCGCTCTTGGAGCTCGATTCGGAAGCGCACGCCGTATCCAAGAAGCGCCTGCGCGCCGACACGCTGAGAAAGATCCGCACGGCGCTTCCCTTGGACCTCAAGGACGCGGTCGTGCTCGGCGCCAAGCAGGTTGCGAAGTCAACGCTGGGGCGGTGAGCTCCCGCGCTTAGAGATTTTCTCTAACCCAAATAAGGAGTTGACGGGCCTGGCGCGATCGTGCGGAGATCGGCCGACGTTCTGCTTACCGCGGTTTGGAGAAAAACATGAACAAGGCCCCCGCAGTACTCCTGACTCTTACCCTCGTGATGTCGGGGTGCGGAGGATCCGGAGGTGGTGACGGTATCGGAGGCATGGCCGGCATGGCCGGCGTTGGGGGCAGCGCAGGAAGCGGGGGCACTGCAGGTGCGGGCGGCGAAGGTGGCGCTGGCGGCTCGGCTGGCGCTGGCGGCTCGGCTGGCGCCGCCGGTCAAGGTGGCGAAGGCGGCTCGGCTGGCGCCGCCGGTCAAGGTGGCGAAGGCGGCTCGGCCGGCGCTGCCGGTCAAGGTGGCGAAGGCGGCTCGGCCGGCGCTGCCGGTCAAGGCGGCGCTGGCGGTAGCGGCGGCGCGGCTGGTACTGGCGGCATGCCGGAAAACCGGTGCCCGTTTTACACCAGCGTTCTTGTCAGCCCGCTCTTGCAGTCCGTCGGCAACCTCATCGACGTCGACACGCGTGTTCTCGATCTGGACGGCGACGCGGTCGATGTCCTCGTGACTTCGGATTGCGGCGAGGTCGCTGATCCGCTGCAGACCGCGGACGCGGAGACGGGTGAGAGCAGTACGACCGTCCGGTGCGATCAGGCGGGGCCTTGCGCCGTGACTGTCTCGCTGTCCGACGATGGATTCGATCCGGAAGGCTGCGACGGAACGAATGTGGAAGCAACATCAACGACGCTGGTCGACTGTCAACCAGCACTTCGATGATGAGCTTGATGAGAAGAAGCTTGGACTGAGCTTGCTCTCTTCAGCAACGGTGGGCCAGGTGTACCGGTCATGCTGGCTTCTCGAGCGCCTCGAACATCGGCCGGTCACGGCGACCTCGGCCGGATCTCTCCAGCCTCGCATGTACAATCGCGCCGAGCACCCACTTGCAGCCGCGGCCGCGGTCGCATATGCAGCCGGCATGGCACAGCGCTTTGTAGTGGTTTCAGACAACGGTGAGTCTTGGGTGCTCAGCGGCGATCCCGACGACGGCACGTTCATCTCCAGTAAAGACGAACAGCATGCCTTGCCGCAGCTGCTCAAGGACGGCTGGTCATCCAAGCTGGTGACGCCCGGCTCGGGGACCAAGGACGACTCTTCCTACTGGCTTGTCCTGCTCGAGAAGTAGTCCGGACGCCACCGATCTTCTTCTCCGACGACCCCACCCTGGTTGGCGTCGATCAGAATTCTCGGTCCCTTCTTGAGCTGATCTGCGGTTGGTGGCCGCCGGCGGGGGATGGTTGAACGTCACCTGGGTCGGGTTGTTCCACAGCGTGTCAGACGGGTGGGGCGAGGACAGGGTTCTGCCCGGTCCGGATGTCGTCCATGCGCTGATGCGCGGTCTCTCGCCAGCCGTCCTCCGACAGGATGTAGAACGTGTTCGAGCGGATCGCTGCGATGACCCGATCGGCCATCACCGACGGATCGATCGCGGTTTCAATGCCCTCGTTGATGCTGTCGAGGACGAGCTGCCGAGCGTCCGATTCGACGATGTCGCCGGGCTTCGAATACTCGGCCGGCCGGTTTCTCTCGCAGGTTCCGATGCCGGTCTTGATCAGCTCCGGGCACAGCACGGATACTTTGACCTTCTCGGAGGTGACCTCGAGCTCGTGGTGCAGCGATTCGCTCAGCGCTAGCACCGCGTGCTTTGTCATGTGGTAGATGCCGGCAAAGGGCATCGCGCAGAGCGCGGCCATCGACGCGGTGTTGACCAGATGACACTCCGTGTCCTGCTCCAGCATGATGGGAATGAAGGTTCTGATTCCGTGGATCACGCCCCAGATGTTGACGTCCATCATCCACTGGTAGTCAGCCAAGCTCTCTTCCCAAAGCAAGCCGCCCGCGAATACACCTGCGTTGTTGCAGGCCACATGCACGCCGCCGAACTCGCTACGGGCGCGCTCTGCAAGCGCGGCGACATCGGCCGCCTTCGAAACGTCCGTCACGACACCGATGGCCTCGGCGCCGGTGGCGGTGATTCGCCCGACCGCCGAGTCGAGCGCGGCCTCTTCGATGTCTGCGAGGACCACCCGCATTCCCTCGCGCGCGAAGCGCTCTGCAAGCGCGAACCCGATGCCGCTCGCCGCACCGGTGACTACTGCTGTTTTACCTGAGAAGGACTCCATGACTTGCTCTCCCTAGACTCGTACGTTTGGGCTTCGCGACCCGCGACCACGTTGAAATCATCGAGCCCGATGTTGGCGTGAAGCTCGACCCAGTGTTTGAAGTTGCCGGGGAAAAGGAAGGGCGCGTGCCCATCTGCGTTCGTGTAGTAGCTGTTGCAGCTCGGCGACCCCCAGGAAAACTTCCCGAACTGGGTCTTCATCCAGGCGAAGTATTCATCGGTGAGGTCCTGACGAACATCGATCGCCTTGATTTGCGCTTCTGACATCTCCGACAGCAAGCGAACGATGGTCTCGACGTTGAGCTCCGCTGTCTTGAAGTAGGGCACGTTCAAGACGAGCCCGTTCGGGCCCATGGCAAAGAAGTAGTTCGGGAAGCCGGGCGTGGCGATTCCTTTGTACGCTTTCGGCGCGCTCCCCATCTCCTCCGCCAAGCGCTTGCCGGTCGAGCCAACGACCTCGATGCGGTCGAAGTCGAGAATCCGGTAGCCGGTACAGTAGATGATGACGTCGACATCGATCCGCTTTCCGTCGGCGGTCACCAGCCCCTCTTTCGTCACCTCCCGTAGCCCGGAGGGAACGAGCTCGACGTTGTCGTTGGTGAGGGCGGGGTAGAAGTCGTCGGAGATGAGACCGCGCTTGCACTGGTATCGGGTGTCGGGAGTGAGCTGCGCGCGGAGGACCGGATCTTCGATGGTGCGTTGCAGGTACCTGCGTGCGAACCATTCAAACTGGCCCATCCGCGGATGGCCAATCGTGGCGGCATGCTCCACCTGGCCCATCAAGAACCCTTGCACCCGCCGCGTGAGCGCGATCAGCCACGGAAACCTGCGTACGCGGCGCTTCTCGGCATCGCTGTAGAACCTCCGATTGCGCGGCATGATCCAGTTCGGAGAGCGCTGCAGCACGGTGAGGTGCTCGGCGACTCTGGCGACCTCGGGCACGATCTGCACGGCGCTGGCGGCGGACCCGACGACGGCCACGCGCTTGCCTGCGAGATCGACATCGTGGTTCCAGCGCGCGGAATGCCAGCTCGGCCCGCCGAACCGGTCACGGCCCGGAACGTCCGGATACAATGGGGTGTGCTGATTGCCCATCGCGTTCACGAGAACATCGAACTCGAAGGTTTCACCCGTTTGCGAGCGCACCAACCATTGCGAGTCGTCCTGCCAGCGCGCCGATTCGATGACCGTGTTGAACCGCGTGTAGGGATCGAGGCCGAACTCGGCCCAACACTTGGCGAGGTAGCCTTGAATCTCCGCGCGCTCGACGAAGTTCGCCGACCAATCGGGGTTCGGCGCGTAGGAAAACGAATACGAATGGGCCCAGACGTCGCATGCCAGCCCCGGATAGGACTGCACGCGCCAGGTCCCGCCCGGTGCGTCCATGGCTTCGAGGATCGTGAAATCGGTGAAGCCCCGCTCCAGGAGCGCGCGTCCGCAGGCGATGCCGGAGGGACCCGCGCCGATGATGCCGATTCGGGGCGGCTCGACCGTCACGGGCCGACCTCCACGCCGACATCGAGACCAAGCTCGCCCGTTGCCGCCGTTCCGAGCGCATCGTGGGCTTCGACAAACTTCAACACGTCGGCCTTCAGCTCCGCGTAGTGAGGCCGCCAAGGCATGCTGAAAAATCCGTGGATCTCGCCAGCGTAGATCTTGCTCGAAACGGTGCCGGCGCCCGCTGCGAGCCGCGAGGCACAGAGCCGCGTCGACTCGCAGAGCCTGTCGTTTTCTCCGGCGACGAGGAAGCTTGGCGGGTGGGTTTCGAAGTCGAGATCCATGGGCGTGATGGCGAGATCGGGCCCGACTTGCTCTTCAAAGGCCGCAAGGCCGGCGTAGCATTCCAGCATCAGATCCGCACCCGGAAAGCCCGTTCGGAGGAAGCTCAGTCGATCGAGAATCCCGTACAGCGAAACCGCGCTTAGGCACCGCAGCGGAGCATCGGCAGTGGGGTCACCGTCGAGGTCCGTGATGAGATGTGGATTGTGGCAGAGTATGCCGAGCATCATCGCGAGATTGCCTCCGGCAGAGTCTCCCATGAGGTGCACGGCGTCGAAGCCCGGATGCTCGCGTCGAATCCAGCGCAGTGCGTCGAGCAGTGAAAGGAGAATCCCGGGGTGGGGATTCTCGGGTGCGACGGGGTACTCGAGGTTGAAGACTGGATGGCCCGCGTCGGCAAACGCGAGCAACTCACGCGTGTAGAGCTCTTTCTTGCCGATGATCCAACCACCGCCATGGACGAAGACGACGGGCGCGCGTTCCGGACTGCCCGCCTTGCGAGGGATGTGCTCGAGCGTCTCCGCAGGGTCGGCTCCATAGCGATGATGCGACATCGCTTCGGACCAGGACGGGGACGGCCGCAGCCTGTTCAGCAGCACGAAGAACGCCATGATCAGCCGTGCGACGAGGAGCCCGATCCGACGCTTCAGACTAAGGGGCGTGGGTGAGAGAGCATGGGCCATCGGCAATGGGCGGTCGGACTAGCATGGGATTTGCGTTTGGCACAACGGTTGGTTCGTTTGCTGAGCGGCGGCGCTACTCCGGGGCGTGAGAATGGGAAGAACTGCATGACTCGGGCAATCTACTACGATGTGCGAGTTTGCAGGAGCTCGCCTGGCAAGCACCCTCGGCGCTGCATTCATCGCAAAAGCCGCGAGACATGAGGGGCAATGTCACATCAGCTTGCCCCGTCGAGTGGGCAGGGGACACTAGAGCTCATTGTGTGAACCAGACAGCAGAACGTCTGCGCCGCAACCGAACGACAAAGGGATCTCGATGAGCAAAGATCACAAGAGAACCGACACGAAGAACAAGCCGAAACTCACCGCCAAAGAGAAGAAGGCCAAGAAGGCAGAAAAGGCCACCAAGAAGGCGGACAAGGCGGGACTAGGCATTCCCCACAGCTAGAGGACAGGCCACCCCTCGCGAGCTGCCCTCACGCAGATCTGCGGAGGGCCTCAAAGAGGGCGGACGTTCTCCGCGCGTGGCCCCTTGGGACCTTCGCCTTCGTCGAATGAGACCTTCTGTCCCTCGCGCAAATCCTCGAAGCGCACGCCATCCACGTTCGACATGTGAAAAAAGATGTCGTTACCGGGAGAGATTTCGATGAAACCGAAGCCTCGGTCCGTAAGACGTTTGATTGTACCTTCAGCCATTTTGCGTTCGTTCCTATTCGAGAGTGTTGCAAACCCGATAGCTCTATTTGCCCCTCGGCGCCATTCGGTCAATACGCGAGCGAGTCAGACGAATTGGCAAGGGCGTCCGAACTGAGAGATTCTCGTCGTTAATGCCGTCGCAATCTACCACCGCGTGCTTCCGCCGATGGGTCGAGGCGGAGACCGAGGTGCTGATCGAACGATGGCTGTTTGAATTGCGTGAAGGTGGGACACCTCTTACAAGAAGCCGCGCACCTTGCTAGGAGTCCCTGATGCGATTGCTCTTCCGCCTGTTTCTTCTCGTTCCGCTCCTTTCGGCCTGCGAGCCGCGCACCCCAACCATCGCGCCTAAGTTTGAGGCCTCGCCGCCGAAGGTCTTCACGGAGACGGCTGACGATGCGGTCGGCACTCGAGAAGACGGACTAGGTCTCGCCGTGGGTGCGGTGCCCCCGTCGTTTGAGATCCGCGACTTTCGCGGGGAGCCATTCTCGTCTGCAAAGCTCAGCGATGCAGACACGTTGGTTGTGTTCTATCGCGGTGGCTGGTGCCCCTACTGCAACTTTCAGATTCGGGAGCTCAGCCGGTCGCATGATAAATTCGAGGCGTTGGGCGTGTACTTGGTCGCCATCAGCGTCGATCGGGCGGATGCGGCGGCCGTCACGCAACGGGCCTACGAGGTGCCGTTCCCGGTCCTCTCGGACCCAGACCTAGCCGCACACGAAGCGTTCAACGTGGTTCTCGAACTCGGTTCCGTGGGCGTAGCCGGCCTGGCAGCCTACGGCCACGACATCGAAAAGTGGTCAGGCAAGGACCACCACAAGATGGCGGTGCCCGCGGTCTTCCTCGTCCGTGACGGCAAGGTCGCATGGGCTCACGTCGCCCGAGACTACAAGACGCGTCCGAGCACCGAGCAACTCCTGGCCGTGGTGGCACCCTAGCGCGCCTCGTGGAACTGCTGAGCCAGCGGGATGTCGGGCGTGATTCTTAGCGCTGCGCGGACGCGAGCCGCAGCCCCCCGAACGCCACGCACGGCTTTCTGCTCAACCTCGGTCGGATCTGTGCCGCGCCGACCAAGAAAGAGGATTGTGAGATGCGAGGAGACGGAGTGGAGACGCAGATAGGCGAACAAAAGGCGGTCTAGGGTGCGCCGCAAGTCGAAATAACAAGCTAGTTCTGCGCAATTCGGATCCCCGAATGGTCCCCATGGGCTAAGACAACTGGGCTCAGCCGCCGCCCATTCTTTGCAGACTAGCGTGCAAGCCATCATCTTGTTGGTGAGCTGACTGTATAGTCGCGTTCTTGCTGAGGTAACCACGTGATCGGATTTCCACTGGGTCTTGTCTACTCCAACGCGTGCGAGTGGTTCATTCATCGCCATGTGCTTCATGGGCAAGGTCGCAAAAAGCAAAGCGCCTGGAGCTTTCATTGGCACGAACACCATCGGCTCTCACGTCGCCATGGTTTTCGAGATCCTCATTACGAGCGGCCTGTCTGGGGCTGGCATGCCCAAGGTAAAGAGGCGCTAGGTGTCACCGTGCTTGCCGCAGCCCATCTGCCGCTATTGCCCATTGCACCTTTCTTCACGGCAGCCGTCTGGTACAGCGCGATCCGGTATCATCGCGTGCACAAACGTGGACACCTCGATCCCGACTGGGCGCGGGAGCATTTGCCGTGGCATTACGACCACCACATGGGACCGAATCAGGAAGCCAACTGGTGCGTCACGCGGCCTTGGTTCGATCACTTGATGGGCACTCGCGAGCCGTACGCGGGTACGTCACGTGAGGCCCGCGATCGCGCTCGGCGCGTCACGCGCGCGGTAGCGTGTTGAGGCACCCGTTCTGATCGCGCCTCGATTTCCGTCATTGCGGATAGATTGCAGACCTTCCCCTCCATGCTCGATGTGATTTTCGTCGTAACTCTCATCGCAAAAGTCTTGCTCGGAGGCTGCGTCGTGGTTTCACTCGTGCGTCCGACACTTCGAATCTGGCCGCCTCCAGACCGCGACTCCTGGCAGTATCGCTTGGTGTGGACGCTGACCGGTCTGTGTGCGTTGGGACTCGCTGCGGTCGGCGTGCTCGACTGGAACACGTTTTCCTTTAGTCATGGGCTTCGGATTCCCGTTGGCACGATCCTCATCCTAGGCGGGCTTGCGCTCGCGCTCCGGGCCGTCCGAGTCCTGGGCGTTCACGCTACTTCAGGACTGCAAGATTCGCTCGTTGAGGTCGGCCCTTATCGCTTCACGCGAAATCCGCAGTACGTCGGGGATATCGTGCTGCTGTTGGGCTGGGGCATCCTCGCGAACTCCCTTCGCGCATGGGTCCTTTGCACTCTCGCGATCGCATGGTTCGCAATCGCAGCATTCACGGAAGAACCTTGGCTTCGCAAGCAGTACGGAGACGCGTACGATGCGTACTGCCAACGGGTGTCTCGCTTCTTCGGGTGGCGGCGTGATGTCTCACGCTGAGGGCGACTCGACAGAAGTCGCGCTACCGTGCCCGGAGGAGCCTAGCGTGGGATCTAGAGGGCATAGCCAATTCAAAGGCCCAGTCTGCGCCGTACGCCACGCGACATAACAAGCTAGTACCGCGCAATTCGGCGCTCATCAGGAGCCCGATGGGCTAAGAGAGCTTCACGGAGTACCCATGCAGGAAGTGAAGGATGAACGCGGCGCTGACGTTCCGAGCGGCCCTCGGAAAGCGGTCGTGATCGGAGGCGCTGGTTTTCTTGGGAAGCGGCTCGTCACGATGCTCGGCGGCGGGGATGGTTCGATTGAACCGCCGTCGGAATGGCCCCGGTTCGATCACGTGCACGTCGTCGATCGTGCGGCCTATGTCGAAGATCCCCGGGGAAAGGTGGAGCGCGAGAATCGCGGGATCTCGATCTCGTCGGCGATCGGTGACATCCGATCCAAAGAGGACCTTCGCTCGGCCCTTCGCGGCGCGCACACGGTCTTCCACCTCGCGTCGCTCGTCGATGTCGGGCTGAAGAAGAACCCGGCCATCGAGGAGGTCAACGTCCTGGGCACGCACAACGTCGTCGAGGTCTGCCAAGAGCTCGGCGTGCCCTTTCTCGTCTACACGAGCACGGAGGACGTTGTTTTCTCCGAAACGCCCGTCTCTGGCGGCGACGAGTCGCTCCCGTATCCGACCAAGCCTCTGCATGACTACGTGCGAACGAAGATCGAAGGCGAGCGTGCAGTGCGTGCCGCCGACGGCGAGCGGGGCCTTCGCACCTGCGCGATCCGCCCGGTGCACATCTACGGGCCGGACGACCCCCACGCCATGATCCAGAGCCTCGAAGCGTTCGCCGAGCGCCGCGTGCCCTTCCTGCTTGGAAACGGTTCGGCGCGCTTTGACGTCGTTCACGTCGACAACGTGGCGCACGCCCACCTGCTCGCTGCGGCGAAGCTTCACGACCCGGCGACGCGCGACCTGGTCGGCGGCAGGGTCTACTTCGCGGGCGAGGGACACGCGCCGAACTACTTCGAGTTCCTCCGACCCTTCGCCGAGGCCTGCGACATCCCCATGCCTCGCGTCCGCCTCCCGGGCCCGGTCGTGCTGGTACTCGCCCAAGCCATGGAAGTCGTGCATCGGGTCACGGGAATCGAAGTCCCCTTCCACCGTTTCCACTACCACATCCTCGTGAAAGACTTCTTCTTCTCTGGCGCGAACGCAGAGCGCGATCTCGGCTACCGACCCATCGTGTCGAAGGAGGAGGGGATGGCGCAGACGGTCGCCTGGGTGCAAACGCTAAAGTTCTCTTCGTAAGACTCGAACAGCAACCGCACCCTGGTTGGCGTCAGCAGCAGCAGCAACCGCACCCTGGTTGGCGTCTAGCAACCGCACCCTGGTTGGCGTCAGCAACCGCACCCGAGCAACCGCACCCTAGCAACCGCACCCTGGTTGGCGTCAGCAACCGCACCCGAGCAACCGGAGCAACCGCACCCTGGTTGGCGTCAGCAACCGCAGCAGCAACCGCACCCTGGTTGGCGTCAGCAACCGCACCCGAGCAACCGCACCCTGGTTGGCGTCAGCAACCGCAGCAACCGCACCCTGGTTGGCGTCAGCAACCGCAGCAACCGCACCCTGGTTGGCGTCCGCCACCGCTTCTGAGGGTACCCGCCACTTGGGAAGCGGCAAAGACTTGAAATCACTCGGGGCAGTCCTGGCGTGCTTCGTGCGTACCCGCCAGCA
>JAOTXX010000148.1 GCA_029862185.1 Myxococcales bacterium
GTCGCCGCCGATCGGCGGGTCTGCGCCGGGATCCGGCGGGACGAAGCACACGCCGCTTGCGATCGGCGGTAGGGCGCTGATGCGGTTCTCGAGGTCCCGGATCTCGTCGAAGTGGCGTTCGAGGCGCTGCTCGTCGGCCCGGCCTATGTTGTTCATCAGCTTGGCGCGCTTGTCGAGGACGAGGTCGAGGACGCTTCGCCTTGAGCGGAGCTCGAAGTCGAAACGAGCCGCCGCGTCATCGTCGTCGGGGACGAAGCCCTGAAAGAGCGAACGATAGGCGACCTCCGGGCTTGCCTGCGCTTCGATGCGCGCGCCGCTTCCGCCTCCTGCGCCATAGGAAATGTACTGACGCCCCGAGAAGCTGTAGCCACTCACGTAGAAGCTGGGCTGGGCGCGAACCACCAACGACTTGTGGGTCGTTTGCCCGTCGTTGAGGTCGGCGATGACTTGGTCGGACGTGATGCCGTTGCAGACGTATGATGGCGACGTCGATCGGGTGCCGGAGAGCAATGGGCTCGAACCACCTCCGTGAAAGTCGCGATAGGCACCAGCTGAGGGAACGGCGCTCCCATCGGTCGAGCCCTGATTGAAGGGAATCGCCAAGTTCGAAATCATGGAGAACTCGTTCTGCATCCCTTGGAGCGGCATGAGCGGGGTCGTCAGCGCATAGCCGCTGCCGTACGAGGTGTCGGCAATGTAGTGGCCGCCCTCGGTGATGTTCTGGCCGTCGACCCGGCTCGAGTTTTTGGCGTAGTTGTCCCCGCCGAGCGCTTGGCCCGCGAACAAGAGGGCGTAGCGCCGCGGGATCGTCTGCGCGTTGACCCGCATCGGGGCCATGCACTCGAGCCACGGCAACGCGACCGTCGCCCCGGCAATACCTCGAAGAACCGCTCGTCGATTGATCTTCAGGGCCATCTCAGAACCTCTCCTCGACCCGCCGGGCGAAGCGGTCGGACCCGACAAACCCAAGCATGAACAGCTTGAAGTCAGTTGCTCCGTCGCGGAACGAGCCGGTCATCTCGGCCAGAAGCTCTTCTTCGTAGACGCTGGGCGGGCGACCCCATGCGTATGTCAGGAACTGTTGCACGACACATGCGTCGATGTACTGGTTGTCGACCAGCAGCTGAGAGAGCTCGGCTGGGCTCGAGAAATTGCCGATGCCAACGATCTCCCCGTTGCCCTCGATGATGCACTCAGGAAGGCCTTCGTCGTACTCGCGGTAGCGGCCGGCCACATCGTAGTTCTCGAGGCCAAAGCCGATCGGGTCGACCAGGCTGTGACACCCCGCGCAGCTGCTCGACTGGTCACGGTGCTCCGCGTAGCGATCGTACTTGCAGACCGCATCCATCGCGCCCTGAGGCGGCTGGTCGGTGTCGATATCGGGCGGAGGCCGCGGAACGTCTTCACACATGAACCGCGTGCGGACCAAGATGCCGCGCTGAGTCGGACTGGTGTCTTCGAACTTGCTGAAAGCGGCCAGTAGGCTGCCGTGACCGAGAATGCCCGCGCGGCCAGTGCCCTCGTAGGAGACCCATCCCTCTCCGTCGGTCGGGCGGGGCAAACCGTAGTGGTCAGCCAGCGCGTCGTCGACGAAGGTCTCGCCCATTGTGAATAGGCGAAGGTAGTTCCCTGGCTCGTCGAGGATCACGCGATCGATGAGCGCCGAGGTTTCGCGATTGAACGCGTTGACCAATTCGGCCGTGTGCGGAATCGAGCGGTACCCGAGCCACATCGCGTGAAAGCGGTGGAGCTGCGTGCGGGCGCGCGGGTCTGCGAGCATCCGGGCCGCCTCGGTCTGTCTTCCCTCAGCCGTGTTGAGCGTGCCCGCGGCCGCCGCGGCGAAGAGCGCGTCGTCCGGCATCGTCGCCCACAAGAGGTACGACATGCGATTGGCGATCTCGTAACCATCGAGCTCGAACAGGCCTGCTGTGCTGCCGGGGCTTCCGTGCTCGACGCGATAGAGAAACTCCGGGTCCTGAAGGGTGGCCGACACCGCGAGCTTCACCGCGGTGTAAAAGTCGTTGTTGATAACGGCGTTGTCTTCGGTGGCGAAATCGAGCAGCGGCATGTAAGACGCGACGTCTTCGGCGGTCACCGCCCTTCGAAAGGCGCGCGGCAGGAAGGCGTCGAGGAACTCGCGGAAGCACCCGGCATCACCCGGGCCCGTAGGCGTACACGGAACCAAGGCGCTCCGACGGGCAGCATCCCCGACCGCGCGCTCGGCCACCTCTTCGGCGAGGGCCTCCAGTGAGGTGATCAACGCGTCCGATGCCTGCTGAATCGTGTAGTCGTTGTCGAACGGTCGGAACTCATCTTCGTTGAGGAGACGCGACGCAGGCGCCGTGTCTTCGCCCAACAGGTCGCTCAGCGTGTTGTCGAGCTCAGCTTGGGAAAGCCGGCGCACCCCGCTTTCGACGGCGAGGATCGGATCCACGGCTGGCGGGCCATCTGGATTTCCCCCACCCGACTGGCTTATTTTTCCGCCACATGCCGCAAGGCAAACGCAGATGCTCAGTGCGCCGTATCGCCACAACACCACACAAATATCTCAAGGATTCAGGGCGCAGTCGAGGAAATTCACCCTAAAGTATGATACAATGCAAATTGCATCCTTTAATGTCTCTTCCAGATCCAAAGGGCCCGGAGGTGCATGCTGGCAGGGGCTGGCTCGCCGCGGAGCCAAGCGATGGCGCCCTTCTTGAAGCGGATCCAGGTGCCCTGAGGGTCGCCAGTGGTGAGAAGGGCGAGCGTGTCGCTCATCCAGGGCTCGTGACCGACGCAGGCGACCATGTCCCCGTCGAGGCTCGCAAAGAAGGCAGGGTCGGGGGTGCGCGCCAAGCCTTCGGTGGCGATGGGCTTGCCGTCGGTCACCGGAGCGAGCAGCTCGGCGGTCTGCACCGCGCGCGTCCATGGGCTCGTGTAGACGCGATCGAAATGGATGTTGCCGCGCTCGAGATCTTCGACCATCTGCTCGAAGCGTCGGCGCCCGGTGTCGGTTAGCTGGCGCTCCCCGTCGGGGAGCCCTGCCCTCCTGTCCTCTGCAATGGCGTGGCGAATGAGAAACAAGTCCATCGTCGATCATTCGAGCTCGAAACCATCGAGTCGGAACCCGATGGGCTTCAGTAGTTTCTGCTCCCGTTCTAAGTCAGCATGCACGAGCGGATGGGCTTCGAGCCACTCTTCGTCGAAGGTGAGCCGGATGTTGTCGTCCTTGGCCTCGAGCTCGGGGATGGGAACGTTCTCGGGGTCGCGATTGCGGTTGAGAAGCACGGACAGCCGCAACAACACGGTGAGGCGCTTGGCGTCGAGCTGGAGCTCAGACGGGAGCCCGTCGAAGTAAGCATCGTCGAGCTTTCGACGGTGGCCGCGCACGAGGGTGGCAACGAGGAATTGCTCATCCCGAGAGAAGCCGGGCAAGTCGGATGATGCGATCAGGTACGACCCGTGCTTGTGATGACCGGTGTAGTTCACGGCGAGGCCGATCTCGTGTAGCTGGGCCGCCCAAATCAGAGCATGCGCGACGTCCGGAGACTTCAACTCCCAAGCATCGGCGACTTGGCCGAGAAGGCCGAGGGCGGTTTCCTGTACGCGATCGGCGTGCGCCTGATCGATCGAGTAGCGCATCGCAAGCATAGCGATCGTGCGGTCGCGGGGGTCTTCGTCGCGGATGCGGCCGACCATGTCGTAGATCAGGCCCTCGCGAAGGGCGGTGGGTGAGACCCACATTTCGTCGATCTTGAGCCGATCGAAGACCGCACTCAGGATCGCGACGCCGCCTGGAAAAACCGCGCGCCGATCGGGGTCGAGGCCGGGGAGCTCGAGTTGCTCCAACTGCCCCGCCGTGATCATTGCCTGCTCGAGCTTGCCGAGACC
>JAOTXX010000097.1 GCA_029862185.1 Myxococcales bacterium
TGCCGAGGTTTGAAATCGAAAAGGTTCCGTTGCTCATGTCGTCAGGCTGAAGCTTCTTGTCTCTCGCGCGCTCGGCCAGGTCGCGAACTTCGGCGGCGATCTGTGCGACTCCTTTTCGGTCCGCATCCCGCAAGACCGGCGTCATTAGCCCGTCCTCGACGGCCACGGCGATCGAAATGTCGACGACCTGATGGTAGTGAATCTCTTTGCCCATCCACGAGGCGTTGACTTCGGGAACCCGGCGAAGGGCCACAGCGGCGGCTTTGATGATCAAGTCGTTCAGTGAAACCTTCTTGCCTGCTGCTTCGAGCTCGGCGTTCATGGCTTTGCGGGCGTCCGCGAGCGGTGCGATGTCGACGTCGATGGTCAGGTAGTAGTGAGGGGCTGTCTGCGCGGATTCGGTGAGTCGTCGCGCAATCGTCCGCCGCATGCTGCTGGCCTTCACGACGCGAGGCGGCAGCCGCTCAGCCGAGGGGGAAAATGAGATCGACGCTCCATCTTCATGCGAATCGATATCGCGCTTGACGATCCGTCCGCGAGGCCCGCTTCCCTGCACGGCCCGAAGATCGATGCTGCGCTCCCGTGCCAAACGGCGAACGAGGGGAGAGGAGAGAACCCGGCCGCCAGTCGCAACCTCGGTCGCACCCTCAGACTCGGAACCGGTCCCGGACACTGGCGCTGGCACTGGCGCTGGCGCTGGCACTGACGCTGACACTGGCGCTGACACTGGCGCTGAAGCTGAAGCTGAAGCTGCCACCTCTGCGATCAGCCCACTGATGTCCTCCCCGGCCTTTCCGATGATCGCCACTGGCACATCCGGCTCGAGGGTCTCGCCCTCCGGTACCAAGATCTTCAGCAAGACGCCGCGGTCGAACGATCGGAACTCCATCGTGGCCTTGTCGGTTTCGACCTCGGCCAGAAGATCATCGACCTCGACCTCGTCGCCTTCTTTTTTGATCCAGGCGACCAAGGTGCCTTCTTCCATGGTCGGTGAAAGCTTGGGGAGTCCGATGATCTTGGCCATTGCTCAGCTCGCGTAAGCGACGCGCTTCACAGCGTCGATTACCCGCTCCTCGGTTGGGAGGACCTTGTCCTCTAGATTCAGTGCATACGGCATCGGTACGTCGAGTCCGGTCACCCGTTCGAGCGGGGCGTCTAGGTAGTCGAAGGCTTCGCGCTGCACCTGGTCGACGATCTCCGCGCCGGGCCCGCCGTAAGGCCAGTGCTCGTGCACGACGACGCAGCGATTGGTTTTTTTTACGCTCTCGACCATCAAGCGGGTGTCTAGGGGCCGAAGGGTCCGCGGGTCGACGACTTCGCAGTCGATGCCTTCGGCAGAAAGCTTCTCCGCCGCAGCCAAGACCGTGTAGTACGGACGGCCCCAGGTGACGATGGTGCAGTCCGACCCAGGGCGAACCAAGCGACTCTCCCCAATCGGGATGAGCTCCTCCACGCCTTCGTCCGGCACCTCGCCCTTGACGCCGTACAGTGTTTCGCCTTCGAGGAAGATCACGGGATTATTGCTGCGAATGGCACTCTTGAGAAGGCCCTTCGCATCGCGCGGAGTGCTTGGTTGAATGACGTAGAGGCCTGGGATGTTCGTGTAGAAAGGTGCACAGCTATGACTGTGCTGCGCCGCGACCTGCTTGGCGGCACCATTCGGCCCGCGAAACACGATCGGCACCTGAATCGCGCCCGCACTCATCTGATGCACTTTGGCGGCGTTGCTGATGATCTGGTCGAAGGCGACGAACGAAAAGTTCCAAGTCATGAACTCGATGATCGGCCGGAGCCCCGCCATCGCCGCCCCAATTCCTACACCGGCAAAGCCAGCTTCCGCGATGGGCGTGTCGACGACGCGCCGTTCGCCAAACTTCTCGAGAAGGCCTTCGGAGACTTTGTAGGCACCCTGATAGTGGCCCACCTCTTCACCCATCAAGAAAACACGCTCGTCGCGCGCCATCTCCTCGAACATCGCTTCTCGAAGCGCCTCCCGATAGCGCAGCTGCCTCACGACTCCCCCTCGGGCGCCATCACGGTGCTCATCATCAGGTCCTCACGCGCAGGCGGCGACTCGTCGGCGAATCGCACCGCCTCATCGATCTCTTCGTCGACTTCGAGGTCGATGTCGTCGAGCACGCTCTCCTGAACCCCGAGCCCCGTGAGCTTTTCGCGAACGACGGCGATTGGGTCCTGCTGCTTGCGTTGTTCGAGCTCCGTGCTGGTTCGGTATTTCGCCGGATCGCTCATCGAATGGCCGCGGAAACGATAGGTCAGCACCTCGATGAAAGTCGGGCCGCCCCCCGTGCGCGCACGCTCCACGGCTTCGTTGATTCGGGCCTGCACGACTTCGACGTCATGGCCGTCGAAGCGGTCCCCGACCATGCCGTAGCCCTTCGCTTTGATCGATAAATCCTTGAGTGGGCTGGTTCGCTCGAGCGGCGTGCCCATCGCGTATTGGTTGTTCTCGCAGACGAAGACGACAGGAAGCTTCCATAGCCCCGCCAGGCTCATCGCCTCGTGGAAGCCGCCGATGTTGATCGAGCCATCCCCGAAGAAGCAGACGGTGACGCTGTCTTCACCCGTGTACTTGGACTTGAAGGCCGTGCCTGCGGCTAGCGCCAAATGGCCGCCGACAATCGCCCAGCCGCCGAGAAAGCCCCGCTCGACATCGAAGAAGTGCATCGAACCGCCAAAACCTCGCGAACAGCCCGTGTCCTTTCCGAAGAGCTCCGCCATGCCGGCCGTCGCGGACATCCCGCGTGCGAGCGCTATCCCGTGATCGCGATAGGTCTGAAAGATGTAGTCGCGCTCTTCGAGGACTTCGGCAACGGCGACCGCAATTGCTTCTTGCCCGATATACAAATGAAGAAACCCGCCGATCTTGCCTTTGGCGTAGTTGCGCGCGGCCTCTTCTTCGAAGCGCCGCATCACCATCATCATTCGATACTGTCGAAGAAGGTCGTCCTTGTTCTGCAATCGTACCCCCGAGGGAATACTCTAGTGTAACCTCGCGGCGCAGCCATCCGAAGAATGCTTGTTTTTGCGAGTATTTGGCGGCGATGCGGCCTACCAGGCAGCACCGCGGAGGGCCGGGTTGGCTTATCGTGGCTGCACTGCTTACGATTTGATCGTGCGGATTCACACCTTGAGGGGGGTAAAACTCGAGGATTCCGTTCTCGGGGCGTGGAGCTCGCGGGCGCGGCCTGTCATTCGTGTGCTCGAGGAAGGGCTCGCGGCGGCGGCGCTTGCCGTTCGCGCGAACGCCGGTGCGCTCTACGTCGGGCAGACAGTCGATTCGCTTCGCTGTGTCGCCGCCTGCGGGCCGGGCGCGAAGCTGCTGCTGGAGCGCGGAGCCCCGCTAGATTCGGGGCTGTCCAAGCGCGTGATCGGAAGGCGGACCCCATTGGTCGTTTCATCGCTTTCGGCCGACCCGCAGTTCTCGGCACGCTCGTCACGAGTGACTCGGGTGGCGTTGCTCGCACCCTTGCACGACGGAGCTCGATCGGTGGGAGTCCTGCAGCTGGTGAACCCGAAGTCGCCCGCGCGTTTCACCATCCGTGACAAAAAGGTGGTCGCAGGGCTTTCGAGCTACATCACGACAGCGCTCATCCAAACCTCGTCCCTTCGGAGGCAGGCAGGGCTGGCCGCGCATGATCCACTAACCGGTCTTCGCAACGTGAGGAAGCTCAATAGCGAGCTGTCCAAAGCCGTGAGCTCCGCGCGAAGAGGCGAACGCGACATGGCGATCATGTTCGTCGACGTCGACCATCTGAAGCGAGTGAACAGCAAGTTCGGGCACGCCGCCGGGAGTGAAGCGCTGAAACGAACGGGCAAGGCGCTCGACGAAGCCGCCGCCGGAGTTGGCGCCGTGTTCCGGTTCGGCGGCGACGAGTTCATCGTAGTGCAAAAGCGCGCGTCGAAAGAGAGCGCATACGCGCTCGCGAACCACCTACGAAGTCACGTGGCCGCGAGCACGGCAGGCTCGATGCGCCCGGGTGGGACGCTTCCGACGATTACGGTTTCGGTCGGAGTCGCGATGCTCAATGGCCTGCGCCATCTCAATGGTCAGCCATCGAGAGACCTGAAGGCGCGCCTGATGACGGCAGCCGACCGCGCGCTGTTCCGCGCCAAGGCTGCAGGCCGCAACCGTGTCGTGCTGGCAACCGGCCGCGACGACCGGCTCTGAATCGATTGGCTAGGCCACCACCGACAGATACTGCTCGGTGTTCGACTGGATGCGAGCCCTGACCAGCGCAGCATCTTGTTCGACGAACTTCTCGTCGGGCGTGACCTTGAACAGCGGCTGTCCCTTGGACACGATCGTCCCGTTGGTGTCGACGAGGATCTTGTCTACGGTACCAGCAAACGGCGCGTACACCTTGTTGAACATCTTCATGACTTCGACGATGTAGAGCGGGTCGCCAATCTCGAAGTGTTGCCCTTCTTCGATGAAGTGGGGCATGCCTGGCGCTTCTTGCGCGTAGTACATGCCGCCGCTCACGGCGACGATTTCGTCGGCCTTGTTGACCGGAGGCGGGACCAGCACCTTTTTCATCTTCGCCTGGTGATCGCGGTCGAACAGCCGCTCGGGAATGCTGATCGTCAGGTCCTCGTTGACGCGGAGGTCGAAGAAGCCGACCTTGTGCCCGATTAAGGGGAGCAGGCTGTAGAGCTCCATGCCGAGCTGGAAACCGAGGTGCGCTTCTCGCACTCGCTTCCATGTCCCGGCGTCGAAACCCTTCGGGGGCTTTTTGGCCTTGAGAGCGTCGTCGAGCTCCGGCCAACTGGAAACGGCCAGGCGTTCCTGAGCGGTCGCATAGAACGCAGCACCGTCCCGAAGTACCGCCTGATCCTGCTCCCAGATGCGATGGGCCGCCGGGAGGTCCACCCCGGCGTCCATGTGGAGCAGATAGTAGGTGTCGGAGAGGACCAGCAGTGGGTTCTTCAGCCAAGTCACGCGGCCGTTCTTGACCCTGAAGTTGCTCTTGTTCGAGCTGAGCCAGGCTGAAAACAGATGTGGTTGCCGCAAAATGCGGCCAAGCGGACGTCCGAGCAGGGTCTTTTTCAGAATGCAAAGGTCTTTGGTGGCTTCTGCGGCGGCCGGATCAGCCGAGGCGGCGTTCAAGTACTGACCGGCGAGGCGGTCGTAAGCGTAGTCCGGGTCGATTTCGTTGGCCTCGTTCAAGAGCTCGCCGACCAGCGTGAGGTAGGGAACTACGAATCGAGTCGTTGGCTTTGCGTCGACTCCATTTGCGAGAAACCAGTGCACGAGCCCGTAGTGGAACTGCAGGTTGGTCTGAAGGTCGGGGCCCCGAAGGACCGTGCGGCGAAGAACTTCGCGCAGCCGTTCGTAGCTGTCACGGCGGTCGTCGCCGGTCGTGACCAGCAGCGCGATGTTGCTGTCGTACGCACCGGCGAGGCGGTAGCGCATGAAGAGATCGGTGTCTGGATTCTTGAACGAGATGCCCTGATCGTCGCGAACTTCACCTTCGATCGGGTCCGACCAGGACATGATCTCGCCGCCCGCATGTGGGGATAGCGATTGATCGGTCGCATTGAGCCGCGCTTCCACTGCGGCCGCGTCGCGTTGAACGCGCTCGGGGCGGGGGAGCCTGGCCTTGTGTTTGGCGAGCAAGGCCATGGCTTCGACGAGCGAGTGCACGTCGAAGAAATCCTTGGCGTCGTCCGGATTGCTGAAGCGGAGCGCGTAGCAAAGCTCGGAAACCCGATGCTCGACCTGGATGCGCGTGTTCACTTCCATGAAGTAGTGGCGCGGCCCGTCGACGATGCATTCGAAGGTCGAGGCCGAGTCGAGCTTGACCGCCTCGCCGAAGCGCTCGGCTTCTTCCTCCATGCGCCGGAGAATTTCGAGGTCCTGCGCAATCGCGTTGGCCTGGGCTTCGTTGCCGGCGGCCCGCTCCCGCTCTACCGCCGCGGCGAGTGTCTCCTGCGTGATCGAAACCTCGAGAAGCTTCTGCTCATGCATTTGAAGGGAACAATCGCGCCCTCCGAGTGAAACGGTCCATTCGCCATTGCCGAGAAGCTGGATTTCGTTGTGGCGCGTCGTCTCGATGTTGAGCTCTATGAGGATGTTCTTGTTGTCGCCGACGCCGAGCGCCTTCACTTCGCTCAGGATTTCCCGAACCATGGCCGGGGCCTGCTCGGCACGGTCGACGATGCGTTGCCCTTTGCCGCCGCCACCACCGATTGCCTTGAGACGAATGCGGCTGCCCTCGTTCATTTTGAGGATGCTAGCAACCTCGATTTTGATCTGCTCGGCGAGCTCATGGACCGTGTAAAGGTCGATGTGGGCGTCGTAGGAAGCCCCGAGCAGCGCGTCGGCCAAGGTTTCTAGATCTACCGCATCGTCGCCGAGCTCGGGCACCTCGAGGCCGTGCTTCTTGGCGAGCTTGGTGAGAGCCTTGCGGTCCGGATGGTTCTTGAGAATCAGCCGAGCCGTGGCGTTGTTGATGCCAGGGGTCACGCTGACATCGACGCGCTCTGCGGTGCGTTTGGCTTCATCCTTGAAACCCGCCGCCTGAACCGTGTAAGAGCAGGGGCCAATGAAGCGAAGGCCCGCCTCTTCGATCGAGCGGACGAACTCTTCGTCCTCCGCCATGAAACCATAGCCTGCGAAAACGTAATCGTATCCGTTGACCTTCGCGATCTCGATAATCTGCTGGATGCGCTCCGCGCGCTCTTCCTTGCTCGCGCCGGTGTAGTCCGAAACCGCGTGAACTCGCGACGGGTCCAAGCGTCGAAGCTCGGGGGCTAGCGCTCGCGGGTAGACGATCGAGTCCTTTTGCGAAAGCAGGATCCCTACGCGGGTCATCCCCATCTCCTCGAAGATGTCGAGCGCCTCTCGCCGAATTGGTCCGCGGCAGACGATGAGGACGGTCATGTCCTCGCAGTCGAATGAACGCACCCACTCGGACTCGGAGCGTCCGAGGCGGCGGTCCCGATGAATCAGCGGGTTGTGCATGTAGCTGGTCGACGACATCAATGAAACTCACGCTGAACCGCTTGCAGCGGCCCTGGGGTGTAGTGGGACAGGTAGAAGTCTAGGTTCTTTGCCAGCGCTGCCCTCACATCCGTCGGCGGAACGATCTCGGAGATCGAACCGAGGCTGAGCGCTTCCTTCGGGTTCATCAACTCTCTTTCGTATCGAGCGTTGAACGCAGCCTCCTGCGCCCTAACCCATTCAGCCACCTCCGCTTCGGCGTCCTTTTTGCTCGCACCGGCGTCCAGCGCTGCTTGCAGTCGGGCCCGTGCGCTGTTGCGCATGTCGCGCATCTCTTGCTTGTAGACGAACTCTTTGCCCGCCGGACCCATGACGGCAACGCGCGTCGTTGGGAGCGCCATGACGTGGTCGGCCCCGGTCGCGTAGCAGTTGAATGCCGCATAGGCACCGCCAAAGGCATTCCGGATGATGAGCAGAAGACGCGGCGTCCGGAGATCGATGATCGAGTCGAGCATCGCTCGCCCTGCTTGGACGATTCCGCGACTTTCCTGATCGCGGCCGGGTAAAAATCCGGTCGTGTCCTCCATGAAGATCACCGGGATGTTGTAGAGGTTGCAGAAGCGAATGAATCGCGAATTCTTGTATGCCGCGTCGACGTCGATCTGCCCCGATGCAACCGCGCTGTTGTTGCAAACGAAGCCAACGACGTGCCCGCCGAGGCGGCCAAACGCCGTGATCGTGTTTCGCGCTCGCTGCGGCTGGAGCTCGAAGTAGTCTCCGTGATCGCAGATTTGCTGAAGGATGATGCTCACGTCGATCGGCGTGTTGAAGGCGGTCGGCGAGTTGAACGCCTTGCGGAGAAGCGTGTCGATCTCGCCCGTTGGCCGGTCGAGTGGGTCCGAGGTCTCCTGATAGGGAGCGAATTCGTGGTTGTTCCCTGGCAGGTAGCTCAGTAAGCGCCGCGCGGTCCGCAGGGCGCCAACCTCGTCCCGCACCGTGAGGTCTGCGACCCCGCTCTGCCCGTGAACGCCAGGGCCGCCGAGCTCGTCCGCCGTCACATCTTCGCCAAGCACCGACTTGACGACGCCCGGACCGGTCAGCCCGAAAAAGGTATGGGCTGGCTGAATCATGAAGCTGCCCTGCCGCGGCAGGTACGAACCGCCGCCAGCGTTGTACCCGAACATGCACATGATGCTCGGCACCACACCACTGATTTTGCGAAGGGCGGTGAATGCCTCGGCGTAGCCGTCCAACCCGCCGATGCCCGCCGGCACGAACGCGCCTGCGCTGTCGTTCATCCCAACGAGCGGCATTCCCTGACGGCCGGCTAGGCGGATGACGTTGGCGAGCTTGGTGCCGTTCGTCGCATCCATCGAACCCGCACGGACCGTGAAATCGTGGCCGTAGACGGCGACCTCGCGACCACCGATGTCGACGACGGCGGTCACGATCGACGCGCCATCGAGATTCGGACCCCAGTTCTGGTACAGGATGGTCGGCTCGGTCCTTGGATCGCGGAGCACGTCGAGACGCTCCCATACCGTCATGCGGCGCTTGGCGTGCTGCCGGCCGATCTGAACCGGACCCGCCGCGGTTCGCGGGCGCGCACGAAGCAGCTCGCCCTCCCGAACCGCTTTGTCGTAGGGTCCACCTTCGCTCGCCGAAGTGGACGAACCGGATTCGCCATCCATTTCGAATGGATTGCGAATGCTTGGCGTCACAGGGTCCTTGTCGGGCATAACTACATTTGCCTACATCAATTGGCGCCCAGGGCACGGGCTTCGCAGCGCACGGCCTTGTACGGGTTTTGGGGTCGAAATGCCAGTGAACACCCTCCAGTCGTGCAGATGCGTATGGCGCCGTCCCAGAAATCCGCGAAAATGCAGGACTTCATGCCGGTCCAAGAAGATACTCGGCGCGCCTTTTTTGCCGCCGAGCGCGCGGCGCTGCGGGCCGGCGAGCTCGTGATGGAGGGTTGGCGGGTCGGCACGGAGATCGCTCGCAAGGGGCGCTTCGACTTGCTGACAAGGTACGACCTCGAAAGTGAGAATCTCATCCGGAAGGCGCTGTCGCGCGAGTTCCCCGGTCACCGGATCGTCGGTGAGGAGGGCGCGGAAACCGGCGAGGGCGAGCTGGTCTGGTACGTCGACCCGATCGACGGCACGACCAATTATGCGCATGGGCACTTCTTCTTTGCGGTGTCGATCGCGTTGTATCGCGGCCGAGAAGGGCTGGTTGGTCTGGTGCACGCGCCGGCGCTCGGGGTTACCTGGAAAGCAGCCAAGGGCATGGGTGCGTTTCGCAACGGAAAGCCCTGCTCGGTGTCGGCCCGCGAACAACTCGAAGAAGCGGTCTGTGCGACCGGCTTTCCCTATGACCGCGGGTCCAATGGCGACAACAATCTCGCGGAGCTTGCGCTCTTTCTGCAGCGCGCCAGAGGCATCCGGCGGTGCGGCGCCGCGTCGGTCGACCTCTGTTTGGTCGCCGACGGCACGTACGACATCTATTGGGAGAAGTCGCTCAGTGCGTGGGACCTGTGTGCTGGCGCGCTGATCGTGAAGGAAGCGGGCGGCCAGCTCTCGACTTACGAAGGCGAGGAGGCTGACCCACGCAGTGGAAAGCTGGTCGCGTCCAATGGCCTGCTTCACGAGGCTGCCGTCCGCGCGATTGGTGAGGCACGTCACAATCTGACATTCGACTAATCGTGAATCGGGCCGGTTCGAGCAGTACACTGAACGGGATGGGGATCGAACCGGAGGTGGAGCAGGCCTGGGAGCCCGGATCTGCGTGCTCGGCGGAAACGTTGGAAGCGCGGGTACCCCTGAGCGCCGACGAGCGCCGTTCGATGATGAGCTCGCTCGGCCGACGGTACTTAGCAACGATGCTGATGTGCGCGGGGATCGCCTACGAGGGGCTCGCGCTCGGCCACTGGTCGACCGGCGCCAATCAAACCGAGTTGAAGTTGATGACGATCTACGGGCTCGCGGGAATCGCGATGCTTGCGCTCGGATGGCGCGCCCATCATCAACCCCCGCGGCTCGCCTGGTCGTTGCACATTGGCGGCTCCGCATTCCTCGTCGTCACGGCGACGGTCACTTTGGCCTACGCCCTGGGCGGTGATCCTTCTGATTTCTACGTCTACTTGTTGATTCAGCTCGCAGCCGGGGCACTGGTCCACGACTCGCGGTGGCTCGCCGTGATCATGATCGTCGGGTACCTCGGCTGGGGGATTACTTCGCTCTGGGTGCCAGACGTCGACTGGGTGAAGAGCGTTGGATACCTGTTTGGTTTCTCTGTCATCACGATCGGAATCCATTACGCGAGAAGCCGAGCACTGATTCAATTGGAAGAGCTCCGACTCGCGGCGGAGCGCGCTTCCCAGGCAAAGACGGATCTGCTGGCCAACGTGAGCCACGAGGTTCGCACGCCGATGAACGGGGTCCTCGGTCTCAGCGCGCTATTGCTCGACACCGATCTCGACGAAAAGCAGAAGAAGATGACCACCGCGATCCGGGAGTCCGCAGACGCGCTGGTCGGCATCGTCGATGAGATCCTCGACTTCTCACAGCTTCAAAAAGGTCAGGTCGAGCTCGACACCGCTCCGTTCGACATGCGGGCGCTCATCGACGGAGTCGTCGAACTCATGCAACCACGCGCCGATGCGAAGGGTATTCGCCTCGAATCGGAAACGCCGGAAATCACGAGCCAGCGGTTTCTGGGAGACTGCGGCCGCATCCGCCAGGTGCTGCTCAACTTGGTGAACAACGCGATTAAGTTCACCGACTCCGGTTCGGTCCAGGTTCGGGCCGAGCTCGTGGACGGTGCGGAAAAGGCACGAGTTCGCCTTTCGGTGCGCGATACGGGTGTCGGTATTCCGGAGGATTCGCTCGGTGGAATTTTCACCCGCTATCAGCGGAGCAACAGCGGCTCGAACCGAAGCACGGGTGGCAACGGATTGGGCTTGGCAATCAGCAAACAGCTGATCGAGCTCATGGGTGGCGAGCTGGGGGTCACCAGCACCGTCGACGAGGGGACTTGCTTTTGGGCCGAGTTCGATGTGGGACTCGGCCAGGACACCACCTTGCGCGTAATCGAGACCGACGGCAGGACCCAAGCACTCATACGCGAGGGCGCGCTGGTGCTCGTCGCCGAAGACGACCCGACCAGCCGCATGGTGACCGAGGCGCTCTTGAGAAAGCTCTCGTGCGAGGTGGACATCGCGACCGACGGCCGGGAGGCACTCGAGAAAGCGAAAGCCAACGACTACGACATCGTGTTCATGGACTGCCACATGCCACTCATCGACGGCTTCCAAGCCACGAAGCGCATTCGCCAGTCGCCAGACAAAGAGGATCTGCCGATCGTCGCGCTTACCGCGAGCGTCGCCGATGAGGACCGAGCCCGCTGCCTCGATGCCGGCATGAACGACGTGGTCTGCAAGCCAGTCCGGACCTCGATGCTGGCCAAAGCCTTGGAGCGATGGGTGCCCCTGTCGGGCGCTCGCCCGATGAAGTCGGTGTCTACGCTTCCACCTCCGCCTGCGATCGACCTGGCCATGGTGGGACAGCTCGTCTCGCTCGACGGCCAAGATGACGAGTTCATCGAGGATGTCCTGCTGGGCTATGTCGATCAGCTTCGGGCTTGCGTGACGCAGATGAGAGCAGCTTTCGACGACGGCGACATGGACGCTGCGCGCCTCCGCGCCCACACGGTCAAAGGAGCGAGCAAGCAGATCGGTGCGACCCGCGTTGGCGAGCTCTTAGGCGGCATCGAGGGCGAAACCAGCATTGACGCGGCCCGCAATCTCCTCGAAGTCGTCGAGCAGGAAGTCCCCCGCGTCGAAGAAGCGATTCAAGGGCTGCTCAGTCGACCCCGCCGCGCGGGTTAGGTGTGGACTAGATGTCGAGGTTGGTCACGTTGAGGGCGTTGCTCTCGATGAACGCGCGTCGAGGTTCGACTTGGTCGCCCATCAGGACGCTGAACAACTCTTCGGCCTCTAGCGCATCTTCGATACGCACCTGAAGAAGCGTCCGCGTGTCCGGGTCCATGGTCGTCTCCCAGAGCTCGTCCGGGTTCATCTCGCCCAGGCCCTTGTAGCGCTGGATGCCAAGACCCTTTCGCGCGCGAGAGTCGAGCTCTGTCCAGAGCGCCTCCAGGTCGGCAACCTCGGAAGGCTCGGAGGCGGGATTGCCGTTCTTGTCGAGCACGGTCAACAGGAACGGCGGCTCACCCAGCGCTCGAATGCCTTGGTAGATCTGTCGGAGCTCCGAGAGGTTTCCTGCGGAAAGGAAATCGAAGTCGATCGTGGTGATACGGCGCGTCCCACCATCCTGCGTTGCGACAACGACCTTGTACCGATCGTGCTCTTCGTCGCGCTCGATCTTGGCTTCTAGGTCGCCGGGGCGTTTCGCGCGCACGTGCTTCTCGAGCAATGCGATGGCCGCCTCCACCTTCGTTCGGTCGGTGAGGTCCGCTTCCCTCAAGTCGGCGACAGTCACCAGCGCCTCGACCACGAAGGGGTCCACCCTGTGCCCGATGTTTTCGAGGAGCAGGCGAAATCGGGTGACGTCTTTGAGAAGATTTCGCAACGGCTCTCCACTGAGCTGAATGTTACCGCCCTTCATGCCCAGCCGAACGTTGTCGGTTCCGAGCTCGATTAGATATCGGTTCAACTCATCGTTGTCCTGGAGGTACCGCAGCTTCTTGCCCTTCTTCACTTTGTAGAGCGGAGGCTGCGCAATGTAGAGATAGCCTTTGTCGATGAGCTGCGGCATCTGACGGTAAAAGAATGTCAGAAGCAGCGTCCGGATGTGCGAACCGTCGACGTCGGCGTCGGTCATGATGATGACCTGGTGATAGCGGAGCTTTTCGAGACTGAAGTTCTCGCCGCCTTCGACGCCGCAGCCGAGCGCCGTGATCAAAGTGCCGATCTCCGCACTCGAAATCATTTTCTCGAAACGCGCCCGCTCGACGTTGAGGATCTTTCCGCGAAGCGGCAGAATCGCTTGGAAGCGCCGATCGCGGCCCTGCTTGGCGCTGCCGCCCGCCGAATCACCCTCGACGATG
This sequence comes from Myxococcales bacterium, assembly GCA_029862185.1. Taxonomy (GTDB): domain Bacteria; phylum Myxococcota_A; class Polyangia; order Polyangiales; family Houyiibacteriaceae; genus SG8-38. The sequence continues at coordinate 13,031 of JAOTXX010000097.1, forward strand.
TAGATCTCGCTCTCGGTCGGATCTTTGCTTTGGCAGTCGGCCAGCTTTCCGGGAAGCGTGCTCGCGTCGAGGACGCCCTTGCGCTGCACCATCTCGCGCGCATGTCGTGCGGCCTCCCGAGCACGTGCGGCTAGCACCGTCTTCTCGACGATGCGCTTGCCGGCCTTTGGCTCTTCTTCGAGGTACTGGCTGAGCTTTTCGTTGAGGACGCTCTCGACGATACCCTTGACCTCGCTCGAGACCAGCTTGTCTTTGGTCTGAGAGGAGAACGCCGGGTCCGGGTGCTTGACCGACATGATCGCGGTCAAACCTTCACGTACGTCCTCGCCGCTGAGCGGGTTTTTGAGATCTTTCAGGAGTTTTTCGCGTGAGCCGTACTGGTTGATGACGCGGGTCAGCGCGGTCCGAAGGCCGGTCATGTGAGTGCCACCGTCGCGATTGAAGACGTTGTTCGTGTACGGAAAAATCGACTCGTTGTACGAGTCGCTCCACTGCATCGCGATCTCGATGTCGACGCCGTCCTTGACCGCGTGGAGATAGATGACGTCGTCGTGCAGGGGGGTCTTCTTCTTGTTGAGCGATTCGACGAACTCGCGAATCCCGCCCTCGAATTTGTGGGTGACCGTCTTGCCGTCGCCGCGTTCGTCTTCGAGTGAGACCGCGAGGCCAGCGTTCAGAAACGAGATCTCGCGCAGCCGGTTGTTGAGCACCTCGAAGCTGAAGTCGGTCATCGTAAAGATCTGGGGGTCAGGCTTGAAGGTGACCTTGGTCCCCGTTTTGTCGCTGGTGCCGATCGGCTCGAGCGGGGCCTTTGGAACGCCGCGTTCATACTCCTGAAACCAGAGCTTGCCCTCGCGACGAATCTCCATCTTGAGCCACTCGCTCACCGCGTTGACTGCGCTGACGCCGACGCCGTGCAAACCGGCGGAGACGGAGTAGCTCTCGCTGTTGAACTTCCCGCCAGCGTGAAGCTGTGTCATGACGACCTCGGCTGCGCTGACGCCCTTCTCGTGCATGCCGACAGGAATGCCTCGACCGTTGTCGATGACGGTCACCGAGCCGCCAGAGTGGACGATGACCTGAACGGCGTCACAATGGCCTGCCAAGTGCTCGTCGACCGCGTTGTCGACCGCTTCCCAAACCAGGTGGTGGAGCCCCGTCCCGTCGTGCGGATCACCGATGTACATGCCGGGCCGCTTCCGCACCGCCTCGAGGCCTTCGAGCACCTGAATTGCGCTTTGATCGTAGCCTGGCGCAGCGGGGCTCGGTTCGGCGAT
>JAOTXX010000025.1 GCA_029862185.1 Myxococcales bacterium
CGTTACGGACCTCGACGAACGCGTACACCCTCTCGTCATGCGGTCCAAAAACCGAGGACGCCGCGAGCGGCTCGCGACGCTTTACCTCGGGCGCCGTGACCAGTCGCTGAATCGTGAGCCCGTCGACGCTCTCGAGCTCGGGCTCGAAGGACGGAGATGTTTCGATCGGCTTCGCTTCGGCCGGTGTTGCCTCGACGAAGTCCGCGACCGGCGGCTCGGGCTTCTTCTCTTCGATGGGCTTTGGCACGACGGCCGGCACGGTCGAAGTCAGCATGGCTTGAGTTGGTTTGTCTCGATCGATCGACTCGGGTTTCTGCGGCTCTGCGGGACTGCACGCTACGGTGACCAGCAGGGCGACGAGGAAGGGAATGGTGATGTTGGGCACGATGTTCATGGGACCTCCTGCCTGAGGACACAGCACGCTCCATGCCAATCGAAATTCCCAAGCTTTTGGCCCGTTGGCGCTCGTTCGCCGTGTCAGCTGCGACGCGGCCGTGTGTCAGCGGCCACGATTCATCTCACCGCCGTGCCCCGGTGGATTCCGAAACGGCACGAACGACTCCGCGCCTCGCACTCGTTGAAAATGGTCGATCGCCCAGTGGACCGAAGGAAAAGCCAGATCGGTGGCCGGCAAGTCGTCGAAACTGAAGAGCCCCACCTCTTCGCTCTCGATCCCAGCCGTGACGTCCGGCGAGATCAAGCGGGCACGATAGAAGAGTTGAAGCTGGCTGATGTGGCGCAGGCTGTACACCGCAAGAAGGTCGATGATTTCGAGCTTTGCACAGGCTTCTTCCCACGCCTCGCGCGATGCGCCTTCTTCGGGGGTCTCGCCGAGCTCCATGAAACCCGCGGGCAAGGTCCAGAAACCGCGGCGCGGTTCGATCGCGCGCTTGCACATCAGCAACTTGTCTTCCCAGGTCGCGACCACGCCGACGACGACCTTGGGATTCTCGTAGGCAACGTACTCGCAGTCTGGACAAACCAGTCGCTGACGGTTATCCCCGGCGGGAACCGTTCGAATGCGGGGACCTTTGTCTCGCTCCGTCATGAACCAAACACGCCTGCGGAGTGGTACCACGGAGCTTGCGGGCGGGCTATGGCGTGAAGCGACGGGCGCTCTAGACTCGGCCGATGGATGCACGACCCCGGCTCGATCGGCCTCAGCTTCTCGGCGTGTTTCGCCAGTTGAAGCAAGGGTTCGGTCTAGTGTGGACGACCAGTCACGCCTTGAGCTTCGCGCTCGGGCTGCTGAGCTTGGTCGCCGGTGTGATCCCTGCGGCAGCCGCTTGGGTGGGGAAGCTCATCGTCGATGCCGTGGTCCGCGCAGCCGAAACGGGTGCGACCGAAGACCAGCAGGCCGCGTTGACCTGGGTGTTGCTGGAGCTCGGTCTGGTGGCTGTCATGGCGGGCGCACAAAAGGGGCTGAGCACCTGTAACCAGCTCCTGCGTGCACTACTGGGGCAACGGGTCAACGAGATGATTCTCGAGAAAGCGCTGACCCTCGACCTGGCGGCCTTCGAAGACTCGGAGCTCTACGATCGAATGACGCGCGCTCGACGCGAAGCATCCCAGCGGCCGCTCAGCTTGGTGATGCGGAGCTTCCAGCTCGCGCAGCATTCGTTCTCGCTAATCGCGTACGGCGGGCTTCTGCTTCAGCTATCCGTCTGGGCCCTGGCGGTCCTGGTGGTTGCCGCCATTCCTTCGTTCTTCGTCGAGACGCGATTTTCGGCAGACGCGTTTAGGCTCTTCACGTGGCGCGCTCCAGAAACACGAAAACAGAATTACCTCGAGGTGCTGCTCGCCCGTGAAGACTTCGCCAAGGAGGTCAAGCTCTTCGACCTCGGCCCCGTTTTTCTCGACCGGTACCGCGAAATCTTTCGCGAGCTGTATGTCGAGGATCGCGCGCTCACCCTGCGTCGGGGTGCTTGGAGCTTCCTGCTCGGTCTATTGAGCACGGCGGCCTTCTACGGCGCGTATGCCTGGATCGCCATCGAGACGATCGCCAAACGCATCACGCTCGGTGACATGACGATGTATCTCCTGGTGTTCAAGCAGGGGCAATCCGCGTTGGCGTCGATCCTCACCTCCATTGGAGGGATGTACGAAGACAGTCTCTACCTCTCGAACCTCTACGAGTACCTCGACTACGAGTCGCCGGACGAAGGCGGCTCCGCAACCAAAGGCCCAAAGCCAGGAGATGGCATTCGATTCCAGAACGTGAGCTTCACCTACCCCGGCATTGAAACGCCTGCCCTGCGCAACGTGAACCTGCACCTAAACCCCGGACGCAAGCTCGCCCTGGTCGGCGAGAATGGGGCCGGAAAAACCACCCTGATCAAGTTGCTCACCCGGCTTTACCAGCCGACCGAGGGCCGGATTACCCTGGATGGGCTCGAGCTCAACGCATGGAGTCTCGATGTCCTTCGAAAACGCATCGGCGTGATCTTTCAAGACTTCGTGCGCTACCAGCTCGTCGCGGGCGAGAACGTCGGCGTCGGCGACGTGCAAGGCTTCAGCGACTCGAAGCGATGGCAGACCGCTGCCGAAAAGGGCATGGCCCACGAGTTCATCGAGCGGCTCCCATCGGGCTACGAGACACAGCTTGGTCGTTGGTTCGAAGACGGGCACGAGCTCTCGCTCGGTCAATGGCAAAAGATCGCGCTCTCACGAGCGTTCATGCGCGACGAGGCGGATATCTTAGTCCTCGATGAACCGACGGCCTCGATGGACGCAGAAGCGGAGGCCACGGTCTTCGAACGCTTCGGCCGCCTCGCCAAAGACAAGATGGTGATTCTGATCTCGCATCGATTCTCGACGGTCCGAATTGCCGACGAAATCGTGGTGCTCGAACGCGGCCAGGTGACCGAGCGAGGTACGCACCAATCCCTGATGAACCAAGACGGCAAGTACGCGCACCTGTTCACGCTCCAAGCCGCGGGCTATCGCTAGAGACCGACGCAGTCGCTAAGAATAGAAGGACCGCCCTTTGGCGGCCATGTCGCGAAGAAGCTTCGGCGGCTCGAATCGCGCTCCGTAGCGAGCGCTGAGCGAGTCGGCGTCGCGAACGAACTCGGAGAGCCCGTAGTTGTCGATGTAAGTGAACGGGCCACCCGTGAACGCTGGGAACCCGACCGCCATGATGACTCCGACGTCGCCGTCGCGGACGTCGGTGATGACGCCCTGCTCGAGACAGCGGGCGGCTTCCAAACACTGCGTAAACAAGTAGCGCTGTCGCACGACCTCGGCGCTCGGCTGCTGGTCGTTTCGCGCTATCCAGGGGCTCATCGCGGTGCTGAGCTCGGGCCACAGATTCTTACCCGTCTCGTGGTAGTCGTAGAATCCGCCCGGGGCGCGGGGGGTTCCGTCTTCTTTTGCGGGTGGGTGGGCGCCCCATCGATCGTGGTCTTCGATCAGCGACGCGATGATCGCCTGCGCCGGAGACGGCTCCCACTTCTTCCCGGCAGCACGGGCGTCCTTCTCGGCCTGCTTGGCGACCTTATGCATCGTGCCGAGCCCGACTTGGTCCGAGATGCCGAGCGGCGGCATGGGCATGCCGGCTGACTTGGCTGCGTTCTCGATCAATGCGGGTTTCACACCTTCGACCAGAAGGTGATTGCCTTCCGAAATGAACGTGCCGAACACACGGCTCGTGTAGAAACCAGGGCTGTCGTTGACGACGATACCGGCCTTTTTGATCTTGAGAATGTAGTCCCAGGCCTTCGCTAGCGTCGTCTGCGAGGTCTCTTTGCCCACGACGATCTCGACCATCTGCATCCGCTCGACGGGCGAAAAGAAGTGCAGGCCGATGAAGTTCTTTGGGCGGCTCGACGCCTTTGCGAGATCGGTGATGGGCAGGCCCGAGGTGTTGGATGCGAAAATTGCGGCGTCGCCGAGTTGGTCGTCGGAGGCTTTCGTGACCCGAGCCTTGATGTCCCGGTCTTCGAAGACGGCCTCGACGACGAGGTCACAGCCCTTCAAATCCTTATAGTCGGCGCTCGGGTGGATCCGGCCGAGTATCCCCTCGACCCGATCCGCCGTGGTTCGGCCCTTCGCAAGGCGGCGTTCGAGGGTCTGGGCAACCTTCTTCTTGCCACGCTCGGCGCTGGCCAGGTCCCGATCGAGTAAGACGACGTCGATCCCCGCCTTTGCAGAAACGTGAGCGATGCCCTGCCCCATCAGGCCGGCGCCGATGATGCCAACTTTCTTCACGTCGAAGCGGGGCACGCCCTTGGGTCTGCGCGCGCCCTTTTGACACTCTTGAAGGCTGAAGAACAGCGTACGGAGCATGCTGCGCGCCGTCGGGTCCTGAAGGACGCGAATGAACTGTCGCGTCTCCACCTTGCCGGCCCGGTCCATTGGAAGCCCGAGGCCTTCATAGACCGACTGCAGGATCGCTTGCTGCGAAGGCATGTTTCCGAATGTGGCCGCGTGGGTCATCGCGTTTGAGCCCATCAGGGTTTGCGCAAAGGCCACCGAGCCGGCGCCGCCACCAGGCACGTCGTAGCGCTTCCGGTCCCAGGGTTGCGTCGCATTGCCGTGCTCTTGGATCCATTTCTTCGCGGCCGGGATCAAGTTTGCCGACTCGACCAGCTCGTCCACGAGGCCCTGTTCGAGCGCCTGGTCGGGGCCTAGCTGCTTCCCCTGCATGATGAGCCCAAGCGCGCCCTGCAAACCGATCAGGCGCGGAAGCCGCTGCGTGCCACCGGCGCCCGGCATCAAGCCGAGACCCGCCTCGGGCAAACCCACCTGCGCGTGCCGCTGATCGACCAGAATCCTGCGGTGGCAGGCGAGCGCGATCTCGTAGCCACCGCCCAGCGTGACGCCATTGAGCGCAGCGACCACAGGCTTGCCACAGGTTTCCATCCGTCGAAGTTGATCGAGAACCGCGCCCGTGCGCTTCAAGAGATCGGCCGCATCGATGGGCCCGGAGCCCAGCGATTCGAGTTGCTGAAGGTCACCCCCAGCGACGAAGACGCCCTGCTTGCCCGACGTGACAATAATGCCCTTCACCTGGTCGTCCGCCACGGCCTTCTCGATCGCCACGCTGAGCTCGGCGAGCGCGTCGCCGCTGAGCACGTTCATCGGGCGCTCCTTGTCGTCCCAGCTGAGGATCGCCGCTCCGTCTTCCACCCGATAGTCGATAATCGCCATGGCCCTAGACCCGCTCGATGATGGTTGAAGTGCCCATGCCGGCGCCGACGCACAAGGTGATCAGCGCGGTGTTGAGGTCGCGCCGCTCGAGCTCGTCGACCATGGTTCCAAGGAGCATCGCTCCGGTGGCCCCCAGCGGATGCCCAAAGGCAATGGCGCCGCCGTTCACGTTGGTCACCGAGTGGTCGACTCCCATCTCCTCCATGAAGAGAAGACAAACCGCGGAAAACGCCTCGTTGATCTCCCAAAGATCGATATCGGACGTCTGCATGCCGGCCTTTGCGAGAGCCTTCCTAGTGGCGGGCATTGGACCGGTCAGCATGATGCAAGGCTCGCTGCCGACAGTCGCAGACCTCACGATCCTCGCGCGCGGCTCGAGGCCAAGGCGCCTGCCAGCGTCCCTGCTGCCGAGCAAGACCGCCGCTGCGCCGTCGACGATACCCGATGAGTTGCCTGCATGATGGACGTGATCGATCTGCTCGACGTCCGGGTGCTTCTGAATCGCAACCGCATCGAAGCCGAAGTTCCGGCCCATCATCTCGAAACTCGGTTTTAGGTGCGAGAGGTCTTCGAGAGTCGTGCCCGGTCGCATGTGCTCATCGCGCTCGAGCATGGTGACGCCAATGCAGTCATTCACCGGGACGATCGACTTGCCGAAGTAGTCGCCCTCCCATGCGGCTGCCGCGCGACGTTGGCTCTCCACCGCGAAGGAGTCGACGTCTCGACGGCTGTACCCGTACTTGGTCGCGATCAGGTCGGCGGCAATCCCCTGAGGCACGAATGATGTATCCCACGCGAGCTCCGGGTCGGTCGACCAGGCGCCGCCCGCAGCGCCCATTGAAATTCGGCTCATACTCTCCATCCCGCCGCCAACGATGAGATCGACATCGCCGGCTTTCACCTTGGCCGCCGCAACGTTCACGGCTTCGAGGCCCGACGCGCAAAATCGATTGAGCTGAACGCCCGGAACGCTGTCGTCGTATCCCGAGATCAAGGCGGCCATTCGACCGACGTTGGCGCCCTGCTCCCCTACGGGTTCGACGCAGCCGAGAATCACGTCTTCGATCTCCTTGCTGTCGAAGTCCGATCGTTCCGGAAGCGCCCGGAGGACGGTCTTGGCCATGCGCAAAGGCGGTGCATCGGCGAGCGAGCCGTCCTTCATGCGTCCTTTGCCGCGAGGGGTGCGCACCGCATCGTAGATGAAGCAATCCGTCATCGAGGTTCCTTTCGGCGGTTCCGAGCGCGAGGCTTCGGACGCCTAACCCGGCCGGGCAGGCCGAAACTGAAACGTGTTCTAGTTTGCGCGGGGCCCGAGCGCAAACAGGCGTGAATTCACTGCCCGAGGGCCCAGAAAAAGTCTGCTGAGCGTTCTTCTCGCGGCAATTTCAGCTCCGCTTTGAGCTCTTGCTTGGTCACTGGTAGGACCACCGCATAGGGAGCCGCGCCGCGCTTTGCCGCTCGGTCCGGGATGCCTAGGCCCCGCTTTACATGCACCCGGCCGGCAAATACCACCATCTTGGCAGGCCCATCTGCCCGCCCAAGCGTCTCGGCCACGCGCGAACCCATGGTCTCATCCCAAACCACCTGCGCCTGGTAGTACCGATCGACCCCGTCTTCCGCCGCGTGCTCCCCGACGTCGAACTCGGCGTCGAAAAGGCCCCGGTGTTCTTGGTTCGCGAGGTCGAGCTCCGGCAAGTCCGACGCCAGCTCCGGAGGTAGCCCGTCGACACCATCCTTTGCAACGGCAAAGGCAAGCTCCTTCGGGGCGTTGAGTGCAACGACCTCGATGCCTCGGTTCCGCGCGTACTCGAGGATCGGACGATACATGCTGAAGTCGAAGCCCCAGCGCTTGTCATACTCGGTGTCGCGCCGGAGCACGGTCTCGTCGATCTCTCCGGCGCTCCATTTGTCGAGCGGCTCCTGGAATGGAACTTGGAACATCTCCATTCCGATCGCGAGGGATGCCTCGTCCCGATGCAGCTGCCGAAGGATCGCATACTGTGCGCCGTGATCGCCGGGACGGTCGTGACGCTCACCCACATAGATAACCGCCTTCGTTCGAAGGGCGGCGAGAAACGCCTCCGGTTCGATCGACTTCCCGGTCGCCGCGTCGACCAGGGAAATCGGCGCTGATTGGCTGCGGACGATCGACTCGGCCGTCTGCGGGTCGGGCTTCACCGCACCCGCGCAGCCAGCGCAGACCAGCAATAGCAGCGCCCCGAGCCTCATGATTCCGGGGGAAGGAACAAGGCCTTCCGGTAATACTTGAGCTCTTCGATCGACTCCATCAGATCGTCCATCGCACGATGGCTGCCCTTCTTCGTGGGGCGCCCGGCGTATTGTGTCGGGTACCAGCGCCGCGCGAGCTCTTTGATGGTCGAAACGTCGACATTGCGGTAGTGGAGCCAGTCCTCGACCTCGGGAAGGTAACGGGCGACGAAGCGGCGGTCTTGATGAATCGAGTTGCCGGCAAGGGGTGCTTTGTTCTTCTTGGTGTGTTCCGAGAAGAAGCCGAGAAGCGCGGCAGACGCCTGCGCCTCGTCGACGGTCGACTCGCGAACGCGCTGGGTCAGACCTGACTCGCCGTGGTGCTTCGTATTCCAGTCATCCATCGCAGAGAGGACCTCGTCCGACTGATGCAGCACCAGATCGGGCCCCTCAGCGACGACGTTGAGCTCGCCATCGGTAATGAGGACCGCGACCTCCAAGATGCGCTCGGTCTCGGGCTCGAGCCCGGACATCTCCATATCCATCCAAACGATAGCCGACATTTGATGCAGTCCGCTTCTTAGCACGACGCCCCGCGCGTTGCTTTCACCAGGGAGGTTCGGGATTGAACTCGCGCAAATCTCGCGTATAGACTGGCGTCCAATCGACGTCTGCCCTAGGAAAAGCCGGTGCAAGCAAGCGCGCGCAAACTAAGCCAGCTCCGCCAACTCGAAGCGGAGAGCATTCAAATCATCCGCGAAGCGGCAGCCGAGTTCGATAATCCGGTCATGATGTATTCGGTCGGGAAAGACTCCTCGGTCATGCTTCGGCTGGCCGAAAAGGCGTTCGCTCCCGGGCCACTTCCCTTTCCCTTGCTCCACGTCGATACCACCTGGAAGTTCCAGGACATGTATCGGTACCGCGACAAGATCGAGGCGACCGTCCAGGCCGAGTTGATCAAGTACACCAACCCCGAAGGGGTCGCGATGGGGATCAATCCCTTCGACTTCGGCAGCAAGAAGTACACCGACGTCATGAAGACCGAGGCTCTGAAGCAAGCGCTCTCGAAGTATGAGTTCGACTGCGCATTTGGCGGCGCGCGGCGCGACGAAGAGAAGTCTCGGGCCAAAGAACGCATTTTTTCGTTCCGCGACAGCCACCATCAGTGGGACCCGAAGAACCAGCGCCCGGAGCTCTGGAATGTCTTCAACGCGAAAATCAAAAAGGGCGAGAACGTCCGCGTGTTCCCTTTGAGCAACTGGACGGAGCTCGACGTTTGGCTTTACGTCTGGCTCGAAGACATTCCGGTCGTGCCTCTGTACTTCGCAAAGGAGCGGCCGGTGGTCGAGCGCTCGGGAACCTGGATCCTGGTCGATGACGACCGCATGCGGCTCGAACCCGGTGAAGAGCCGACGATGAAAAAGGTGCGCTTTCGGACGCTCGGCTGCTATCCGCTCAGCGGGGCGGTCGAATCGGTGGCCGATACGGTGCCCAAAGTCATCCAAGAAATGCTCCTCAACCGCTTCTCGGAGAGGCAGGGACGTCTCATCGACTTCGACGAAGAGGGGTCGATGGAAGTCAAGAAGCGCGAGGGCTACTTCTAGGCCCAGCGCGGGGCTCTTCTAGGGAATGCCATGACGGACGAAAGAGATCTGATTCGCGATGATATCGAGGCTTATCTCGCGAAGTATCGAAAGAAAGAGCTGCTCCGCTTCGTGTCGGTCGGCTCGGTCGACGACGGCAAATCCACGCTCATCGGACGGATCCTCTACGACACCGGAATGGTGTTCGAAGACCAGATGGCCGCCGTCCGTGCCGCATCCCAGACCGACGAGCCGGACCTGGCGCTACTGACCGACGGGCTCAAGGCCGAGCGCGAGCAAGGCATCACCATCGACGTGGCGTACCGCTACTTTGCGACCGACAAACGGAAGTTCATCATCGCGGACACGCCAGGGCACATCCAGTACACGCGCAACATGGTCACAGGCGCTTCGACTGCCGACGTGGCGTTGATTTTGATCGACGCACGACACGGCGTCCTTCAGCAGTCGCGCCGGCACGCATACATCGCTTCGCTGCTAGGCATTCCGCATCTTGCGGTTTGCGTCAACAAGATGGACCTCAAGGACTACTCGCAGAAAGTCTACGAAGAGATCAGCGCCGACTTCATGGAGTTTGGCAAGACTCTTCGCTTCAAAGACGTTCAGTTCTTCCCGGTTAGCGCTCTGGTCGGTGACAACGTGGTGAGTGACAGCGAGAACACGCCCTGGTACGACGGGCCGAACGTTCTCGGCTATCTCGAAACGGTTCCGGTATTCGAAGATCGGAACTTCACCGATTTCCGCTATCCGGTGCAGTACGTCATCCGGCCTGACCTCGACTACCGAGGGTTCGCTGCCGAGGTCGCTGCGGGCGTCATTGCCAAGGGCGACGACATCGTGGCCCTTCCCTCGGGCAAGGCGTCGAAAGTCAAAGCCATCGACACCTACGACGGCGAGCTCGACGAGGCATTCGCGGGCCAATCGGTGACCATTCGACTCGAAGACGAGATCGACATCAGCCGGGGCGACATGATCGTGAAGCCCGACAGCCTGCCGCGGGTCACGCGCCGCTTCGATGCACATTTGGTCTGGATGCACGAGAAGCCGCTCGACACCGAAAAAGCGTACCTGGTCAAGCACAGCACACAGACGGTCCGCGCTCAGATCGACAAGATCTATTGCGAGATTGACATGGACAGCCTCCAAGAGAAGCCAACCGACGGCATCGCGCTGAACGACATCGCGAAAGTACGGCTGAGCTGCCACCGGGCGCTGTACGTCGACGACTACCAGCGCAATCGTGAAACGGGCGCTTTCATCGTCATCGATTCGCTGACCAACAACACCGTGGCGGCGGGCATGATCTCGCTCGAAGGTGCCGATCAGAACATGGGCGAAGTCATGAAGGAGCTGCACGCCGAATCGGCGATGGAGCCCAAGACCTTCGTCAGCGACAACGAGCGCATGGAGCGCTTCGGCCAGCGAGGCGCGACGGTTTGGCTCCAGGGGCTTCCTGGTTCGGGCCGCTGGACACTAGCGTACGCGCTCGAGCGAAGGCTTTTTGATGATGGTCGTACGGCGACGGTCGTCAACCCCGTCGGTGAGGATCTTCGATCCATGATATCCGCCGCGAAGGCCGTGACCGATGCGGGCCTGATCAACATTTGCGCCTTCCCAAGCCCTACGCGTACGGACCGAGACAAGCTCAAGGCACGCATCGGTGAAGGCCGCGTCATCCAAGTCTACGTGAACACCGATGAAGCCCTTTGCCGCGAGCGCCGTCCAGACGCCGACTTCTCCCAGTTCGAGGCTCCGGAGGACCCGGACATCACGGTCGCGCTCAATGAAATGAGAATCGACAAGGCCGTCGAGATCATCATGGAAGCGCTGAGAGAGCGCGGCCAGTTCGAAGACTAGGCACCGGCGTCGCACGTCGCGGCGGAACGCGCCTATATCTCGTCCAAGGGCATCTCGCATTCCTCGCGGAGGCGGCAGTCGGCACATTCGGCGCCACGCCAGATGCGGTCGTAGCGTCCTTGGACTTGGTCGATGGTTTGTTCATCGGACGTAAGGATGCCCATCTCGAAGTTGCGGCGGCCGTCGCCTTTTGCGCCGAGACCCGCGCCGGTCCAGTTGGCGCTCCCGAGATAAACCAGCCGTGCGTCGACCACGACCGTCTTGAGGTGGACTCGGGGACAGACGCGCATTTCGATTCCGCCTGCGACGAGGTCGGGCTGAGCGTCGAAGCTCCGGCGGAACGCCCGCGATGGGACGGACGCGTGTAGGATTCGTAGCTCGACTCCACGTCGTGCAAGCTCCGCGAACACCTCGAGAACCGATCGGTAGTTGCCGCGGCGCCCCCGGCGCCGACCCGGAACGACCCGAGGATCCTCGACCATGACGTCCTTGAGATTGGCGGTCGCTACCCAGACACTCTGCTCGGCCGCCAACACGGCCTGCATGACCTGCTCGTAGTGGTCGCGTTCGGAGAGCAGATGCAGGGGGATCGAGCGGGGCATGGGGCGGAGGATACGAGAAGGAGTGCGGGCGTCCGAGAAACCCACGGTCACGGCCACTGACACTGACACTGGCACTGGCGCTGGCGCTGGCGCTGGCGCTGGCGCTGGCGCTGACGCGGATGTTGGGCAGCCGGGGGGTGGGTGGGTGGCGTCGTTTGGCTTAATTACACCGCCCGCCCACCCCCACCCGTAATCCTCCCTGCCGCGGCATTCGCTTCGCTTCGCCTTGGCGGCGCTCCGCGCCGGGCTTCGCCCTTCGGGCTCGCGCTGCCGCCTGCCCTTTTTGGGAGGGTTGGTGATCCTGTCTCCGTAGGGAGGGGCGCGGAAAAAACCCGTCATGGGGTGGAGTCGACGTAACGAGTGACAATCTGCACGACAGCAACCACCGCAGATTGGCGCGAGTTCCGAGGCTCGGCTTGCGTGGTCAAGGCCCGCAAGTGCATCCGACCACATCTGCAAGCCGAGCCGTTCGATGGAACCCCATGACGGGTTTTTTCCGCGCCCCGGTTCAATCCATTTCCCTGAACTGCTCTTCTTCGGGATTCTCGTCTGCGTCTAAGAAGGCGAGGTCTCTTTGTGTATACATCCGTCCGAGGAAATGGCGGATCGGAACGAGCAGCGCGATGAAGAGGGGAAACAAGACGCCGAACGATGACTCCTTCACGAACCAGAGCACGGCCAAGCAAGTGAGCTGGACCAACGTGAAGCTGTGAAGCACGGTCCGAGAGACGCGGCGAATGTAGTGTGTGGGCGGATACAGAGTCGGGTCTGTGACCCAGAGCTTGAGGCGGTCGACGAACTGATTGCCTTGGAGCGAAGCGATGCCCATGAACAGAAACAAGCCGAACACGACCGACATCGGAATTGCACGAAGCAGGCCGAGAACGAGCAACGACGCGCCGATCAACAGGTGAACGACGAGTGGGGTGAGGCGGTTCTCCATGACCGAAATGATGTGTTCCCCTCGCGCGTGATGGCGGACGGTTGCCAGGCTGCGAGTGTGATTCAGCGATCGAACCGTCGCGGCAACGACCCACGGCAGGCCGATGGTCGCGCAAATCGCGACGAGCACGGCAATCACCGCCATGTCGAGGTTATAGCCCGCGCCCTTCTTGAGCCGGTGCTGTGGGCTATTGACCAGGCGGACCGTGATGTTCTGATCCAAGAAAAGGAGCACAGCTGCCAAGCCTGCGATCGGTATCGCTGCCAGCGGAAACCAGCCCGGCACGTCCATCGGGTTGACCAGCCAAGGTCGCCCGCTCGTCGTGGTGAACTCGTGCGGAACTGCCAGGTGCGCAAGCTCGATGGGGTGCATCGTCCAAGCTGCCGCCGTCATCGTGAAGATCGCGATCGTCGGTCCGAAGTCCGTGAGGAACTCGCGCACGGTTTTGGTGAGGAGCGGTTTTTGCCGGACCCTGGAGAGCTGCTGGGCGATCATGTACGTCCCGAGCGCGAGGATGAGCGCCAAAAGCTCCCCGTTCGTTGCCACTTCGGGACCGAAGATGTCGCCAAAAATGTCGCGGAAGGCTTCGGTAATGAAGATTAGCGCGATCAGCGCCCCGAAAATCTCGTCGGTGAAGCGTGTGAAGTGTTGGATGTAGCGACTCGTGTTGGTGACGGCCAACACCAACATGATCACCGCGGTCCAGATGCCGATCCAGAACAAGCCAGGAAGGAAGGAAACGCCGAGCTGCTTACAAAGAAGGTAGAGGAGAGCAAGGAAGATGGTGACCGGGCCGGTGGTGCCGAGAAGCGTCAGCGGCTGCCCAGAGAAAAGTGCGTAGACTACGCCTCCGATTGCCGTCGCGAGAAGGGCCTCGACAGCGCCGATTTCGCCGTCGGTCAGGAACGCCAGAAGCCCACCGAAGGCAATCGACGGCGCCAAACAGGCAAAGAACAAGAACAGAATCGTCGCCAGACCCTTGACGTTGAATCCGTCGACGAAGTCGCTCGCATAAAAAGGGAGCTTTCGGCGAATGTCCGCAACGAGCCCCGCCGCGAAGCCGGTGACTGGCGGCGGTATGCTTGGATAGCTTGGAACGAGCGACGGCCTTCGTTGGTCGGGCGGCGCCTCGACGTACTCCAGATAGAGCTGGTAGGTCGCGAGCACTTGCATCGGATCGTTGGCACCGATGATCGACGCGCTGAAGCGCTCGTCGTGCAACATCCATCCGAAAGGCTCCAGGTCTTCGTTGGGCGGGGTGGAAGCGCCGTACGGCGCAACGATGAGCCAGACGTAATGAACCTTTTCGTGGTCGCTCGCGCGGACACCTTCGGGAATGCGCATGAGCAAGCAGCTGTAGACGTCACCGTTCTGCGCCTCGTAACGAACGCGAAGCACGCCCACCCCACCGCCGAGGTCATGGATCTCCCCCTCGCCCCTCTCGTCGAGCGTAGCTTGAATCGCCCCGCGTTGGCGCTCGCTCAGCTTGCCCAGGCGGACGAGCTCATCACCCGCCTGCTCGACCAGGCCCTGCAGATCGCTAGCAGTCAGGTCGAGTAAGATCTCACTGTCGTGAAGACGCTTCTGCAAGGCCACCCCGGCCGGACCGGCCGGATGATCCCCGATCGCGGCACAGATGGAAAGCGCGAACTGGGCTGCGGCGGTCTAATCGTCGAAAACTAGGCGCCAATGCAGCGGCGGACGACGTCCATCAAGGTTTGCGTCCCCCAGGCCAGGCCATCGACGGGGATTCTTTCGTTGTGCCCATGGAACATGTCGGCGAAGCGGAGCGTAGGCGGAAGCTTCACCGGCGCGAAGCCATACCACTTGGCCCCAATCGAGGTGAACGCCTTCGCATCGGTGAACCCCTGCAGAATGAACGGCACCATCGGCGCGTCGGGCGCGCGCTCCCCCATGACCTCGTAAATCAACGAGTACAAGGACGACTCCTTTGGCTCGGTCACCACGGGTGGCAGCGAATGCATCACCTCCAGCTCGATGTCTTGACCCAAAACGTCAGCCAGCTCGCGCAGAAAGCCCTCCTGGCTCTGGCCCGGCAAAATCCGGCCATCGATTTCGGCCTCGGCAAAGCCCGGGATGACGTTGGTCTTGTTCCCGGCGCGGAGCACCGTCGGCGATGCCGTGTTGCCAAGCAGTGCGCGAAATGCGCGCCGTACTCCGGGATCGGGCAGTACGTTGAGCATCGCAGGACCAAATGTCGGGTTGGCCAGCATCTTGATCAGCGGCCGCAAGGGAGCAGGCAGGTGCGATGCGATCGCGCCAATGAACCCCTCGACCGACTCCGACGCGTGGCGCGGCAAGCCCTGGCTACCCAAGCGTGCAATCGCCTCACTCAGTTGAACGACCGCGGAGTCTTCACGCGGCATCGAACCGTGACCCGGTTCCCCGGTCGCTCGCGCGCGAACCCAACACACGCCCTTCTCCGCAACTTGCACCGTGAAAAAGCTCTTGCCGGCAACTTGGATGTTGAAGCCACCGCCCTCCCCGATTGCGAACTCACTCTGAACCAGGTCACGGTGGTTCTCGCAAAGCCACAGCGAACCGTGACGGCAACCCGCCTCCTCGTCGGCTACCCCGGCGAAGATGAGATCTCGCTTGGGTTTCACCCCTTCGCGCGCAAGCCGCGTGATGATCGCAACCGACATCGCAGCCATGTTCTTCATGTCGATCGCCCCTCGACCCCAGAGGCAGCCATCGTGAACCTCACCGCAAAAAGGTGGATGGGCCCAGGACGAAGGCTCAGCCTCGACGACGTCGAGGTGGGCGGTGAGCAGCAGCGGCGACAGCTCGCCCGAGCCGCGTAGGCGGGCGACGACATTTCCCCGCCCGGGCGCGCTCTGCATCACGAGGGGGTCTAAACCGGAGCTGCTCAGCTCCGCGGCGAGCAGCTCCGCGGCAGGCAACTCGTTGCCCGGAGGGTTGGTCGTGTCGATCCGAATCAGTTGCTGGCAAAGGCCGAACGCGTGCTCGGAGAGCTCCGGATCATCTTTGGTCATGACTTGCCCTTCGTGGTAGGTCGGCAGCCACGCTCGCGCAACTTGATCGACGGACGACATTGGCTCAGGGTCATCGATTAGATGAGCCTATTCGAACAGCTCGGCGGAGAGCCTGTGTTACGCGCAATTGTCGACGACTTCGTCGATCGATGCTTTGACGACGTGATGATTGGCTTTCTCTTCGCGCGCGCCGAGCGCCAAAGAATCAAGCGCTTCGAGTACGAGCACGCGGCGAAGAACCTGGGGGCGGAGATCGAATACGGCGGCCGCCCCCTCGACGAAGCCCACCGTCCACACAAGATCTTTGGCGGGCAATTCGACCGCCGCAGGCAGATTCTACTCGAAACCCTTCGCGACCACGACGCTCCCGACGAGGTCGTCGAGGCCTGGATCGCTCACCAGGATTCGCTCCGCCCGATGATCACCCGCGACCCAGATTCGAACTGCCGGGGCTGATCATGGCCGAAACGATGGAAGGTCTCGTGGTTCGCTCGACTGCTGGCTTCGTCGATGTCCGCCTCGATGGCGGGGTCGTGCAGGCACGGTTGCGCGGGCGACTCAAAAACACGCCGCGAACGACCGACCTCTGCGTCATTGGCGACCGTGTGCTGCTGTCGCGCCCGGACGATCGCAGCGTCGTCGTCGAGGAGGTCTTGCCGAGGCACAGCCGCTTCTCGAGACGCCAACCCGGCAAAGGGCCAATCAAAGAAGACGTCCTCGTTGCAAACCTCGACCAGCTGCTGATCACCTTTTGCCACGGCCGACCGGTGCTCAACACGCGGCTGCTCGATCGCTTTCTCGTCATCGCAGAGCACCAGCAGGTTCAGCCGATCATCGTCATGAACAAGGCGGACCTACGAGAGCCGGGGGATTCGACTTGGCAACGAGTCTATGAATCCATCGGCTACCCCATCTTGACGGTGAGCGCCGGAACCGGGGAAGGCATGGATTCCTTGCTCGACGCGCTGCACGACAAGATCTCCGCGTTCGTGGGCCCCTCGGGCGTCGGAAAGAGCAGCCTGATCAATCGCATCCTTCCAGGCCTCGATCTCAACATCGCGAGCGTCAGTGACCATCACGGCAAAGGCCGCCACACGACACGGGTTGCTTCACTCCATGCCCTCGCCCGTGGCGGGTTTCTCGCCGACACCCCCGGAATTCGAGAGCTCGGGACTTGGGCACTGCCGATCGAGCACCTCGATCGATGCTTTCCCGAGTTCAGCTCGTACCGTGAGCAGTGCGCGTTTCGCAGTTGCAGCCACACGCATGAGCCACGATGCGCCGTCGTCGACGCCCTTAGCGAGGGCGCCATCGATCCGGAACGCTACCAAAGCTATGTCCGGCTACGCGAAGATTCGAGCGCCTAGCGCTTCGCTTTAGTGAGGTCGAAGCGCGCACGGGCGACGTTGTTCGATTCGACCTTGACGTTGCGGCTGATGTTGCGACCATCGGGAAGCTTGAAGTCGAACGTCACGAGCCCGAGCGGCGCATAAACCGTCTGCATCGGTGTCCGTCCAATTAGATCACCGGCGATGTAGACATCGGAAGGCGGCGTCGTTTCGACATTCACGCGGCCAAAGGCGCCGGGCTTTGCACCCCCCTGCTTCCCGAGAAGCTTTGCGGTCACCCCTGCCGTCTCACCCTGCGAAACCTGGACCTTCGTCGTCCAGGATGCGAATCCTGGCGCTTCGACGCGAACCCGGTAGTCGCCTTCCATCAATCCGGTCAATGCGACCGGCGCAACGCCCTGCTCGATCCCATCGAGAAAAACTTTGGCGCCTGGTGGCGAAGAGGCAAGCAAGATGCGCGCTCCGTGTTCGCGCAGGAGCGGATTCTCGTCGACCGCGACCTCGGGCGGTCCCTTCTCCTCGAACACGACCGCGAAGCCGTCGACGGCCTCTTTGACGGCATCGTTCTGATGGTAGGCGGCGGCGGCGCCACCGACTAGTAGCAAGAGAAGCGCCGCAGACTGCTTCCAGCCGAATCGAGAGGGCTTTTTCGAGGCAGGCTTTGGCTTCGGCGATGCCGCCTTCTTCGGAGGCTTGACCTCCGCTGGCTCGGTCGGGCGTTGGCTGAGGTCCGGTGCGGGCGAGGCGTCCTTGTTGGCGGGCGCGGCATGCGGCAAGACGACCGGCGCATCGATCAGGTGTCCCAGGTCGCCGCCGCCGGCATCCCCATCGATCTCGAGATCCCGAATCGCGCCAGGCAGCTGCGACACGTAGGACTTCTGCGAGTCCAGGCCTTCCGCGTTGAGTATGTTGACCGCGATCGATGCGCCAAAGGGCACCGTGTCGACACGCGGTCCGCGGTTGAATTCCTCTGGAAAGACTTTCTTGATGAAGTCGGCGACTTCGCGCTGCGTGGCGAGCTGATTCGTCGACTTGCCAAACGCTTCGAGCTCGGCGGCGAACTCCTCTGCGGTGGCGAATCGATCGTTCGCCTCTTTGGCGAGGGCCTTCTGCAAAATCCGCTCCAGCTCGTCCGGAGCGTCCGGCAGACGCTCTTTGAGAGAAGGAACGGGGTCCATGATCACCGCACGCATGGTCGCAGCCTCGGTTTTCCGCCGGTAGAGCGATCGGCCGGTCATGGACTCGAAAACGCAGACTCCAAGCGCAAAGATGTCGAGCCGATGGTCCGACGGCGCGGCCGTGCACTGCTCGGGAGCCATATAGGCGAACTTGCCCTTCACCACGCCGGCTTGGGTCTTGTGCGCACGGTGGTCGGCCCTTGCGATGCCGAAGTCGAGCAGCTTCGCCGTACCGTTGTAGCCGATCATGATGTTGTGTGGCGAGACGTCCCGATGAACGATGTTGAAAGGCTCGCCGTGCTCATCGTTCGCGATGTGCGCATAATGAAGCGCCTTAGCGACGTCGACCGCGATGCGGACCGCGATCGGAAGACCGACTCCACCGGAGTTGCGCGCCTTGCGAATCAATCGCCCGAGAGGCACGCCATTGACCCATTCCATCACGATGAAGTGCGACCCTGCGTCCGCACCAAACTGATGGAATTGGCAGATGTTCGGATGCTTGAGCTGCATGCCGATCCGCGCCTCGTCGAGAAACATCTGCACGAAGTCGCTGTCCGCCTCGAAGTGCGGAAGGATTCGCTTGACCACCAAGAATCGATGGTCGCCGTCCGTGTCTGCGTGACGGGCGAGAAGGATTTCCGCCATTCCTCCGAGCGCCAGCCGCCCCAAGATGTCGTAGCCGGCAAACTTCCCGAGAACGGGCAGGTCGACCGGTGGCTTAGGCAATTGGCTAGCTGCGGATTGTTGCGTCAATGCTTTCCCCAAACACTGTCACCACCGACTGTCCCCCCGGCGAAAAGTGTCACATCGCACAGCATAGCCGCTCGAAACATCCGTTCGCTACTTAGCGAGGCGAAAATACCGAGGAAGTTCTGATGATGTGGGGTTAATCACAAAATGCGGTCGGTGCGACCGAGCTCTCGGCACATGTTCTTTTGGTGCGCTTCCAGCGTGCCGCCTCCGATTTCCAGGAGCTTGGCATCACGCCAGAGCCGCTCGACGCCGTACTCCGCTACGTAGCCATACCCCCCTAGCACCTGGATCGCGCGGTCGGCCACGTCTTTGGCCATGGTCGAGGTGAAGAGCTTTACGCCGTCCGAGTCGAGACGCTGGCCAGGGGTCTCCAAGCTCATCGTCGAAGCCGTCCAATAAGTGTAGGCGCGCCCGGCCATGTACTCTGCGTAGGACTGCGAGATGTAACGCTGGATTTGGCCAAAATCGCGCAGCGGTTTGCCAAAGGAGGTCCGCTCACCGGCATATCGGTTCATCACCTCGATCGATCGGCGGGCGATGCCCAGGCTCATCGCAGCAAGGGCGACACGCTCGAGCTCCAAGTTGCGCATCATGTGGAGCGTCGCCGCACCTTCGCTACCCACCAGATTCTCCGCCGGCACTTGGCAATCTTCGAAAACGAGCTCGGCTGTAGTCGAAGCTCGCATGCCGAGCTTACCCGTGATCTTTTGGCCGAGGCTGAACCCTGCAAATCCCTTTTCGACGATGAACATCGAGAGTTGGTTGCGCGCGCTGCCTTCCATGCGCGCATAGACGAGGTATGTATCGCCAAGCTCGCTGTCGTTGATCGCCCCGTTGGTGATCCACATCTTGGCGCCATTGAGCACGTACGTGTCGCCCTTTCGGACCGCGGTGGTCTGCATGCCGAGGACGTCAGTTCCGGCGCCGGGCTCGCTCATGCACATTCCACCGACCTTATTACCGCTGCACGCATCGGGCAGGTATTTGCTGCGCTGCGCGTCGCTTCCGTTGATCTGCAGGTTGTTTGCGAAGAGCATCGAGTGCGCGAGATACGCAAGGGTAAAACCCGGGTCCGCCGCCGAAAGCTCCTCGTGCGCGATGACGGCAGCGACAGGGTCCAAGCCCGCACCACCAAAACGCTCCTCCACGGTAACTCCGAGGAGGCCGAGCTCGCCGAGCTTGCCGAAAAGCTCGATGTTGAACCGCTCCTCATGATCCGAAGCCTCGGCCTGCGGGTCGACTTCTCTTTCGGCAAATGAACGAACGAGCTCGCGAAGCGCGCGATGCTCGGCGGATGGATTGAACAGGTCAGTCACAGCTGGGGCCTAACATGCAAGCAACCCCATCGAAAGGTGACCAGAGCGGGGACACCGGTGATCCGAACGCGGGGCTGCGGAGGCCGGGCCCTCAGGCAGCGTCGGCGACCGAGGAGGTCGTCAAAATGCTGGTGACAATCGCGCGCGAAGCCGTCGCGGTGGCACGGTCGAGATTGTCGATGCGGCCGTCGAGGTGGGCTTCAGCCAGGCCAAAGATGATGCTGACCAGCAGCTCGGCGTGGAGTGCCGCGTCGGCTGGCGTCGCGTCCGGGCGGACCTGAACCACGATCTGCCTCATTCGCTCGCGGAGGCTCCCGGTGAGCACGCTCCAGCGCCTACCGAGCGCCGAGGTTTGATCACGCCGGTTGCTGAGGAAGACCTCGGCCATTTTGCGATCGTGAACCAAGGAGCGCGTGCATTTACGCACGGCTTCTTCGAGCACTTCAGCGGCGCGATCGAGCTCGGCCGATGCCTCAGGGTTGAGGCCGGGGCTGAGCTCCTGGGCAACCCACTCGGCCACCTGCTCGAGGGCCTGATCCATGCTGCGGAAGTGAACATAGAACGTTGGCTGCGCGACTCCGGCGAGCTGAGCGACTCGTCCCGTAGTCAGAGTCCCGCGTCCGTACCGCTGGATCGTTTTTAGAATCGCCTGAAGCAGGCGACGCCGAGTACGTTCCTTGTTGATTTGGCGTGACATGGCATGCGTGTAGCAGTGGAACCCACCTGGTTCCATCGAAACTTGGGCCGCGTTCGTGCTAATTACGCAAATGAAACAAAACTCGTTTCCGTGAGACGCAGAAATTGCGCAGAACAGCATGAGCGAAGAATCACAACCGCCGGCGAACACCAAGCCAAGTACGAGCTTTGCGCCGGGTTGGTACGTCGTTGCGGCGAGCCGGGACGTGGAATCGAAACCCAAGCCCTTTTTGTTGAATGGCTTACCAATCGTTACATTTCGCGACTCGACCGGACAGAGTGTGGCGCTTCTGGATCGCTGTGCGCATCGCAACGCGCCACTGTCCGCAGGCCGTGTGATCGACGGGAACATCCGGTGCCACTACCACGGCTGGGAATTCGACGGCGCCGGGACGTGCAAGGCGGTGCCTGGACTGTGCGGCGAGCCGGATCATCCGGGGCGGCGCGTTCCTTCCTTTGCGTGCCGAGACTCCCAAGGCTGGCTGTGGGTTTACTCGGAAGCCGACGTGACGCCCAGTCGTGAGCCGTACCTAATCCCCTGTGCGGATCAGCCCGGATACCTCACCATTCGAGAGCGGCTCGAAATGCCAGGGCCGCTCGACGCCGTGGCGGAAAACGCCTTGGACGTTCCGCACACCGCATTCGTTCACGCGGGGCTTTTCCGCAAGAACAAGGATCGCACGCCGATCGACGTTGTCATCAGGTCGGTGGACGACGGGGTGGAGGCTCAATTCATCGGTGAGGAACGCCCAGAGGGTGTGGCCGGCCGCATTCTCGCGCCGCAAGGGGGCGAGGTGTTTCACTGGGATCGCTTCATCCTCCCTTGCATTGCGCAAGTCGAGTACCGGCTGAGCGACCGCAGTCACATCGTCGCCACCACCGCCCTGACGCCGCGAACGCCAACGGTCACGGACATGTTTGCCACAGTTGCCGTGAAGGCTCCCATCCCGAACGCGATCTTGCGGACGGTCTTCAGGCCCGTGGCGATGCGCATCCTTCGGCAGGACATGGAAATCCTCAGGCGCCAGACGGAGCAGGTGGCGCGCTTCGGAGCGGAACACTTCGCATCGACCGAGATCGACGTCCTCGGACTCCGCATCAAAAAGCTCCTTCGGGAAGCTGCCAGCGGCAGAGCCAGCAGCACACAGGACGAGCGACAGATCAAAATGCTCGTTTGAGGCCGATTGGTGTACCCTCGAGATCGATGGGGTCAGGTAACAAATCGGACTCGACGTATCTGATCAAGAACGCGCCCTCCGACCGCGTCGAGGCAACGAATCCAAGCGACGCGCCCGAGTCCTCTCCGCCTGATGGCCGTTGGCGAACGTCGAGCCCACCTCCGGGCGACAGCCTCGAGGCCAAGTGGTGGCCTGACCGCGAGCTCGGCAAGGCCTTTCGCCGTTGGACGGGGATCCCCCCGGCACGGGGCGATGCTGCCAAAGCGACGACCATGAAGTTCCTGGTCGAGCACCTGAACGTCGGCTCGCTCAGCGCCGTGGGGACCGCTCCGCGAAGCCTCTTGCCTCCGGAGCTGCCCGATTTCTCCGCGCGCGTGCACAGCACGGTCACCCGGCTCGGGACGTACGGCCCAAATGAAGAAGCGCCGGAGCACGCCGCCCTCCTCAAGATGGGGGAGGACGTCCTTCCAATCTTGACCGACCTCTTCCCGGGGCGGCTCTGGTTCAATCGCTGGGAACCGCACGTACAGCCTCCACGTGGCCGAAGCGTATCGGCTCTGTGCAGAACGTTCGTCGCCTTTGGTGATGCGGCAGCGCCTTACGTCGCCGAGCTGTTGAAGTCCGACGAGCCCGAAATCCGGTACTACGCCACACTGGTCGCCGCGGAGCTGCCCCATCCGCTGGTGATCGAGCCGCTCGCCGCCGCCTTGTTCGATGAGGATCAAGGTGTCTCTCGGGGCGCGCTCTATGCCCTGGAGGTCTTCCACGAACAGGAAGGAGTGCAGGGGCTCAAGGAGTCGCTTCGCGCGCTTGCGACCGCATCGGATTCGGACCAACGCTCGCGCCTGCTGGCGATGCGCGCGCTCGCCGTTCTCCGCGATGAAGGCTGCGTCGGGGTGCTCATTCCGGTTCTTTCGGCTCACAGCGTGTTGGGCGAAGCAGCATGGCGGGTGCTACGCATGCTGACGGCGCAGGATTTCGGGGCCAATGAAGCCGACTGGAGCGCCTGGTATTCACGCCATCGCGATCGGCGGCGGGTGGAGTGGCTCATCGACAGCCTCGATCACGACGATCCCGAGATCCGTGCCATCGCAAGCCGCGATCTCGGGCGCGCATCGGCTCAGGAGTTCGGCTACCGCGTCAACATGCCGGGCGACCAGCGTCGAGCGATCCAAGAGCGATATCGGCTTTGGTGGTCGACTCAAAACGAGCCGGATAGCTAGGTCTCAGTCGAGCAGCTGTCCCGCGATCGACGAAGCCAGCTTTCCGTCGACCTGCCCAGGAAAGCGAGCCTTGATCTCTTTCATGACCCGGCCGAGCTCCTTCTTACTCGACACACCGAGCTCCCCGACGATTGTAGCGATCGCCTCGCGCGCTTCGTTCTCGCTGAGCTGCTTTGGGAGGTAGCGCTCGATCACCCCGATCTCGGCTTGCTCCTTGTCGGCGAGGTCCTGCCTACCGCCTTCGATGTAGCTCTTGATGCTGTCTCGCCGCGACTTCACGGCTCGGGAAAGCACCGCAATGTCGTCAGGCTTGTCGAGCATCAGCAGCTCGGACTTGACCATGCGAAGGGTGTCGCGCGTCAACTCGTCGCGCTCGAGCATGGCCTTTTTGAGGTCCGCGTTGATCTTTTCCAGGAGTGACATGACCAAAGCCTGGGCGCGCACGGTTAGCCGCGCAACGCCTCGATGGCGCGCAGCGCATTCCCGCCGAGGATTTTCCGAATCCGCGGCTCGGACCAGCCTCGATCGAGCATTTCTTGAACCAAACGCGGGAATGCCCAAATCCCCGGCATGTCCTTCGGTGGAATGATCAATCCGTCGTAGTCGGTGCCGATCGATGCATGATCCTCGCCAACCGTGTCTACGACATGTTGAAGATGGTCGACCACGGTAGCCACGGTGACGTTGCGTCGTCCGAGAAATGCACTGTGCATCATCACCCCGACGGTGCCGCCGCTGTCGGCCACCAGGGCGAGCTGCTCGTCGGTGATGTTGCGCCAATGCTCGTAGACACCGGCCAGTCCGGTGTGGGTCACGAACAGGGGCAAGGTCTTGTCGTGTACTTCGACAGCATCGAAAAAGCCGGGGCGGCTGATATGTGCCAGATCCACGCCCACACGAAGCTCGTTCAAGCGCTCGACGTACGCTCTGCCAAAGTGGGTCAGTCCCGCGCTTCGCCTCCCACCCGGGGCGCTCGTGGCGCCGAGACGCGAGGACGTCAGATGAAGCAAGGTCACTCGCAAGACCGACCGGTCGGCAAGCACCTCGAGCGCGTCGATGCCGTCGTCGAGAGCGTTTCCGCCTTGGATGCCGATGAAGGCCGCGTGGTCGCCGGCCGCTCGCGCAGCGCGAAACTCCGCGGCGTTCCGAACGTGTCTCACCCCGGACGCATTTTGGAGAAGCGTTCGGAGGGCGCCGAGGTTCTTCTCGAATGCGTGTTGGCGGCCGCGCGCGAACCGGGCCGGATTGGTGGAGATCACCCAGGTCGCACCCGCGAGCCCGATCTGCCGCGCCGTCGGAAAGTCAGCGTGGCCGAAAAAGCGTCGCCCGAGAAATCCGCCTCGATGGACACGGTTCAGGTCGTAGCCGAAGATCCGGCGCCACACGAAGGACTCCAGGTGCAGGTCGATCGCGTCCGAGCTGCGAAAGAGCTCGACGGCCTCCTCGGTGACTCCGAGCTCCTGAGCGACGCTGCCTGCCTCCATGGGAAGGCTTCCCTAACACGGCCTGTGGGAGATCGCTTGAATCCCGGTGACTTGGCCGAAAATCGCTCGCTGACCCGATTGTAAATCGCTTGTAAACGCCTGTTTTTGCGCACTTTCGATTGACTCGGCGCGTCTCTGCACCCACATTGGACGTTCCCGGTTAGTTAAGTTGTAAACAGCCGAGGCAGCGAAAGGAAAAGAGATGTTGGCGGCGACCAGAGCAGCAGCAGGTGGCAGGTCCTCGGATCTGCTGAGCTCACGCTCGATCAAACACGTGGTGGTCCTCGGTGCCAATGGCGCGATGGGCCTCGGAAGCGGCGCGCTGTTCACGACGGCGGTACCGCGGGTGACCTTCTTGGCGCGAACCAAGGACAAGGCCGACGGCGGGCTTTCCGCAGCGGTGAAGATGGTGCGGTCGAGCACGGTGGCAAAGCGAGTCGACACCGGCAGCTACGACGCGGACTTCGATCGGGTGGTCGGAGAAGCCGACCTCATCTTCGAGGCGGTCACCGAGCAGCTCCCGCTCAAGAAGGAGTTTTTCGACCGTATCGACAAGGTGCGCCGTCCCGATTCGATCGTCGCGACCGTGACGTCGGGTCTGTCGATCAATCAGCTCGCCGAAGGTCGGAGCGATTCCTTCCGCAAGAACTTCCTGGGCCTGCACTTCTTCAACCCGCCGAACGTCATCGTCGGAACCGAGCTGATCGCGGGGAAGGACACCGACCCGAAGCTGGTCGACTTCCTCGACGAGTACTGCACGAAGCTTCTCGGGCGCGCCATGGTTCGAACGGCGGACACCGCGGGCTTCGCCGGCAACCGAGTCGGCTTCAAGCTGCTCAACGAGTGCGCGATCCTCGCCGAGGAGCACGGCCCGCTGCTGATAGACGAGCTCGTCGGTCCGTATACCGGACGCGCTCTGACACCGCTTGCCACGGTCGACCTGGTTGGCTGGGACATCCATCGCGCGATCGTCGACAATATCTACGAGCTCGCCCCGGACGAAGCGCACGAGACCTTGAAACTTCCGAGCTACATGGCCGACCTGATGGCCAAGGGTGTCCTCGGCCGCAAGACGGGCGCGGGGTTTTTCGGGAAGGACGACGGCGGACACCGCATCGTGCTCGACCCGAAGACGCGGAAGTACGTTCCGAAGGCTTCGATTTCGCGGCCGGACCTCAGCTTCATCGACGAGATCGCGAATCTGCACCGTGTAGGCCGCTACGTCGAAGGCATGCAGGCCTTCGCGGCAGCAACCGGTCCGTATGCCGCAATCGCGCAGAAAGTGATCGCCGGATACATCAGCTACTCGTTCCACCGGGTCGGCGAGGTCACCGACGACATCTCCGGCATCGACCGCATCATGGGGTACGGATTCAACTGGGCGCCGCCGAGCGTCTTGGTCGACACGATTGGCGTCCGGCCCACCATTCAGATGATTGAAAAGGCTGGGCTCCCGGTGCCGCCTGCACTTGCAAACGCCCAAGAGGGCACGACTTTCTTCGATGACCCACAGGTCAATGTGGGCAAGTTCTTCGTCGCTGCGTGAGCGAAAGGTTTTGGTGAAAGAAATGGCACAGGTTCCAGCAGTCTACGTTCTCGGCGGCTACCAGACCGACTTTGCTCGCAACTGGAGCAAAGAAAAGAAGCACTTCGTCGCGATGATGCGCGAAGCGGTACTCGGCGCGCTCGAGAAAACGAAGATCGAGCCAGGCGACATCGAAGTCGCTCACACCGGCAACTTCGCTGCAGAGCTCTACAGCAAACAAGGGCACCTCGGCGCGTTCTTTTTGGAGATCGACCCGGCGTTCAGCGGGCTTCCGACGTCGCGTCACGAGGCAGCATGCGCATCGGGCAGCATCGCGATCCTAGCTGCTTCGGCGGAAATCGAAGCGCAACGCTACGACTTGGCCTGCGTGGTCGGCGTCGAGCAGATGAAAACCGTCGGTGCCGGAGAAGGCGGCGACTTCCTCGGCACAGCCGCCTGGTACGAGCTCGAGGCCAAGGGAATCGAATTCCCGTTCCCCAAGCTCTTCGGGAAGCTCGGCGACGAGTACGACAAGCGCTACGGGCTCAAGGACGAGCACCTCGCGGAGATCAGCACGATCAACTACGCAAATGGCAAGCTCAATCCAAATGCGCAGACGCGCACTTGGTATATGAACTACGAGCACGCGATGAGCCGGGACGAGTTCAACGGCAGCATCGGCGGGCGGATCCACATCTCGGATTGCTCGCAGGTGACCGACGGCGCGGCTGCGCTGCTTCTTGCGTCACCCGCATACGCGAAGAAGTGGGCCGACCGCATGGGCGTGCCGCTCGAATCGATTCCGCGCATCAAGGGCTGGGGCCACAACACGGCTCGGATGCGCTTCGAGGACAAGGTCGCCGAAAGCAAGGGCGCGGAGTACGTCCTGCCGCATGTGCGGAGCACGGTCACCAGCGCCATGAAGCGCGCCGGCATCGCCGACGTGAGCGGTATCGACGCGATCGAAACCCACGATTGCTTCACCACCTCCGAGTACATGGCGATCGACCATTTCGGCCTCACCGCGCCCGGCGAAAGCTGGAAGGCGATCGAAGCCGGCGATATCGCGCTGGGCGGCAAGACCCCCATCAACCCAAGCGGCGGCCTCATCGGCGCCGGCCACCCTGTCGGCGCCACCGGTGTCCGCCAGGCGCTCGACTCGTTCAAGCAGGTCAAGGGCGAAGCTGGCGAGTACCAAGTCGAAGGCGCCAAGAACGTCCAGACCTTGAACATCGGCGGTTCCGGCACGACCAGCGTCAGCTTCGTCGTCGGAACCTGATTCCCAACGGGAGACACCGGGGTCGAGGACCCCGGTGGAAACCCTCCGCCCTGCCTGCTACGACGGCGCGATGCGATACTCGCGCGCCTTCATTCCGACGCTCAAGGAAGTTCCCAAGGACGCGACCATGCCGTCGCATGTGCTCATGCTTCGCGCGGGGTACGCGCGAATGGTTGGCGCCGGAATCTACGAGCTGCTCCCTCTGGGGACGCGGGTTCTCCACAAAATCGAGCAAATCGTCCGTGAAGAGATGGACGCGGCCGGCGCGCAAGAGTTGCTCATGCCGACCTTCGTGCCCGGAGAGTACTTCAAGGAAACCGGGCGCTGGGACCTGTACGGCCCTACCCTCCTACGCATCAAGGATCGCAAGGGTGGCGAATACCATCTGGCGCCAACGCACGAAGAGATCATCACCGACCTCGTGCGTCGCGAGGTCAAGAGCTATCGGCAGCTCCCTCTGAATCTCTACCAGATCCAACTGAAGTACCGCGACGAGCCACGACCTCGGGCAGGGCTGCTTCGTTGCCGCGAGTTCATCATGAAGGACGCATACTCCTTCGATGTCTCCGAAGAAGCGGCGCTGAAGAGCTACGAGCAGATGCGCGACACCTATCACCGCATCTTCAAGCGGCTTGGGCTCGAGTACCGTGTGGTCGAGGCGGATAGCGGCGCAATCGGGGGTAAGCAGAGCGCCGAGTTTCAGGTCCTGGCGCAAACGGGGGAGGACTGGATCGTCGCCTGCGGCGCCTGCGACTACGCGGCCAACGCAGAGGTCGCGCAAGCCGGCCCGGCAGCGCCCCCGGCGAACGGTGCGGCCGACTTGCAGCCGCTCGAGAAGGTCAAAACACCCGACACCCGGTCGATCGAAGAGGTCGTGCGCTTCTTTGGCGGTGAAACCACGGCAGCCCATACACTCAAGTCACTGTTCTATGTTGCCGGCGAAGACGTCTACCTGGCGATCGTTCGCGGTGACCACGAAGTCAACGAGCTCGGCTTGGCCCGACACTTGGGCGTCGAAGAGGTCCTTCTTGCTTCCGATGCTGCCGTGAAGGAAGCGACCGGAACGGAGGTTGGATTCGTCGGCCCGGTCGGATTCGCCGGGCGCATCGTCGCAGACCCGGACGCGGTCGCCGTGCCAAACGCGATCGCGGGTGCCAGCGAAACTCCCTACCACTACAAGAACGTCAACCACGGCCGGGACTTCGAAGCGGAGGTCGCGTCGATCCGGCAAGCCGCCTCCGGCGACCCCTGCCCGAATTGCGACGGCAAGCTCGAGCTCTACCGCGGCATCGAAGGCGGCCACATCTTCGTCCTCGGCACCCATTACAGCGACAAGATGCAAGCAACCTTCCTCGACGAAGAAGGGAGCAGCCAATCGATCGTCATGGGCTGTTACGGTATCGGCGTCAGTCGCCTGATCGCCGCCATCATGGAGCAACACCACGATGAGCACGGAATCCGTTGGCCGATCCACGTCGCGCCCTATCCAGTGATCATCACGCCGATTGGCAAGGAGGAGGCGCCTCTGACCAAGGCCACCGAGATCTACGACGCGCTCCGTGCGGAGGGTGTCGGCGCCCTCCTCGATGACCGCTCCGAGCGGCCGGGGGTGAAGTTCAAAGATGCCGATTTGCTAGGGATTCCCCTCAGAGTCACGGTGGGATCCCGGGGCCTCAAGCAGGGCACCGTCGAGCTGAAGAAGCGCACGGAAAGCGAGTCGCAAGACGTGCCGATCGACGGTGCCGTGTCCGCCGTTCTCACGGCTATCGCCGACCTCGAGGGCTGAGCAGATGGGCACCAGCGACCAAGAATACGAAACACCAAAGCGGCGCACGGCGTTGCTCTTGATCGCCTTTGTCTTGCTCGTCGGAATCGGTGTCGTCACCGTGCTGCAACCCGAGGTCGAAGACGAGCCGAGCGAGGATCCGGCCGGCGAAATCGAGACGAGCGAGGCGCAGGGAGCGGACAAAACTTTGCAGGAATGAAGCGCTCTCGGGCCGATTGCGTATAAAGAGTCGTGCATGCAACGCGATCTTTGCGCCCCACCTCCCAAATTTGTAATGTTATAGGGAGCTTGGCCATTCGCGTCCCCATACCAGCGGCCCTCACGGCGCTGATCTTCGCATTGCTTTCGGTGCGGGCATACGCATCGCCCGACGTCCCCATGTGCATCGCGGAAGCGCCCAACGCGAGCAGCGCTCCGATCGACCGTAGTCCATGGCGCGGACCCATGTGCGGTCCGTACTTCAACGCATTCGCGGTCGCTGAGGTTCAGCCGCTCAAGACACGAGCCATCGAAGCCTATCGCGAAGCCGGCGAGCAGATTTTGGCGGCGAACTACGAAGGGGCCCGCCTGCAGCTCGACCTGGCCCTTCAGGGGCTCCCCCGAATCAGCGATCGCATCGCACTGCAGATCGCTCGGCTGGAGCTTCTTCGGAATCGACCGGAACGGGCCGCGGAGTTCTTCCGGGAGGCCTCAGATAGCCCCCATGAATCGGTCCGAGTCGAAGCTGAATTCGGCAGGGCGCTGGCGCTGCTTCGCTCGAATGACCCAGGCGCGGACCAGGCCCTCTATGACCTTTTGGTGACCTACCCCTCGGTGCCCGATGCGACCGAGCTTCTCTTCGAGCATGCGCAGAGCCTCATGCGCCGATCGCGCTACGGGGAGGCGATGCAGGTGATGCACACGGTTCGCGTCGATTACCCGGGAACCCGAACGGCGGCCTGGGCCGAGTCCGAGCTCGCACGCCTGAACGCGCGAGGCCACGACACGCCCACGATATCCGACGAAGAGCGGGTGCGCCGGGCGCGCCACCTCGTTCGCACTGGCCCGCTCGACGAAGCCAAGGGGACGATCCGAGAGCTCCTCGACAGCCCTCTATCGGGAACCCTGCACGCAGAGGTTCACTACTTGGCGGGTCGACTCGCGCGAGACGAGGGGCGCTGGCTGGCGGCAGAGTCATACTTGCGCACGGCGCAACTCTTTCCGATCGAAGACGTCGCGAAGGCCCAACACATCGAAGACCGCGCGAGCGACATGGCGGAAACCGTGGGGGCCCGAGACCCCAAGCGTGCGCGCCTGCAGCTCGCCAACTTGCGTTTGGGCCGCTCCGACGCGTCGATTCCGACCAACCGGATCGTCGACATGGTTCGCGTAGCTTCGGCAGCGGGGCTTCACGAGGAGGTCGACGGTCTCCTCATCGCTTTGAGCAAGCGAGCCGCGGCGCCCTCTGCCCGTCTATTCGAGGCTGCGATGGCCGCCGTGGGGACGGGCGGCGAAGGACTGATCATCGGACTTCTGCAGCCGATCGCGAAGCGCCCCGGATCTCGCTTGCGAACAGCCGCCATCTATCATCTGGCCAGAGCCCACGAGCGCGCCCAGCGGCCTGCGCAGGCGGCCCTGTTCTTCGCCCGGGCGCGGGCCGAAGCCGCGCTCGTCGGGGACGACTACTACGCGCTTTGGGCCAGCAACGGGCTAATGCGCATGGAGCAAGGCGCCCCGAACCCGGCAGAGGAGGGGCTCTCCAATCCCGAAGACCAGGCCGTTCCCCGCCCTCCGCGGACATCCAACCGCACGCTCGCCAAACAGCTCCAGCCGATCGGCGAGCGGCACCTGAACAGCTACCCGTGGATCGCGCGCGCGGTGGACCTACTGCGGTTGGGAGAGCGAGACGCCGCAACGGCCGAGTTGTTCGAGGCCTATCTGAGTTGGCGCGAGGCGCTCGGGAAGCCCGTCGCGCGGGCTGGACTGAACTGCGTGGCGCGTTCAGACGGCAGACCGCAAGAAACGATTGCGAGTGATGTTCGGGCTGCCCGACTCGATCTCTCCGATGATGATCGTAGGACGCTTTCGATGGTGGCCGCGACTCTTGGCGACATGGGCACCGCCGGTGGCTTTGCCGGTCCGGGCTTCATCGAGACGCTGCCGCGCGCGTACGAATGGCTCGTCGTGCCAGCCGCGAGGCGATACGGACTCGACCCCAATCTCTTGCTCGCCGTGATGCGAGTCGAAAGCGCCTATCAAAAGCACATCGTGTCGTACGCAGGTGCCGTCGGTCTCATGCAAATCATGCCTCGGACAGGACAGCTGATCGCCCATACGCTCGGCCACGACGACTTCACTCCCGCCGACCTCCTCGACCCGGACCTCAATCTGGAGTTCGCTGCCTGGTACCTGACCTCCCTGATCCAGCGTTTCGACGGGCATCTTCCGCTCGCGATCGCCGCGTACAACGGCGGGCCGCACAATGTGCGTCGCTGGATTCAAGAGGGTGCGGCGGACGCCCCGCTCGATGTCCTCCTGGAGCGGATTCCCTACACCCAGACTCACCGATACGTCCGTAAGGTTCTGGTCCACTACGAGGCCTACAGGAAGCAGCGGGAGCTTGCGATGCCGCAGCTCTCGGTCCACCTACCGGAGCCGCGCATCGATCCACTGGCCTTCTAATGGCATTGTAAGGGGTGGACATGTCCGAAGCGGTGGATGCGGTGGTGATCGGCGCAGGCGTGGTTGGCCTCGCATGCGCGTACGAGCTCTCGAAGAGGCTCGACTCGGTGCTGGTTCTCGAGCGGGAAGTGGGTCCCGGACGCGAGATCTCGAGCCGAAATAGCGGAGTGGTGCACGCGGGGATCTACTATCCTCAGAGCTCGCTGAAGACGCGGCTCT
This sequence comes from Myxococcales bacterium, assembly GCA_029862185.1. Classification (GTDB taxonomy): domain Bacteria; phylum Myxococcota_A; class Polyangia; order Polyangiales; family Houyiibacteriaceae; genus SG8-38. The sequence continues at coordinate 32,033 of JAOTXX010000025.1, forward strand.
GTATCGAAGGAAATCGTCGCCTCTACGCCTGGTGCGAAGCGCACGACGTGCCTCACAAGCATACCGGGAAGCTCATCGTCGCTACGAGCGCAGAGGACGAGGAACGTCTTCGCACGATCGCCCGCCATGCACGAGACGTGGGGGCAGGCGACCTTCGTCTCATGACCGGGGCCGAGGCACGCGATCAGGAACCAGAGCTGCGCTGCGAGCTAGCGCTTCACTCTCCGACCTCCGGGGTCGTCGACGTGCACGAATTCATCGCGAGCCTCGTGCACCAGATCATCGAAGCCGACGGCATGGTCGTCTATCACACGGGGGTCGACTCGATCCAGAAGACCGAAGCTGGGTGGCTCGTTCAAACCACGGACAGCACGGGAAGCCAGATGGAGCTCTTGGCTCGGCGCGTGGTGAACTCGGCGGGTCTTTCGGCGCTCGATGTCGCAGAGAGGTCCGGCCTCGCCGACGCTGAGAGACCGTGGCAGCTGTACCCGTGCAAGGGCTCGTACTTCGCGCTCGGCTCCGGCGCTCCCAAGACGCGCAACAGCCTGATCTATCCACTGCCTTCGGGCGGAGGGCTTGGTGTTCACATCACTGCGGACATCACTGGATCGCGACGCGCCGGCCCGGATGCCGAGTTCATCGATACGATCGACTACGCGGTCGACGAGTCGCGCGCCGAGCGTTTTGCCAAAGCCGTCGCTCGATACCTCCCGGCAATCCGCCCAGAGCACTTGACGCCGGACTATTGCGGGATCCGGCCGAAGCTGGTCGGTCCCGCGGGTGGATTCGCGGACTTCGTGATTCGCCGTCCAGAGTCACAGCCCGGCATGGTGCATCTGATAGGCATCGAATCTCCAGGGCTTACCGCTGCCCTTGCGATCGGCGCCCACGTGTCCAATCTGATCCCTTAGGGGTTGCGCTACTCGCTGGGCGTATGCATAACCCGGGCGTCAAAAAGGAGCACCATGAGCCATCGACTCTTGATCATCGGAAGCGGACCTGCAGCCCACACGGCAGCGATTTACGCGGGGCGCGCCGAGTTGAAACCCGTGCTCTTCGAAGGCTTCATGGCTGGAGGCATCGCCGCCGGCGGCCAGTTGACGACGACCACCGACGTCGAGAACTACCCGGGCTTCCCCGAGGGCATCATGGGCCCGGACATGATGGATCGCTTTCGTGCGCAATCGGAGCGCTTCGGCACGACGATCTACACCGAGACGGTCAATGAGATCGACTTGTCGAGCCGGCCGTTCCGCTTCAAAGCCGACGCCCAGGAGGGCAGCGCCGACTCGGTCATCATCGCGACCGGCGCAACGGCCAAGCGGCTCGAGATCCCAGGCGCCAACGATGGCGAGCTCTGGCAGAAGGGCATCTCGGCGTGCGCGGTCTGCGACGGCGCGCTGCCGGCGTTCCGCAATCAGCCTCTTGCGGTGATCGGCGGGGGCGACTCCGCGGTCGAGGAGGCGTCCTTTCTCACAAAATACGGCTCGACGGTGTACCTGGTTCACCGGCGCGACGAGCTCCGCGCCTCGAAGATCATGCAGCAGCGCGCGTTGGACAATCCGAAAATCGAGATCCTCTGGTCGCACGTCGTCACGCAGGCCAAGGGCGCGGATTTCCTCGAGGCGGTTCGTGTCAAAGACCTGAAGACGGACGAGGAACGAGACATCCCCGTGGCAGGTCTCTTCTTCGCGATCGGACACACGCCCAACACCGCGTTCTTGAACGGTCAAATCGACACCGACGAGCAGGACTACATCGTGACGAAGCCCGATTCGACGCAGACCAACATTCCAGGGGTGTTCGCCGCGGGCGACGTCCAGGACAAGAAGTGGCGCCAGGCGATTACCGCGGCCGGAAGCGGTTGCATGGCCGCCCTCGAGGCCGAGCAATTTCTAGCCGGCCACGGATAGGCCAGCGCAGCTCAGGAGTTGAAGCCGGCGTTGTTGCCGTTTCGGCGTTCGCGCTTTTGCTGCTTGCGGAGCACGGCCTGCGCCCGGCGCTCCTTGGTCTTTTCGGAGGGAATGCGACCTGGATGGGCCTCCTGCTCGCCGTGATGCTCGTCGAAGGCGCCCGGCTGCGTCCCGAGCTCGAAGAACGCCACCTCTCGCTTGGCTCGCTCACCCAATCGCAGAGGAACGATCGCGGCCCCCACCCCGGCGCCGACGTAGACCGCACCTTTGGGGTCCTCGGTGTCCCGCGAACCATAGAGCCCGTGGATGTACTTGTGCCCGGCGAGCTTCCCGACGGAGAGCTCGTGCAGCCGCGCGACCGTGATCTGCCCGGCGTGCGTATGACCGGAGAAGACGAGCGGAACCCCAGCCTCCCAAAGCGCATCGGCTTCCTCAGCGATGTGTGAGAGCCCGATGACCGGCAAGTCGGCGCGCAAGCCCTTGACAGCGGCACGTCGCTCCGCATGACCGGTATAGGCATCGTCGAGGCCGACGACTTGCAAGGCTTGGTGCCCGACGTGAATGGTGGTGTTCGCATTGTCGAGCACCTCGGCTCCGCCTCGTCGAAGCGCCTTTCGCACCGGGCCCGCTCCCGCCCAGTGATCGTGATTGCCGAGGACGGCGAACACTGGCGCGTCGATCTGGCTGATCACATCTGTCAGATCGTCGAGATACACCTGGCTGTGACAGACGAAATCGCCGCTAATGACCACGATATCCGGGTTTCCAGCGTTGGTCATCGAAACCGCGTCGTACTGAACCTCCATTGGCGTGACCCGGCCCACGTGCAGGTCCGTCAAGTGCGCGACCCGTACTCCTTCGAGGTGCTCGAGAAAACACTCCGGGCCGGCGAACCGGCGAATGCGAAACCGGCGCGAGCTATCGTGCCAGGGGTCGCGCTCGCGCAGCAGCTTCTTTCGAAACTTCCGTAGCCCTTCGATGGTTGCCGATCGGCTCATTTCTAGTTCAATGTAGTTCTTCTGGTCAGTGGTCGCACGAATCTGACGGCGGGGGTTTTCGTGTCAGTCTGGAAATCGGCACGTCCGGGCCCGTCGGGCGACGCGGGCGGGTCTTCCTCCCGCGAAACCGTCTCAGGACATAGAGACACGCAAACGCGACAATCAACCCTGCCATGATTTGCTGCCACGGCATACTCAAACCCTAGCCGTAACCAAGCAGCTGGCCACCCTGATAAACCGCGAGAGAGGCCAGGTACGCGAGTACGGTCATGTACGAGAACAGGAACACCGGCCATTTCCAGGAGCCAGATTCCTTCTTCACCACGGCGATGGTGCTCATGCACTGACAAGCCAGCAAGAAGAAAATCATGAGTGAAACGCCGCTGAGTGGGGTCATCACCGGGCTTCCGTCCGCATGACGCGCATCGCGGAGCGCTTGTCGCAAAGGCTTGTTTTCCTCGTCCGCCTCCCCGATTCCGAAGACCACGCCGAGCGTCGAAATGAACACCTCTCGTGCGGCAAACGCGCCGATGATTCCGACGCCAATCTGCCAGTCGAAGCCGATTGGCCGGAGCACGGGCTCGATCGCATGGCCGAACCTGCCGCCCAGGCTGTGGGCGAGCTGCTCGCCGGCTTCTCGGGCATCGAGCGCCTGCAAGGCCTCAGCCTTCGTCGTCTCGGACGATGCCGACTGCAGGACCTGTGCGCGCTCCGTAGCGTAGTGCCCGGACACCTCGGTCGACTTTGGAAACGACAGCAGAGCCCAAAGAAGAATCGTCATCGCCAAAATGATCGTGCCGGCGTCGACCAGGAAGACGCGGAGACGGCGCCAGGCGTTGATCCAGAGAATGCCGGCGGATGGCCAACGATAGGGCGGCATCTCGAGGACGAAGGTAGGCGCGGGGCCCGGAAGCACGGTGCGCCGGAGGACCGCTGCGGCTGCAAGCGTGACCAGGACCGACAGCGTGTACATCGAAAAGAGTGCGACGGCCCCTGCGCTGAACCATCCAAGAGACTGTCCCGCGAACACCGTGCCTACGACGAGGATGTAGATCGGCAAGCGCGCGCTGCAGGACATCAGCGGAAGCGCCAACATGGTGACCAAGCGATCTCGGCGGCGTTCGATGGTGCGTGTGGCCATGACGGCTGGAACCGCGCAGGCGAAGCCGGAGAGGAGGGGAACGAACGCCTTTCCGTGCAAGCCCACCCCTTTCATCACGCGGTCGATGACGAATGCAACGCGCGCGAGGTAGCCCGAGTCTTCGAGAAAGCCGATGAATAGAAAGAGCATCAGGATCTGCGGCGCGAACACGATCACATTTCCGACACCGGCAATTACGCCATCGACGATCAAGTCCTGAAGAACGCCCGGAGGCAGGATCGCTGCCGACTGCGTCTGCATGAAACCGGTGAAGGTCTCGATCGCGCCGATCAGTGGCTCAGCCCCTGCAAAAAGCGCCTCAAAAATGCCAAACATCACGACCGCGAAGATCGAAATTCCGGCGATCGGATGCGTCAGCACGCGGTCGATGCGCTCGCTCCAGCTGGGTTTAGGGCCTTGTGGGGAACAGGTCTCGGCGACGGCGCGGTCGAGCCAGACGTAGCGAGAGGAGACGATCTCGAGGTCGAGGTTTCGTCCCCGCTCCGCGGCCGCTCGACGAATGTTTCCCACGGCCTTCCGCACCTCGTCGGGGACGCCGCGAAGACTGTCTTCGCCTAGGGACAGCAGGCACCAGAGTGCGAACACGCGATGCTGACTTGCTGGCATCTGTGGACGCCACCGTGCGATCACTGGCGCGAGCGTTGCCAAATCGGCCTGGAGCTCCGCTGGGTAGGTCACCTCAGGCGTCGCAATCCCACTCCTGGGCTCGAGTTGCGCCTCGAGCGCGGCCAGGAGCGCGTCCAGGCCACGCCGCTTGGTCGCAACGACGGGGATGACGGGCGAAGCAAAGAGCTCCGACAAGCGTTCGGTATCGACGCGAAGCCCGATGCGCGCCGCAGCGTCCATCATGTTGAGCGCAATGACGACCGGGACCCCCGACTCGATGAGCTGCAAAGGTAGATAGAGCCCACGCTCCAAGGTGGTCGCATCGACGACGCAGATCACGGCCCGCGTATTGCTTTCGGTGAGTGCGTCGACGGCGAGCTGCTCCTCCGGCGAGCTCGCCGTCAAACTGTACATGCCAGGCACGTCCACGAGCTCGATCTGCTCCGACCCGAGTTGCAGAGTCGCAGTCGTTCGGTCGACGGTCACGCCCGGGTAGTTGCCGACGTGTGCGCTCCCGCCCGAGAGGGCATTGAAGAGCGTGCTCTTTCCACAGTTGGGGTTGCCTGCAATGAGCACCTGCGGGGAGGCCTCGTCGCTCACACCGCACCTTCGGGCCGGACGGCGATCTTGGCCGCCTCGGCTCGGCGCACCGACAAGGAATAGTTGCGGACTCGGAGCTCGATCGGGTCTCCGAGAGGTGCCACACGCACGACGCGAACCCTCGTCCCGGGGAGAAGGCCCATCTCCATCAGACGCCGCGAGAGGCGGCGTTCGCAGTCGATCGACGCGATTTCGGCATGCTGGCCCAGGGGCAAATCGACGAGGGACCGCTTCATCCACTATTGATAATGAATTTCTTTATCGAGGGCAACCGCTTGGTAATTTGGGTGAAGTCCCTATAAGACCGGCCTACTCGAGCCTCAGAAGGAGAATCATGGCCACCACCGCGCTCAAAGGAACCCCGGTTCACACCAATCGCGACCTGCCTGCCAAGGGCAGCACCGCCCCCGACTTCCTCCTCGTCGCCAGCGACCTCAGTGAGAAAACGCTCGCCGACTTCGCGGGAAAGAAGAAGATCCTCACGATCAACCCGAGCTACGACACGCCGGTTTGCCAAACCGCGGCACGCACGTTCAATCAGCGCGCAGCAAGCCTGGGCAACGCCGTGGTGCTGGTCGTGAGCTCCGACCTGCCGTTTGCTCAGAAACGTTTCTGTGTTGCCGAGGGATTGGAAGGTGTGGTTCCCCTTTCGACGTTCCGAGGGAGCTTCCTTCAGGACTACGGAGTAGAAATGATCGACGGCGCCATGAAGGGACTCGCAGCGCGCGCCATCGTCGTCGTGGATGAAAACGACAAAGTCGTTCACACGGAGATGGTCGCCGACATCGTCCAAGAACCCAACTACGACGCCGCGATCGCTGCCGCCAGCTAAGACAGCAATCTCTGCGCTTCGGCGACCACCCGTTCGACGGTGATGCCGAACTTGTCGTAGAGCACCTCGTAGGGCGCTGACGCACCGAACTGATCCATGGTGACGAACGCCGCGTCGTTGCCGACCCAGCGGTCCCAGCCCTGGCGAATCCCAGCCTCGACGACGACCTTGACGGCATCGCCGCGTGGAAGGACTTCCTGCCTGTATGAAGTGTCTTGCTTTTCGAAGAGCTCCCAGCAAGGCATGCTGACAACTCGAACGGCGGCGCCCTCTTGCTCGAGAAGGTCTGCGGCGGAGATCGCAATCGCGACCTCGCTCCCCGTGGCCACGAGAATCGCATCCGGTCCGCCCCCTCCCGCCTCACGTAGGGTGTATGCACCGCGCTTCGCCTTTTCGGCGCTCGCGAGCGCGTCTCGATCGAAGATCGGCACGTTCTGCCGGGTCAGGGCGAGCGCCGCAGGCCCGTTCCATTCGAGAGCGGCCTTCCAACACTCGCGAACCTCGTTCGCGTCCGCCGGCCTGAACACGGCGAGATTCGGGATCGCACGCAAGGCGGCGAGCTGCTCGACCGGCTGGTGGGTGGGGCCGTCTTCGCCGAGACCGATGCTGTCGTGCGTGTAGATGTAGCGCGTGTGGAGCTTCATCAGCGCCGCGAGTCGCACCGCAGGCCGCATGTAGTCACTGAACACGAGGAACGTCGCACCGTACGGGATCACGCCACCGTGAAGCGCCATGCCATTCATCGCGGCACCCATCGCGTGCTCGCGAATGCCCCAATCGACGTTGCGTGGAATCCCCTCGGCGCCTGAAAGGAAGCTCGCAAAACCCTTCATGTGGCTGTTGTTCGAGCCTGCGAGATCGGCGGAGCCCCCGACGAGGCCATCGAGCTTGGCCGCAAGCGCGTTCAACACGGTTCCGCTCGCCTTTCGGGTTGGCATTCCTTTCGGGTCAGCGTCGAAGGTCGGAAGGTCGGCATCCCAACCAGCCGGTAGCCCACCCGCTAAGGCCGCCTCGAGGTCCTTGGCTGCATCCGGAAACACTGCGCGGTAGCCGGCCAGACGCGCCTCCCAGTCCTGATAGCTCTTTGCACCGCGCGCTCGAATCGACTCGGCCGCCGCCGCGAGCTCGTCGGGCACGAAGAACGAGTCGGTCGGCCATTCCATGAGCTGCTTGGTGGCGATGATCTCGTCTGCGCCGAGGGGCGCACCGTGCGCAGCCGACGAGTCGCGCTTGTTGGGCGCCGGGTCGCCGATGATGGTTCGCACCCGAATGAAGCTCGGACGGTCGTCCGCGATCGCCGCTCGGGACGCCGCGATGATGGCGGCGATGTCATTGCCGTCGTCCACGCTTTCGGTGTGCCAGCCGTATGCAGCAAATCGAGCGGGGACGTCTTCGCTGAAGCTAAGGTCAGTCCTGCCGTCGATCGTGATGTGGTTGTCGTCCCAGAAGACGACGAGTTTGCCGAGCTTCAAGTGACCGGCGATCGATGCGGCTTCGGACGCCACGCCTTCCATGATGTCGCCGTCCGAAGCGATGACCCAGGTACGGTGATCGAAGAGTGTATGCCCTGGCTTGTTGAAACGGGCCGCGAGGTGGCGCTCCGCCATCGCCATCCCCACGCCATTTCCGACGCCCTGTCCGAGCGGGCCGGTCGTCGTCTCGACGCCAGGCGTGGCGTGCGACTCCGGATGCCCGGGTGTGAGACTGCCCCACTGCCGAAACTTGCGAATGTCGTCGAGGGAGACCTCGTAACCACTCAGGTGAAGCAGGGCGTACTGGAGCATCGACGCATGCCCACAGGACAGCACGAACCGGTCGCGGTCCGGCCAGTCCGGATGGGTCGGGTCGTGCCGCCGCAGCCCGGAGAAAAGCGCCCAGCCGAGCGGTGCGAGCGCCATGGGCGTGCCGGGGTGACCCGAATTGGCCGCTTGCACCGCATCCATGCTCAGGCCTCGAATCGTCTTGATTGCGAGCTCGTCGAGCTTCGCGGGGTTCCCCATGCTGATGTCCTCCTGCTGTGGCGCGCCCGATCTAGCAGGCCACCGCCAAACGCAAAAGGTGCGCCGCCGGTTTTTCGACGGCCGCTGGACATGACCCCAAATCGCCACTAACAACCCCGAACGCGGGCGGCCGGTTGTTGACTGTTTCAATCGGGTTTGCCTCATCACGGGGCCCGCGCAGGAGGAATGAATGCCTCAGGTTTTCGTGCCCAAGGAAATCACCGAAGGTGAGACTCGGGTCGCCTGCACACCAGAAACGACGAAGCGGTATGTCAAAGAGGGCTTCGATGTCGTCGTAGAAAGCGAAGCGGGGAAGCATGCCCACTTCACCGACGAGCAGTATCGCGCAGCGGGCGCCACGGTCGTCTCCGGCGCCGAGGCGGAAGCAGCCTGGGGTAATGCGGACATCGTGTTTCGGGTCTATCCGATCACCCCGGCGGAGGCGTCCAGGATCAAGGAGGGCGCGCTCCTGATCGGCTTCATCTCCCCGCACAAGAACCTCGACTCGGTGCGCATCCTGCGCGACCGCAAGATCAGCACCCTGGCGATGGAGCTCGTGCCGCGAATCAGCCGCGCCCAGTCGATGGACGCGCTGAGCTCGCAGGCTTCGATTTCGGGTTACCAAGCCGTCCTCATGGCTGCGACCTACCTCGACAAGTACTTTCCACTGCTGATGACCGCGGCCGGCACGATTCAACCCGCGAAGATCGTCATCATGGGCGCGGGCGTCGCCGGGCTTCAAGCGATCGCGACGGCCCGACGTCTCGGCGCGGTGGTCGAGGTCTCCGACATTCGGCCGGCGGTCAAAGAGCAGGTCGAGTCTCTCGGCGGACGCTTCATCGACTTCCCGATGGACCAAAGCGGCGAAGGCGAAGGCGGCTACGCGCGCGAGCTGACTCCGGAGCAGCTCAAGGCCCAGCAGGCAATCGTCCGTAAGAAAGTCGTCGCCGCAGACGCCGTCATCACCACTGCGCTCGTCCCAGGACGCCCGGCGCCAAAGCTGATCACCAAAGACATGGTGGAGGAGATGCGCGAGGGCGCGGTCATCGTCGACCTCGCCGTGGAGCAAGGCGGCAACTGCGAGCTCAGCAAGAGCGGTGAAATGGTGGTCGTGAGCGGCGTGACCATCATCGGCCATCCCAACCTGCCCGCCGCGACCCCCGCGGACGCGAGCTTGCTCTATGGACGCAACATCCAGGCTCTTCTGCTCAGCACTCTGTCCGAGGGAGAAGTCGTGTTGAACCTCGAGGATGAGGTCGTCGCGGGCGCCCTACTCACCCACAACGGCGAAGTCCGGCACGGACCAACCGCCGAGGCTCTCTAGGAAAGGAGACCGAACGTGACTTTGGGACCTCTGCTCATAGGCATCTACGTATTCGTCCTCGCGAGCTTCGTCGGCTTCGAGATGATCACGAAGGTACCGCCGACCTTGCACACCCCCTTGATGAGCGGCGCAAACGCCATCAGTGGAATCACCATCGTCGGCGCGGTCGCCGCCGCGACCACCGCCCCGCCCACCGTCGCCAACATCCTCGGCGCGCTGGCCATCGTGACGGCAACGATCAACGTCGTCGGCGGCTTCCTCGTGACCGACCGCATGTTGCGCATGTTCGGAAAGAAGAAGAAATGAGCCACGACGTCATCAGGTCGACCGTGGTCCCGATCATCTATTTGCTTTCCACGGTCCTGTTCATCTTCGGGATCAAGCGGCTTTCGAAGGTCAAGACCGCCCGCCAGGGCAACACCTTGGCCGCCTTGGGCATGCTCTTGGCCATCGTCGGCGCGATCTTGGAGCTCGGAACTGTCGACTACCGATGGATCGCCGGCGGCATGATCCTCGGCACAATCATTGGCGCTACGTTCGCCATCCGCGTCCAAATGACGTCGATGCCAGAGATGGTCGCGCTCTTCAACGGCTTTGGCGGTATCGCTTCGGCCCTCGTGGCGACCTCGGTGTACTGGGAGCTCGTCGTCCAGCAGGGCGCGTCCGGTACCGTCGCGGACGTCGTCGGCACCGACGAGGCGATCACGGTGATGCTCTCGATCCTCATCGGCGGCATCACGTTCACGGGCAGCATCATCGCCCTCATGAAACTTCAAGGGAACCTCAAGAAGGGTCAGCCGATCCTGCTGCCAGCGCGACATTTCATCACCTTCGGGCTTCTGTTTGCGTCGATCGCGTTCGGTGCCACCGCCGTCGTGGCGGCGGGCTCGGACTCGATCCTCTGGGTCCTGCTGCTGGCGGGAGGCTCGCTAGTCCTCGGTATCCTGCTCACGATCCCAATCGGCGGCGCGGACATGCCGGTCGTCGTCTCGCTGCTCAACTCGTACTCGGGCGTCGCCGCCTCGATGGCCGGCTTCGTCATTGGCAACCCGCTTCTGATCATCGGCGGCGCGATGGTTGGCGCCGCCGGCCTGATCCTCACCCAGATCATGTGCGTGGCGATGAACCGCTCGCTTCTCAACGTCTTGGTCGGCGGCTTCGGTGTCGCCGATGGCGCAGGCGGCGGCGGAAGCGACGAGTACACGAACGTGACCTCCTGCGGCCCCGAAGAGGCCGCCATGGTTCTCGAGGACGCCGAATCGGTGATCATCATTCCCGGGTACGGCTTGGCGGTCGCACAGGCACAGCACGCGGTCCGCGAGCTTGCAGATATGCTCAAAGCGCGTGGAACGAAGGTGAGCTACGGCATCCATCCGGTCGCGGGCCGCATGCCCGGCCACATGAACGTCCTCCTGGCGGAGGCCGACGTCCCCTACGAGGAGCTCCTCGAGATGGACGTGATCAACCCCGAGTTCAAGAGCACGGACGTGGTGATCATCCTCGGCGCCAATGACGTCGTGAACCCCGTGGCCAGCAAGGACCCGAGCAGCCCCATCGCCGGCATGCCCATCCTCAATGCTCACGAAGCCCGGTCTGTCTTCGTCGTCAAACGAAGCCTCAGCCCAGGCTACGCCGGCATCAAGAACGAGCTCTTCGAGTACGACAACACGATGATGATCTTCGGAGACGCAAAGAAGGTGTTGCAGGGGCTGATTGGCGAGGTGAAGGCGCTCTGAGGGGGATGGCTTGGGGGGGATGGCTTGGGGGGGCGTCGATTGATGCTGGCCTGGTCTGGTTTAATTACACCCCCCGCCCGCCCCCACCCGTAATCCTCCCTGCCGCGCCCTGCGCTGCGCTTGGGCTTGGCGGCGCGTTGCGCCGGGCTTCGCCTTCGGCTCGCGCTGCCGTGCATGTTTGGGGGGCCTCAGTTATCCCGAAAGTCCGCTGCCCCCCTCGAAGCGCCGCCGTAGTAATCGGACTCTGCAAGGTCGTCGAACCTGGTGTACTCGTTGAAGAACCGCACCCGGCATGTGCCGGTCGGGCCGGCACGCTGCTTGCCGATGATGATCTCGGCAATTCCCCGGTCATCGCTCTCGCGATTGTAGACCTCGTCCCGATAGATGAACCAGATCGTGTCCGCGTCCTGCTCGATCGCGCCGGATTCTCGAAGGTCAGACAGCTGTGGCCGCTTGTCTTTTACGCCGCGGGATTCAACGCCTCGGTTGAGCTGCGAGAGCGCGACCACGGGAATCTCGAGCTCCTTGGCGAGTGCTTTCAAGCTTCGGCTGATCTCGCTGATTTCCTGCTCGCGTGAGTCGTTGCGCGACCCCGAGCGCATCAGCTGCAGGTAGTCGACCACGATCATGCTGAGCCCGACCTCGGACTTGAGACGGCGCGCCTTCGCGCGAAGCTCGAGCAGTGTGATCGCCGGCGTGTCATCGATCCAAATCGGCATTTCGCTCAAGGTCCCGGCGGCGTCCGCGAGCTTCGGCCAGTCATCCTTGTGCAGCTGCCCGGTGCGAATGCGGTTGCCGTCGACGCGGGCTTGACTACCGAGGAGGCGGCGAACCAGCTGCCCCTTCGGCATTTCGAGCGAAAACACGGCGACCGGCGCCTTGGTTTTGTCGCAGGCATGGTGCGCCACGTTCAACGCGAACGATGTCTTGCCCATGCCAGGACGCCCGGCGACGATGATCAGGTCGCCGGCGTGCATACCGGCGGTCATTTCGTCCAGCTTCTTGTAGCCCGTCGGAAGGCCCGTGATCGCCTCGCCACGATTGGCCGTTTCATGGATCTCCTGAAACGTCCGCATCACGACATCCTTGACGTGCTCGTAAGGATTTCGTGCGCGCTCTTTGGCAACGGCAAAAATCGACGACTCCGAGTCGTCGAGAAACTCTTCGATCGGGCCGTACTCTCCGTAGCCGCGGGAAACCACCTCGTGGCAGGCCTGAATGAGCGAGCGGACGACCGATTTTTCGCGAACGATCCGCGCGTGCGACTGAATGTTCGAGACGCTGGGGATCGTATTGCTGAGCGAGAGCAGATACTCGTCGCCACCGATCGAAGCTAACTTGCCGCTGTGAACCAGGGATTCTCGAAGCGTGACGTGATCGACCGGTTGGCTCCGGCGGAACAACTCGGTCATCGCGTCGAAGATCTTCGCGTTCGCGTCGCTGTAGAAGTCGTCGGCGGAAAGCACCTCGACCACGAGGTTCATCGCGTCGTTTTCGAGGAGGATGCCGCCGAGCACAGCTCGCTCCGCTTCGAGTGAGTTGGGTGGGACCTGCCCGGTTCTGTGCTCGGAAGTGATTGTCTTGCCCCCTCGAGCTTGGTTTTAGCGCCTAGGGCCAGCAGGTGGAAGCGGTATTGCGATGCGAGCCCCCAGGGGGCCCGCATCAGCAACTAGCCCGCCTCTGCGGACGCTTAAGCGCGGGTCTTGACCTCGACCCGGATGATCGCCGTCAAGCCGTACGGTAGCTTCACGCCCACCTCGTAGGTGCCGACCTCTTTGATGGTCTGAGCCGGCATGACGAGTTTCTTCTTGTCGACTTCGATGCCCTTGGCCGTGATGCCCTCGATGACGTCATTCGAGGTGACCGAGCCAAAGAGCTTCCCATCCTCGCCCGCTTCTTTGGCGATCATGACGGTGACCTTGGCCAGCTCGGCGACGATTTTTTCCTGCTCCGAGCGAAGCTTGGCGATGCGTTGAGCCTGAATCGCCTTCTCGTGCTCGATCTGTCGGACGTTTCCGCGGCTTGCAACGACTGCGAGGCCGCGAGGCAACAAGAAGTTGCGAGCGTAGCCGCGGCGGACGCGCACCACGTCTCCAATCGAGCCCAGGTGCTCGAGGTTTTCCTTCAGTACGATTTCGACGGTAGATGCCATGACTGCCTCACTTCGTCGCCGTGTAGGGGAGCAGCGCGATATTGCGGGCTCGCTTGATCGCACGCGTCAGATCGCGCTGTTGCTTCGCGTTCAGGCCGCTGATCCGCCGTGGCGTGATCTTCCCACGGTCCGTGATGAAGTTCCGCAGTTGTTGCGGGTCTTTGTAGTCGAACTTGAAGTCGGGTGGTAGCGAATGACCCGGGGCCTTTTTGCGCCCACCACGTCCGCGCCCGCCAGCTTCAACGTCAAAATCTTGTCGGATATCGTCGGCCATGGCTTAGCCCTCCTCGCGATTGGGGTCAGCGGACTCCGCTTCCGTGGGTGCCTCTGCGGGTGCCTCTGCGGGTGCCTCTGCGGGTGCTTCCGCGGATGGTTCGGCGGCCGGAGCCTCTTTGGGTGCGGCTTCAGCGCTCGGGGCGGCGGCCTCGGCTTCCGTTGGCTCTTTCGGCGCCGCCTCCTCCGCGGGAGCGTCAGACGGCGCCCCGCGCGGTGCGCGCGGCACCATCCCTAGGCTGCGGGCACGCTCGAGCTCGGCGTCCTCGGCCAGCTCCTCTTCCTCGACGTGCAGGTACTGCACCTCTTCGGGGTCGACAGAGACCGAAGCCGGGTCGATGTCCTCATCGAGAAGAACGGTCTGGAACCGCACCACGTCGTCGAGCAAGCGTAGGTTCCGCTCGAGCTCTGCGACGAGGTCGTTGAAACCCACGTACTTCAGGTAGACGAAGATCCCACGGGTGTTCTTTTGGATGGGATAGGCAAGCTTGCGCTTGCCCCAGTTGTCGAGCTTCGTCAGCGTGCCGTCGAGACGCGCGATGACGTCCTTGGCACGTTCGACGATCTTCTCGGCCGCGTCGTTGCTGACGTCGGGCCTGAGGATGTAGATCGTTTCGTATTCACGCGCCCATCGCGTGACGGGCGCTGCCGCTGTGCTTGCCATATCTCCTCCTGGTCTAGTCGGCCCCAGCGCATGGCTGGAGCGAGGGAGGCCGAGGCATAGCCGATCTTCGCCTCTACGCCAGTCGTCAGGATCGGCTGTGGTGACGATTCATCGACTGTCGTGCCCCTTCGCGCACCGCAGTTTCGGCCATATCAGCGGCAAGCTCGAGGACCACGCCGAGCTCGACACGTTCCAAGCTGTTGAAATCACTGAGAACGTAACCCTCGGGGCGCCCTCTGGCCGGTCTTCCGATGCCCACTCGGCAGCGCACGAAGCCCGGGCCGCCGCAGTGTGCGACCATGGAGCGCAGCCCGTTGTGCCCGGCGGTGCCGCCGCCGACCTTGATGCGAACCACTCCGAACTCGAGATCGAGCTCGTCGTGCACAGACAGGACCCGGTCGACGGGCACCTTGAAGAATTGCATCGCGGCCTGCACTGACTCGCCGCTCAGGTTCATGAAGGTCATCGGCTTGAGGAGCACGAGATCATGGTCGCCCAGCGCGACCTTGGTGAACTCGCCCTTGAATTTCTCCCGGAAGCTAGGCGCGCCCCAACGCCGCGCCAGCGCATCGACCACCATGAATCCGACATTGTGGCGATGGCCCGCGTACTTGGGCCCTGGGTTCCCGAGGCCCGCGATGAGATGCGTGCTCACGGCCGGCCAGCTGCCTAGGTGGCGTCTTTCTCGGGCTCAGCGGCGGGCTTCGCGGCTTCAACGGCCGCTGCTGCGGCTGCATCCTCTTCGACTTCGGCGGCAGTAGCCTTGCGCGGCTCCAGGATGATCACGAGGGTGAGCTTGGGTTGCAGGCTGCACTCTACCCCGTCGGGGAGCTCGATCTCCTCGACCGAAATCGTGTCTTTGAGAGCAAGATGCGTCACGTCTACTTCGATGGACACCGGGATGTTGGCCGGCGTCGTGCGAAGGGGCAGAACCCGCCGCGTGACGTTGAGCACCCCGCCCTGAACGACGCCTACAGAGCGGCCGTACGTACGGAACGGAACGTTCACCTCGAGCACCTTGTCCTCGATAATTCGATACAAATCGATGTGGAGGAGCTCCTGCGTGACAGGATCGGTCGTCAGATCTTTGACCATCGCCAGCTCGTCCTTGCCGTCCAGGGACAGCTTGAACACCACGTTCCGCCCTCGCTCGCCTCGGAGCGCTTTGGTCAGTTCTTTGGGGGACAGGGTCAGCGGCGTGGGCTCGACGCCCGGACCGTAAAATACGCCCGGGACCTTTCCTTCTGCACGCAGCCGACGCGCTGGCCCCTTTCCGCGCCCAGCGCGGACCTCAGCCTGCAACGTCGTCGTTTCCATTCTCAATTGCTCCAATCATACAAACAGCGAGCTCACCGAGTCGCTGTGGTGAATCCGTTTGATGGCCTCTCCTAGCAAACCTGCCACGGAAAGCACGCGGAAGCGGCCGGTCGCGATCGCTTCCTCCCGAAGGGGGATGGTGTCGGTCACGATCACCTCTTCGAGAGGGGAATCGACGATGCGCTCGAGGGCCGGACCCGACAAAACCGGGTGCGTGGCGGCTGCCATGACCCGCTTGGCGCCCTGCTCCTGCAGGGCGCGGGCCGCGTTGGTCATGGTTCCGGCGGTGTCGATCATGTCGTCCAGAATCATGCATTCGCGCCCGTTCACGTCGCCGATGATGTTCATGACTTCGCTCACGTTCTCGAGCTCACGGCGCTTGTCGATGATGGCTAGGTCAGCGCCCAGGCGTTTTGCGTAGGCGCGTGTGCGCTCGACCCCGCCGGCATCGGGCGACACAAACACAGGCGGCGTGCGGAAGTGGGGCCTGAGATGCTGCAGGAAGACAGGCATGGCGTATAGATGGTCGAACGGCTTGTTGAAGAAGCCCTGAATCTGGCCGGCGTGCAAATCCATCGAGACGACGCGATCGACGCCGGAGGTCGTGAGTAGGTCCGCGACCAGCTTCGCGGTGATCGGCGTCCGAGGAGCGGCTTTCCTGTCCTGCCTTGCATATCCGTAATAGGGGATGACCGCGGTGATGGAACCGGCGGACGCACGCCTCAGCGCGTCCATCATGACCAAGAGCTCCATCAGGTTGTCGTTGACCGGGGCGCAGGTCGACTGGATCAGGTAAACATCCACGCCACGGACGTTTTCTTTAATCTTTGCGAACACCTCGCCGTCCGAAAAGCGTGAGACTCTCGCGCGGCCTACCGGCAATTCGAGGTAGTTGGCGATCTTCTCGGCGAGGCTCGGATTTGAGTTGCCCGTGAAAATGCAGGTCGACTTGAACATCGCGGGGTCCCCTTAACGTAGCGAAGAGTTGCCACCCGGTAAAGGCGAACGGAGGTAGCAAAGCGACCGACGAGTGTCAACCACGGCGTGCATCGGAAACCACTGGACAAAACGGGCTCGGTTGTTTCCGACGATACACAGTTGAGGTTCCTGAGCTGGGAGTGTACACCTCATCCTTCCTGCACCCGGAGGAATGATGACGTCGAGTGTGACATTGTTGACGGAGCGCGAGCGCGTGGCGCAGCAGTGGCGAGATGCCCTGGGCGAGCACGGCGTTCAATCCAAGGTCGTGGCGCCCTCCGATCTGGCGATTGCGGCCGACGGCCAAACTGCAGTCGTCGTCGATGTCGATAGCGCGCAGCTCGATGCCGACGAGCTCCTCTGCACGTTGGGCTTTCTTCGCGCCTCTGGGGTGTTGCCGATCGCCCACGTCGAACACGGTCGCCACGACGTCGAAGACATCATCGCGGAGCTCTGCGACGGGCTGATCACGAGCGGCGAGCCGGACGTCGCACGCGTTGCGGCAGCCATCGCGCGACGCGCAGATCGACGACGCCACCTTCGATTGGAGTTCGTGACGCTGAGCCCTTGTGGCGACGATGTCTTGGCCATCCTGGGCAACGGCGACGCTTCGCTTCACCACCGACCGATCGATGCCTCCGATGACGGCTCCGAAATCACCAGCATCACCATTGATCCGAGTGCGACCAGAGCCGTTCTTCAACTGGAGAGCGGCGGGATCTGTCAGCTGACGATTGCATCCGTGCGGGCTTCCTCCAGCACGAACGATGGGCAAGGCGACATCGCGATCGACGGCGAGAGGCTCGGCGCGCGTCTTCGCGAGCTTCGTCTTGCGGCCGGTCTCACCCAGGCCGAGCTGGCGCGTCGCACGGGCATTCACCGTCCGAACATCGCGCGCGTCGAAGCCGGGCGCCATACGCCCTCGCTCGAGACCTTGGCGCGAATTGCCAACGCGATCGGCGTGTCAACCACGCACGTGTTGGTGTCGCACGAGTCATGAGCGCAGACGCGGCCGGGAAACCGATCGAGGACGCATCGACTGTCATCGTGTTGCGCGAAATCGGAGCGGGGATTGAGACCTTCATGCTTTGCAGGCACCAGCAAAGCGGCTTCATGGGCGGAGCACACGTGTTCCCGGGCGGTAAGGTCGACCCGAGCGACAGCGCGGCTGGCTGGATCGACCGTGTCGACCAGGCGGCCGAATGCCTGAGCCAAGCTCTCGGGGAAGCCGACGCCGAATCGGGGCTTGGTCTGCTCGTCGCCGCGGTGCGCGAGACCTTCGAAGAAGCGGGTGTGCTCTTCGCAACCACCGCCCCGAACGCGGACCTGCCGCAGGCTCGCGGACAACTTCACAGAGGGGATTCGTTCCTCGAGCTGGCGAGTCAGCTCGACATGAAGATCGACTCGACCGTACTGACACCCTACGCACGTTGGGTCACGCCCAAGATGGAGAGCCGCCGTTTCGATACGCGCTTCTACATCGCTGTGCTCCCTGAAGGACAACGTGCGTCTCATGACGGGACGGAAACGACGTCTGCCGTGTGGCTGCGGCCCGCCAACGCGATCGACGAGATGTCGGCGGGGCAAATCAAGTTGGCGCCTCCAACGGTGCGAACCTTGCAGTGGCTCGCGGATTTCAACGATGCTGAAGCGGTGATCGCCGAAGCGCGCTCACGGAAGCCCCCCTTGGTGCGGCCGCGCATCGTGAGCGGTGACTCAGGCTGGTTTCTGGCCTTACCCGGCGACCCGGAGCATCCGGAAGACGATGCGGTGCTGCCAGGCGCGACACGAATGGTCTTCGACGATGGCGCCTGGCGAGATCTGCCCTCGCCTGTTCGCTAGGGTACAGTTTTTCCAGTTTCTTCGGATTGTTCCTTGTCTCCGTGCGAGCGGAGCCGTTATCCAAGGGGATGGTGGCTCGATCCGGAAGGCCGAAGGACTTGCTGACGGCGTCGCAGATTGCACGTTTCTGCCAGGTCGACCTGAAGACGATTCACAACTGGGCCGATCGGGGTCGAATCGCGCATTTCCGAACTCCCGGCCGACACCTTCGGTTCCGCCGACCACACGTGCTCGATTTCCTGCGCAAGTACGGCTACCCGATCCCGGAGGAGCTCGACGCAGCGCGACCCCGCGTGGCGCTGCTCGTCGATGGAA
>JAOTXX010000026.1 GCA_029862185.1 Myxococcales bacterium
AGACGCCCGCAAGGTCGAATAGCGTGGAAGGTGAGGTCAAAAGCGCATCTCCCGGTCCCAGCCCGAGTGTTTCGGCGGCATCCGCTCCCAAGATGCACTCGCCCATCATCGCAAGACCTCGGCCTTCCGCGATACGAAGCTTTCGGAACGGGAAGTAATCGAGACTCGTGCCCACCAGTGGAAAGCCGCGCGCCATCAATCCGGTGCGAATGGGAATCCCCAGCGCAAGACCCGTCGCGTGGAGCGCTTCGACATCGGCGTCGGTGATCGGCTCGGTGCCCTTCAACTGGAAGTAGAGGGCTTCCACGACCAGATCGAGGCTGCTGCCCTTCTTGCCAAGCACGAGCGGAGTCGCCTCAGCGCGGTCCAGCAACGACCTCTGCGTCGCGTGGCTCATCGCACGCATGAGCAAGGGCAGGCCTAGGAACACCGAAAGCGACAGAACCAGCAGGAGCGTCTTGCCTCGGTGGTGACGAAGGTAGCGCCAGGCGAGGTATATGCTGTCTCTCATCGACTCATCACTCGGCGGGGCCCAGTGCTTCCAGGTCCACGATCTGTGCAAACTGGTCGAGCAGCCCATGATCGTGGGTGACCATCAGGAGCGTGGTCGACCGGGCTTCGCACTGCTCGAACAGGAGGTCGAGTGCCTGCTGCTTGGCGGCGGGGTCGAGGTTTCCCGTCGGTTCATCGGCAAGGATCAGCTTGGGCGTGGTGACGAGGGCACGGGCGATCGCGACGCGTTGCCGTTCGCCTTGGGAAAGCTCGCTCGGTCGCCGGTCGAGCAGCCCTGCAAGGCCCAGGTCCGATGCAAGCTGGCGCCCTCGCGAGCGTACCGAGGGCTCCAGGCGAAGCTCGGGGTGCAGTCGGTACGGATAGAGAATGTTGTCGAGCACATCGAGGTATTCCAGGAGCAGGAACTCCTGAAACACGAAGCCGATCGTGGTGATCCGAAACGAGCGCCGCGCCGACGCTGACAGGCGGTCGACGCGCACCCCGGCCGTGCTGACCTCGCCCGAACCAGGCCGCTCGATCCCCGAGATCAAATTCAGCAAGGTGGTCTTCCCCGAGCCGCTCGGCCCGATCGCGGCCGCCCGGGTTCCCGACGCAACCGTCAGCTGAGGCACATCGAGAGAGAAGCATCCGTGTGCATATTCGAACCGGACGTCGTGAAGAGAGATCACAGTTCTTCGAATGTAGCCCAGCACGGCTCGGACTCAATATGCCCGCGCAACGCCGCTCAGAAGTGGTAGACGCCGCACAAAGCCGAGCTGATCTCGTGCTCGACGATATCCTCGGTCGGGATGTTCGCATAGCCAAGCTCGAGGTCGAGGCTCCAGCGTGGGTTGAAGAAATACGCCCCCCCAATGACCGCGCCAATCCCGAAAGACATGATGTTTCGTTCGCCCTCCTGCTCCTCACGTTCCTTCTCGAAGATTCGGATGTTCCATGTGAGCACCAGCCCGATGAAGCCTTCCCAACGTCCTTTTCGGAAGAGTCCTCTCAAGATGAAGTCGAAGGGTGTGTCGAAGCGCTCTTTCGAGAAATAGAATGGCTTCGAAATGGTCAGCGCGAGATGCCCAGGGATTAGATCGCGGTCATACCCGATGACGAACCCACCGAGGTGCTCGAAGGTCCTTAGCGGTTCGCCGGTTGTCTCGGAGTCGCGATTGCGAAGAATGTGAAAGGTGTAGGCGCCTCCGAACGTGAACCCATTGAGCCGCTCGTTTTCCTCGGCCTCTTCAGTTGCCTCTTCGGGTTCGGGTTCAGCACGAAGTTCCGACGAGCGTTCAGCGCGGGTCTCCGGGGGCTCGACCTCAGCGGCTTCCGCTGAATATGAATTCGCCAGGGACCATGCCAACAGAAACGCTCCGAGGGCGCGGGTCGTTGAGGCCATTCTGATCACCGTTCATTCCTGCGTCTCGTGGGTTCCGTACTGCTTGTTGATCTCGTCGTAGACGGGTTGAAGCACCTTCTTCATGTCGAGCTTCCCGCCGGAGATCTCGGGCGAATAGGGAATCCTCTTACTCTGGTCGGGTAGCTGCGGCTTCTCGGTGGCGGGCGGGGGCCACACATCCTCGTCCACGATCGCCATGCGGACGCGGATCTCATCCTTAGTGATGTTCCAGACCATGTAGTCGATGGAAAGACTCAGCGGACCGTCGTAGGTGGTGCGGATGCGATCGTTGATCGAAGCCGTCGTGTCGAAGTCTTTGAAGAAGTGATAGGCGACCGCCATCCGCGGCTTGATGATCGACATCACCTTCCCAAAGGCTTCAGGTGCGGTGTGGATCTGAGTGCCTACCGCAAGCGCGCTCTGCGGCGTAAACTTGAACTTGTCGATCATGTCTGGAACGGCAATGAAGCACTCGTGAATCGCCAGGTCGGCCCCTTTCGCGTACTTTGCGTACCACTTGTTGGGGTAGGTATCTCCGCCAAACACGAATTTGAAACCGTTCCATTCGACGACGAAGCTCACCGGGCCGTCCAGGGAGTGAATCGCGGGGAACGACCGAATCGTCACCCCATTCTCTTGATAGATGACTGCGTTCATCCCCATGTAGTCGAACTCGGTGACGTCCAAGTGGTAACCCCGAGGGTCGGTCAGTCCTTGGCGGCCGTCGAGGTCCCAGGTGAGTGCTTTTCGCAAATGATCGAGCGCGTACTTGGTGCCCCTCTCGGGTGTCTCGGCGCTCGGTCCCCAAACCCGTAGCGGTTTTTGACGGCCGGCAAGCGCACCACCGACGAACAGCGCGTCGAGGTCACCGAAGTGGTCGGTATGCAGGTGGCTCAAGAAGACCTTGTCGAGGTAGTTGTAGGGGATCTGAAGCGCTGCAACGCGCTCCGCCGACCCGGTCCCGATGTCGAAGATGAATTTCTCGCCGTTCCCGAGCTCGAGGAGCCAGCAGGATGCCGCCTGCTTTGGACGCGCGGTAGGCATGCCCGTGCCGCAGGCGATCAACCGCATTTCGTTTGGTCCGAGGTCCTCGGTGTTCGGCGCGTAGAAATCACGATCACGCGCTTTGACGGGGGAATACGTGCCCGCCGCATCGACTTCTTGAGGCGCTTGATCGGGCTGCTCGCCCACTTTGGTGTTTTCACCGTTCTGCTCTTGCTTCGCTTGCGGCTCGGCAGGGGCCGGTGACTCAGGCTCGCGCTCGACCGGCGTGCAGCCGAAAATGGTACCGCTGATTCCCGTGACGATCGCGAACATCAACACTTTAGCGGCCGCCCGTTTGATTCTTGCCATGGATCTCTTCCTGCTTGGGGTTTGCCGAAGGATGCCGCAGGTTCTCCCGAAAAGCGACCGCGAGTCCTTACTCACTTCGGCACCCTGGGAACGATGTCGAGTACGCCGTTGTCCTTCTTGTATTGGTTCCACAGGGCGACCATTTCTCGGAGCGTCTCAGGTTGCTCGTTGCTGAGGTCGTGGAGCTCGGCCGGATCATTCGAGAGGTCGAAGAGCTCCCACTCACCAGTGCCAAGTGGCTTGGGCATCCAAACGATTTTCCAGTTGCCGTCGATGAAGGCTTTAAAGCTAAACAGCTCGTACCCGACTCGGCTTGCTCCCGCGTATGACTTCTCGCTCTTGCCCGCGAAGAGGTCGAGCACCGATTGCCCCTGCATCGGCAGAACCTCGCGACCATCGATGGCATCGGGCTTCGCTGCGCCCGCGACGTCGAGCAGGGTCGGCATGATATCTCGAACGTGAACGAACGACTGATTGACCATGCCGGGCTGTGCCGGCTTGCCAGCGACTTTGACCAACAACGGCGCCTTGATGCCACCTTCGGTCGGATAGGCCTTGAACATTCGGCTCGGCGACATGCTCGCCTGGGCCCAGCCTGGACCCATCTCGATGTAGGAGCCCGGAAGACCGCGATTGTCGAGGCTGTTGTCGAACGAGTCTAGGTACTCCTCGGTCTGACCCGGGTACGCCGTGGGCAGAGAACCGTTGGCGCCGTTGTCCGACATGAAGAGGATCATCGTGTTGTCGTACTCGTCGATCTCTTTCAGGTAGCCGAAGACGCGCGCAATTTGCTCGTCCATGTAGTCGACCATCGCGGCGTAGACTTCCATGTCGCGCGAGGCGAGCGCACGCTCCTCAGTGGAAAGCTCGTCCCATGCTTTGACGTTCGGCAGTCGAGGGAAGGGGACCGCGGCGCTCGGGACCATGCCGAGCTTCTTCAGGCCATCGAGCCTCGTTTGCCGAAGCGAGTCCCAGCCTTGGTCGTACTTGCCATTGTACTTGGCGATGTACTCTTTGGGCGCATGCAAAGGGTCGTGCGGCGCCGTGTAGGACAGGTACGCAAAGAAGGGCTTGTCGTCGCTGCGGCCCTGCTCGAACCATTCGAGGAGTCGATCCGTGTAGTAGCGCGACGAGTAAAAGTCCTGCGGCAGCGAGTCGACTTCCTTTCCGTTTCGCCGGTAGACCATCGTCTCCGGGGGGCAGAGTGGCTTTCGGTCGTTCCAGTGGCTGCCGCCGCCCTGAAGGAGAACGAAGGTCTCTTCGAAGCCACGCGCGTGTGGGCTCGTCTCCTCCTCCGAACCGAGGTGCCACTTGCCCGCCATGTACGTGTGATATCCGGCCTGCCTCAGCACTTCGGGTAGGGCGGCCACCTCGAAGTTGAGATAACCCGCGTAGCCAGGGATCCCCTCCATCTCGGGCGTGACAAATTCCCCCATCGTGCCGAGGCCGGCGCGGTGGTTGTCCATCCCTGACAGCAGGACCGACCGCGTGGGCGAGCAGGTCGGCAGCACGTGGAAGTTGCTGAGCAGGACCCCTTCGTTGGCGAGCTGATCGAGCGCCGGCGTCGAGATCTCCCCGCCGTATGGCCCAATGTCGGAGAACCCGAGATCGTCGGCGACGATGAGGAGAATGTTGGGTGGCTTGGCCGGTTGGGGGGTGGCAGTAGGCTTGCAGCTCGCCATCGAGGCAAGACCCGCACAGAGGGCCAGCAGCACGATCGCGGACGGTGCTGCGAAGCCTTTCAAAGTTCGCTCGCGTCGATGCATCGTGCTTACTTTACGTTGTACTTCTTCTTGTAGTCGTCGAGCCAGGTCTTGTTCACTTCGCTCATATCCAGGCGCTGGTCGACGAGCTCTTTCCAGATCGTCTCCGGCTTGCGGCTCCTGTCGGGCTCGAGGCCCTTCTCCGTGCCCGGGACATCCCAGGCTTCGTCGGTCGAGACCGCCATTCGCTCCGTGATGCCCTTCTTGGTGAGGTTCCAGACCATCATGTCGGTCGCCATCGAGAGCGGGCCATCGTAGGTCTCGCGAATCCCTTCGTAGATGCCGTAGCGCGTGCCCTCTTCGTTGAAGAAGTGATAGGCGATCGCGAGCTTCGGTTTCAGCATGCTCATGACCTTGCCGAACGCCTGGGCTGACGTGTGGATGTCGGTGTTCATCATGATCGTGCGGGAGGGCGGCTGGTTGTAGTACTTGCGGAGCTGCTCTGCGGTCAACATCGCCTCGTGGATCACGATGTCGGCGTTCTTGGCGTACTTGATGAACCAGGTGTTCGGGAACGTGTCGCCCCCGAAGACGACCTTGTAGCCCTTCCACTCGAGCGAGTAGCTCACCGGGCCGTCGCCCGCGTGGATGGCCGGCCAGGAGCGAATGGTCACCCCGTTCTCTTTGTAGACGACCTGATTCACACCTTTGTAGTCGAACTCATGCGCGATGATCTTGCCTGGGATCGGGTTTACCTTCACCGCGCGCGTCATGTAGTCCCAGTTGTAGGCCTTGAGGAAGTGCTCGACGAAGTAGGCTGTGCCCATGTCCTTTCTCGACCCGCTCGGCCCCCAGATCTCCAACGGCGTGGTTCGACCGCCCGTCCAACCGCCAGCCCAAAGAGGTGCCAGGTCCCCAACGTGGTCGGTGTGCAAGTGGCTCGCGAAGACTTTGGTCAACATGTCAGCGGGAATCATCAGGGACATGACGTTTGCCATCGAGCCTGTACCGAGGTCGAAGATGAACTTGTCACCGTTCCCGAGCTCGAAGACCCAACACGACGCTGCCTGGCCGCGCCGCGCAGCCGGCATACCGGTCCCGCAGGCGATGATGCGGATCTCGTCCTTCCCCAGCGCCTCCGTTCCCGGATAGTAGACGTACCGATCCGGCGCCGTCCCGACGGGGGACTTCACTTTCCCGCCCGCGGCCTGGGCGATCTGTGGCTCGTGGAAGCTCACGCCGACGAAGTAGCCGATGGTCATCGCGGCGAGTGTGAGCGCCACGGCGCCCATTGCAGTTCGTCCTGATCGCATGAGACCCTCCTAGAGCCAAGACCTTACAGAGTTGCTTGTCCTGGTCAAGACACAAGTGTATGGATGGTACAATCATGCCGGCGAAGAAATCCCTGACCAAGGACGACTGGCTAAGGGCCGCGATGGAAATGCTGCGAACGCGTGGTATCGGGGGTGTGCGCGTGCTCCCCTTGGCGAAAAAACTGCGTGTGAGCCGGGGAAGCTTCTATTGGCATTTCGAGAATCTGCAAGATCTGAAGGATTCGATGCTCGACTGGTGGGACCGGGAGATGACGGACTCGGTGATCGAGTCTGCCAATTCTGCTCAGGGCGGCGCTCAGCAGCGCCTCCTCACGGTGGGGGAGGAGGTCCTCAGAGCCGACCGCAACCGATACGATCTGGCGGTCCGTTCGTGGGCACAGGGCGACAAGAAGGCAAAGAGGGTCGTGCGGCGCGTCCTCCGCAAGCGCCTCGAGTATGTTACGAGCCTATTTCGAGAGGCGGGTTTCGCCCCAGCCGAGGCGCGCGCCCGAGGAGAGCTCATGGCCGTCTACATCATGATGAGCGAGGAAGCCGACTTCAGCGACAAGTCCGAAGGGGAACGGCTTCGCCTCCTCAGGCGTCAGGTGCGTTCCCTCATGAGCTAGGAGAGATCCAATGAACAGACGACAACCTCTATTTCATCGATTGTCAGGCCTCCTCATCCTGCTCGCCTGCGCATGCGCCTCGAGAGGCCCCGGAGCCGACGAGCCCTGCTCGACGTATTCGGTTGGCGACAAAGATTTCAAGTTCAAGTCCCAACGGGCCAATGTGGAGGTCAAGTGGTTCGAGGAGTGGACGTCGCGCTACGGCGAAACTCTGCCTGAGCCGCTTCCGCGCCAGGAGAACTGGCAACACCCGATCCTTTCGAACCGATATGCCGGGACGATGCACGAGGACAGCTTTGCGACCGACGTGAGTCATTTCCCCGGGCCCATCCCCGCGAACGCCAAGGTTGGCTACTTTCACGTGTTGGAGAAAGGCAAGCATCTCTCCGGGATGGCGCCGCTCTTCACGTTCCTCGATGACCAAACGGTCGTGACGATTTCGTTTGGACGGGACGCGGCGACCTTGATCGTGATCGACATCTCCAGTCCGCCACCCCGGGTCCTCGACTCCGTCAAAATCCCCGGTCGGGGGAACAAGATGCGAGAGGTCGCTGGCACGAAGGGGCGAATCGCCGTCTTTCGCGACACGTCGGGGGGCGCCTATTCGTACCTGGCGAGCAATGGCGACGTTTACGTCCCTGGAGCCAACGACGCGATCGTCCGTATTCCGATCCGTAACCGCCGGGTGGTTCGCGACGAGATGGTCTACCTGAACCTGGGCATCGCGGTCGAGAAGGGCACCATCGTCGAGGAAATCCTCGGCAAGAAGCCGAAAGACAACAAGCTCACCGCGATCATGCCCGACGCAGATGGCCGGGTTTGGTTTACCTCGAAGTACGGCGTGGTCGGCGTGATCGATACCTTGGGTCAGAAGACCGAGGATGGCTGTCCTCGCATTTACGCCACGGCGATTCAATTGTTCGCCGCGGAAGACAAGATCCGGCAGCTCTTCGCGCCGCTCCCGGAGGGTTCGGAGGAGTTTTTCGCCGACGCCGCGAAGGCCCTCGAGGAACAGAACATCGACGAGTACCCCGAGATTCGGAAACGCTTTCGAGAGCTGTTTCTCGGGGAGAAATCGGGTTTTGCAGAGCAGATCCAGAACTCGTTTTCCGTCGGTCCCGACGGCATCTACATCGTGTCGAACATGGCGCTCTACAAGCTCCGCTTCAACGCCGATTCCAAGAAGATCGAGCTCGACACGGGTTGGAAACCAACCTATTCGCAGGGCGACCTCGTCTACGACAACGATCACAAGATTAAGCCAGGCCACCTCAACGACGGCAGCGGCACCACACCGACCCTGATCGGCGACCGTTTCGTCGCGATCGTCGATAACGGCCCAGAGTCCGTGAACCTGAACGTGTTCCGCCAGAACGACGGCGCCCTGGTGAGCAAGTTGCCCCTGTTCGAGGCCGGCAAAGGCGCCGTCGAGAACTCGGTCGTGGCGTACAACGACCATCTCGTCGTCGGCAATACCTATGGCTACGTCGATCCGTTCAAGGAGAACCCCACCGCAGGTGGGATCATGCGGTTCGATTTCGACATCGAGGCAGGAGCGTACAAAGTGGTCGAAGGCTGGCCGGCGGCAGGCCACATCGACGCCAAGACGGCGACTCCCAAGCTCTCGACGCCTCGAGGCTTGATCTACGTTTACCAACGCGACGACGAGCCGGTGAACGGTCACCACGACTGGATGCTCACCGCCATCGATTTCCGGACCGGTTGGCGCGTGTTCCGCATCAAAGGCTACTTCAACAAGGGCGAGTTCGACGACAACGTCACGCGCATCGTGCAACGCGCGGCTCTCGGCAAGGGCAACTACGACCGCAAGGTGTTCAACAACATCTGGGGCACGTTCACCTTCGGGCCTGATAACACCGTCTACCTCGGCGCGTATCGCGGGTTCCTGCGATTCTGGTCCGACGACGACATGCCGTAGACTTCCTGAGACTGCCATGCACGCAATTCTTCGCGCTTCCGGGGTCCTCGCCATCGCGCTTTTGGTCGCTCCAGGTGCGGCGAAGGCAGGGAACACCGATGACGTGATTGCGGGGAACGACGTGGCGCTCACCGGCGGGGCCGTGGTCGCCAACGTGCACACCGGCGGGGCGATGTGGTTCAATCCGGCGGGCGTGGCGCGGCTCGACAGCCGCTCAGTCGACCTGACGGGTGCAGTTCTTTCGTACACCATCATAAGCGCCCCGGGCTCGCTTGCCATCGAGAGCGGGGAGCAAAGCGCAGGCGACTACTCCGCTCTTCAGGCGATCCCGCGCGCGCTCACGTTCGTGGCATCCCCCCGACCGGAGCTGCGCTGGGGCATCGGCTTCTTCTATTCGCGCTCGCTCTCTCGGTTTTTGCAAGATAGCGTCTCGACGGCGGCTGACTCCACGGAGCCGTCGGAATTCTATGCGACCTCGGACGAGACGAACTCGATCTACCATCTGAGCTCTGCGGTTGCTTGGAAGAAAAGCGAGCGGTTTCTCTTGGGCGGGGGGCTCGACATCGTCATCGCCTCACGCCGCTTCACCGAGATCGTGTCCGGCGCCTACGGCGGAGGTGCGGGCGGCACGTTCAACCGCAATTTGAACCAGAGCGTCTCGGGTGGCGGCCTGCAGCTGAAGGCAGGGTTCCAGTTCGCTCCGATCGAACAGGTCCGGATCGGCTGGATGGCCGCAACGCCGAGCTACCTGGTGTACCTCGACAACGAGACGACGGTGGCGGAGAGCCTGTCCCCACCCGCCGGTTCGCCGCAGTTTACTGGCAGCCAAATCGACGACCTCAGCGGATCGTGGGCTGGCGTCGAACCGGGGCTCACGCGTATCGGCGTGGCCTACCTGCGTCCGTGGGGCTGGATTGAGAGCGACCTGGTCGTGAGGTTCCCGTTGCAGACGCCCGAGCTCGGCATCGACTGGAAGACCACAGCGAACGTCTTCATCGGCGGCATCTTCAGAATCACCGACCGCCTCAAGCTGGGCGGTGGCTTCTTCACGGACTTCAGCCCAGAAACCGAGCCGAGCCAGTTCGGAGACAGCAAAATCAACCTGTACGGCTTCACGCTAGGCGTCGATTTCGCAAACCGCGAGGAGCCTCCCGAAAGGGGTCAGGACGGTTTTTACATCGCGTTTGCGGTGGCGTTTCGATATGCGCACGGCAAGGGCACCCTGGCAGGTCTCACCTTCCCATCGGAGTTCCTGGACCCCCCAACGCAACCGGGCCAGCTCGACATGGTCGGCATCAAGATCAACGAGCTCGGCATCAACCTCGCCGTCAAAGCAGCCTTCTGATGCGCGAAAGCGGGTTTCCTGCCTCCTTCTCCGCGGAGTCTCGGGGCTTGCCCTCTGTTGGCCGGTCCGGTACCCAATGAAGATAGGTTCCGTCATGCGGGCTAGCTTTCTTACTTGGCTCTCGATTTTGTTCGGCGCACCGGCGCTGGCTGCCGGGTGCCTTTCCGCCGATCAAGTCGAGCTGGTGGTCGTCAGCACCGAGCCCGTGGCGGGTGCCCCTTCGCCAGATGCCCTTCGGGTTCGGATCTTCGAGGTCGAAACCGGGGAGCAAGTCGTTTCCCAAACCGTGAATTCCGCGGAAGGCAGTCTCGCAGGCCTCGGGGCGCTTCGGACTGGAGTGACTTACGCCCTGGCGTTCGAAGCGCAATACGCTTCGGGAACCTGCGCCGACGACCGTGCGGTCGGCGTTTCAATGCCGTTCGTTCACCGAGAAGGCGGATACGCGATTCCGATTCAAGTGGGCTGTGCCGATGAGTTTGGCCGCACGCTTTCTCAGCCGATCCAAGCGCGGCTCGCGGCGGGGCTCGAGACGGCGGTCGATGGCTCGGCGGTGCTGGCCGGCGGCGTTCCGAACATCGAGCTGCGGACCGATCTGGAAGTGACCGAAGTCGTCCCGCTGGTCGAGCGATACGCTCCGTTTGCCGGGGGCTTCTCTGCGTCGGGAACCATGCTCACCGCGCGCGCGTTTCCAGCACTTCAAGCCGTCCCGCAGGGTGGCGTAGCGGTCCTCGGCGGAGTCGTTCCAGGTTTTCCGGCTTGCGAAGCCACCATAGAGCTCATCGTCGGGTCGGCGTCGACGGCAACGGGCTCACTGACGACGCCGCGTTGCTTTGCAGACGCGGCGCTGCTCCCTGCGGTTTCACGCTTGGTCGTCGGTGGCGGCTCGAATTTTCCTGCGATACGCCTCGCCGACTTCGAGGCCCACGACCTCGACGCTCAGCCTTTGCCTGACAACGGGATCGAAGGGCTGGTCTATCGGGAGGCGCCGAGGTTCGTTGCGCTCGGGGACGGTCAAACCATGCTTTCAATTGGGGGTGTCGACGCGGCGTCGGGCGGCCCCGTCGTCGAAGCCGTGCATTTCGGCGAGCGTTGTCCACAGAGTGAGTCGCCGTGCACCGTTCGCGTGCCGGCCGCGGGGCTCGATCAGCTAGGGCTGATTTCCACGGCCGCGACGTATGTGGAATGCCCTGCAGGCGGGGGGACGGTGTACATCACGGGCGGCATTACGGGCGCCGGCGACGCCAATCGCGCGCTCGACCAGATCTTGTGCATCCGCGAGGAGGCCGATCCCGCCGAGATGCGCGTCGTTCGTGCAGGTACGCTCCCAGAGCCTCGGGCACGCCACGAAATGGTCGTCGTTCGCGGCACGTCGCCGCGGCTGCTGATCGTCGGGGGAGGGCGGACGACGAGCATCACGAGCAATCTTCTCGACGATGCGCTCCTAGTCCCGGTCGATCCGTGCGCGTGCGTGGAAAGCTCGCCGCAAGTGCTCGAACGGATTCCGCTTCCGTTCACGGGCTCCGCCGTATTTCATCAGCTCACAACCTTGCAAGACGGGAGCGTGCTCTTGGTGGGTGGAGCACGGATATTCAACGAGCAAGGCACGGTCCGTTACCAAGCGCTGGGCGAGGCGGCCCTTTTCGTCCCGGAGATCCCATGACGCGTACGTCCTCGGCGGCTCTGTTGAGTCTTGCGGTCGTTGCGGGTGGCTGTGCGGGTGCGGGCGGTACGGGTCAGCCGGAACCTTACGCGGAGCTGCCCCACAATGACACCGCCGGTAGCGAGCTTCCGCAAGAGGACAAACCCGCCGTCGAGTCGGACGCCACAAACGCGGGGCCGTCGATGGCGTCGATCGAGCAACGTATCCTGCGGGCGCGCAGGCTCTATCGGGATTTGGCGTTCCGGGCGTCGCTCGACGAGCTCAGCCGCGCGCAAGAGGAGCTCGAGGTACGCCTCGATGCCGAGAACACCTACCAGGCTCTCGACGGTGCCGTCCTACTGCGCGCGCTCAATGAGCTGGCGCTCGGAAATCAGCAGGCCGCGCGCGATGCTCTGCGCCAAGCCGTCATTCTTCGCCCCGAACGAACCTCGCTCGACCCTGCGGAGTTTGCACCCGACGTGCGTGCTGAATACGAGCTGGTTCGAAATGACCTCCGCCGGGAGGCCCCTCTACCCCTCGCGACGGAATCAGAGCCCTCGGGCGCGGAGCTCGAGCTCGATGGCCGGTCGGCCGGGCTCACGCCAATGTCGGTGCGTCTCCACGATGGGCGTCACTACCTGGTCTTTCGATCGCCCGGCCACTTTGCGGCGCCGCGCATCATCGACGCGGACGGCGAACCGATGGGCGTCCTGCGCGTCGAGCTCGACCCCCTGGACCCCGTATTTGACCCGGCAGATGCGCCCACAACCAAGCCGCTCGTTCGGAAATGGTGGTTCTGGACCGTGATTGGCGTGGCGGTCGTAGGTACATCGCTAGGCCTCTATTTCGGCCTGCGAAACCCCCCCGAACCGCAGCTGGTCATCGCCCGACCCGCCCAGTAGTGGCAAGCCAGCATGTGTGGTCTGTTACTCTGTGCAGACGTGGATCGCGGTAAGACCATCTCGCGCTATCGAGTCTTGGATCGCATTGCCGAGGGCGGCATGGGCGAGGTGTACCGTGCCAAGATGGCGACCTTGGGGGGTGCCGAGAAGGTGGTTGCCTTGAAAGTCGTGCGTCGGGACCTGGCGGAGAACGACGAGTTTGCTTCCTTGTTCATCGACGAGGCACGGCTCGCGATGGGTCTTTCGCACGCCAACATCGTTCAGTCGTTCGACGCGGGGCGCATCGATGACCAGCTCTTTCTCGCCATGGAGTACGTCGCCGGCGTTCACCTCGGCGATTTGCTCCAAGCATGCGAACGGCGATTTCAGCAACCGATCCCGCATCGGCACCTGATCTACATCGCCGTGGAAGCGCTGAAGGGGCTCGACTACGCGCACCGGCGCGTCGATAGCAACGATCGTTCCCTGGGCGTCGTTCATCGCGACGTATCGCCCGGCAACATCCTGATCTCCTGGGAGGGAGAGGTGAAGGTCGCCGATTTCGGAATCGCGAAGAGCGCGCTCCGGTCGAGAGAAACGACCGGCGAACAGGTCAAGGGCAAGCTTCCCTACATTGCGCCGGAACAGCTTCGCCAGTCGGGTGTCGACCGCCGCACGGACATCTACAGCTTGGGCGCAGTCATGTACGAAGCGCTCACCGATCGTTGGCTCGTCGACGCAAACGACACCGAAGAGGCCATCCGAGACATCCTTCGAGGACGCTTTCCAAGGCCGCGGGAGATCAACCCCGAGATTCCGGAGGCCGTCGAGGAGATCGTCCTCCGCGCGCTCCGCACCGACCCAAGCGCGAGGTACCCGTCTGCAGCCGCGATGCGACAAGAGCTCGAGCGATACGCGCTGTCCGATGGGTATCTCCTGTCGTCCACGGACCTGGCCGACTTTCTCGAGGCCATCCGCTCGGACTCCCATGCGTCTAACGAAACTGGTGCCGTGGGCTCGTCCAAACGACCGGAGAGCGGTTCGACTCCACATCGCGTGCCGGACAATGGGCCATTCAACGCCTTGCTTGGGGCGGAGCTACATAAGCTCGATACGGCGGACGGGTACAGCGTGTTTACCACCGGTGAGGTGTCCGGCCTGCTCGATGCAGATGGCCTCGGGTCCGCAGATAAGCCACCCTCTGCGCGGCGCAGACGTCCCGTCGGGTGGCTGCTCGCTCTCGTCGGCTTGGTCACCGTGCTATCGCTCTTCGGTTTCTGGGCTCGTCGCAGCAACCAAATGGAAGCAGTTCTGGTCAACGAGTCCGACGCAGTGGAGCCGCGTGCGACGAAGCCGCGGGCATCAAAACCGGAGGCGATGATCGCGAAGCCGATTGCAGTGGCCCCGCCGGTGATGGAACCCGAGGCATCACCAACCGCTGTCGACCAGGTTTCCGCAGCCCCCACCGTTGCCCCGGCCCCGCCGAAGGCCCGAAAGCGTTCCCGCCAGCCCACGAAGCGGGTCACCCCCAAGTCAGCCGAGGCGGTCATTCCCCCGCCGGAGCCAGCTTACGTCTCGGTCAACTCCGATCCCTGGTCGTATGTGATCATCGACGGCAACCGCATTAAGACTACACCGCTCCGCAGCCATCGCATCGCGCCGGGTCGTCATCAGGTCGTCCTTCAGAACCCCGAGGCGGGGCTCGAGCGGCGGTTCGAAATCGAGCTTGACCCTGGGGAGAGCAAACGGCTCAGCGTGGACCTTCGGGGGAACCCATGACCACGCGCGCGACCCGCACCCTGATGGTCGGCGACAAGCCGCGGCGCAAAATTCGTCGCTATCGCTTGAAAT
Source organism: Myxococcales bacterium (assembly GCA_029862185.1). Lineage (GTDB taxonomy): Bacteria > Myxococcota_A > Polyangia > Polyangiales > Houyiibacteriaceae > SG8-38. The sequence continues at coordinate 14,545 of JAOTXX010000026.1, forward strand.
CGGCCGATGGTCCAACGCACGATTTCCAATCGCAGCTCGTTCGAGCGGGCTCCCGACCGGGCAACGAGCTCGTGCTCGACGACAGCGCAGTCAGCCGAATCCACTTTGAGATCACCGTCGATGACATCGGCTACCGACTTCGAGACCTCGATAGCCGCAACGGGACCTGGGTCGACGGTTACCGGGTCGTCGAGATGTACCTGCCGTCTGGATGCACCATACGCGCGGGCAGCACCGAGCTTCGATTCTCCGTCCTAGACGACGAGATCGACATTCCGGCGACACTCTCGGATGGTTTCGGGCCGCTCGTCGGGTCGAGCCTGCCGATGCGGGAGCTCTACGCCATCATCGACCGCGCGGCGCCCACCGACGTCACCGTCCTGATCGGGGGCGAAACAGGTACTGGCAAAGAGCTCGTCGCCCACGCGCTTCACGAGCGCAGCCCGCGGGCCCAGGGTCCCTTCGTCGTGCTCGATTGCGGCGCGGTTCCGGCAAACCTGCTGGAGAGCGAGGTCTTTGGGCACGAGAAAGGGGCGTTTACCGGTGCGCACGCGAGGCGAGCGGGTTTACTCGAAGAGGCGAACGGGGGGACCCTTTTCATCGACGAGGTCGGCGAGTTGCCGATCGAGCTCCAGCCCAAGCTCTTGCGGGCGCTCGATCAACGGGAGATCCGTCGGCTCGGTGGGCGAGACACGATCGCGCTCGACCTGCGCGTCGTCGCCGCGACCAATAGGGACCTTTCCGTCGAGGTGAATCGAGGAGCCTTTCGGGAGGATCTCTTTTACCGTCTTGCCGTCGTGCAGTTGACCTTGCCTCCTCTTCGAGACCGTCGGGACGATGTTCGCGCGATTGCCGAGCACTTCGTGCGAACGGCGCTCAAAGGGGATGGGCCACGTGCGGCCGAGGTGCTGTCCGGAATCGATGAAGAGAACTGGAAGCGACTGGAGCGCCATCCATGGCCCGGCAATGTCCGTCAGCTCCGAAACGTCATCGAGCGGACGCTGGCCTTGAGTGAACCGTCCTCGGTGGCCTTCGATCTTCCGGGTTCCGAAGCCGGCGCCTCCCGCCCGTCGCCGAGCTTGCCCGAGGTGGACTTGGACCGCCCGTTTGCCGAGCAAAAGGGCGACATCATCGCTGGTTTCGAGCGCGCCTACCTCGAGGGGATGCTGGCCCGACACGGCGGCAACTTCTCACGCGCGGCGGCCGCTGCCGGCATCGACCGAATGTATTTCAAGCGGCTGCTGAAGAAATACCGCTGAGACCCTCGGTACTCATCGGGCCGCTTCGAGATGAGACAGCGCGCACTCAGCGCGGGCATGACGGCGCATGAATCTCGGCGTTTTGCGACGCGACGAGATTGGCACGGGCCGTGCAGAACCATGGGCCAGGAGGTTACTCAATGCGCAAGAACACATTCACTTTCTTAGCCGCGGGCCTGTTGCTCGCATGGGGCTGCGGCGATACCGCGGAGCCCACCGCCGAGGGCAGCGCGATCGCAGACGCGCTCGAACAGGAGAACGGCGGTCTCACCATGGAGGACGAGGCGCCCGCATTCGGCGAGCCCGAGGCTTTCGATGAAGTCGCTACATACGAGGCGGTGGAAGACGAGACTGCCGACGATCCGGAGGTCGCGAGCATGCGAGACCGGCCCGATGCGGTACAGGTCAATCTCATCGTCGAATGGGGCCAGATACCCGGGAATCCCGAGAATGAAACGCCGAGAAACTGGAGCGGCGTCTTTCACGTCAACCGTGGCGCGATGATCGTTCGCCGCGTGATCAAGTTCGAAGAGCGCACCGACCGTCTGCTTCCCCGTCCCGATCGGCAACACGTTCCGTTCACATCGGTCACGCTGCCGCATCACGATGGGATGATCCTGACCATCATCGACCCAGAGCCGCAGAGTGACGAGCCGTTGATCTTCTCCTACGTGAGCCCGTTGCCGCGCGACGACGAGCCGCCGCGTCTCGATCCCGCGACGGACGGGGCCGACCAAGTGCCGACGCAACCGCAAACCATCGTGCGTGTGCCCGTCCGAGATCTGCTCGACGGCCGTGTCGAGCTACTCATCGACGACGCCGGAAATCGAATGGTGGCCGCCGCGATGGCGCGGCCCATCGACTTGTGTGAACGGGGCTTCCTCGCCGGTCGCTGGCACAAGGTCGAAGAAGGCCGTGGTCGCTTCATCGGCCGCGTCATGCACGATGAAGGCGAGCCTGCCGGCCATATCCGGGGCATCTACGGCCGACGAGAGAACGGCGAGCAGGTGTTCTTTGGAAAGTTCATCAACCTCGAAGGCGAGTTCAAGGGCATCTTCCGAGGGCAGTACGGCGATGGGCACTTTGGCGGCCGATGGCTTCACCGCTCCGGTGAGCACGGCGTCCTCGGTGGCGTCTACCGTGAGGGTATCCCAGGCCCAGAAACCGGTGGCCACTTCGTTGGCCGCTGGGCCGAGACGAGCTGCAACCTCGATCTGTAGTTCAAAAAAAACGACGAGCGGGCGGGTCGCAGCTCAGCGGTCCCGCTCGCTCGCGCTCATGGTGCTAGCCGCACGACGCACCAGCGTGTGGATTCGCTGACGCCGGATGACCCGCCGCTCCTCCATGAGCCGGTCGAGCGTGAGTTGCATCTCGTCAAGCACACGCCGGTGGCATTCCTCTACGTAGGTCGCGTCGCTCGCAGCCTCCGGCCCGGAACGCTCGAAGTGGATTGGGGCGAGGACTTCGATGAAGACGGGGACGGGCAAGGGAAGAAACGGCGGCGCCCCAACGGTTAGCCCCCAAGGCACCGACACCGTGATCGGAAGCACATCCGTGCGCAGAAATCGATGTGTGCGCAGGAGACGCGACAACCACCGCCCGTCGCTTACCACCCACCAAACGTCGTGCGAGCCCGCCGAGACGACCGGGATGATCGGCACGCCCTCCCTCAGCGCAAGCCGCACATAGCCACGGCGCGGACCGAACACGACGCGACCCCGGGCGCGTGACGGTCGAAACGCATCGAGGTCACCGCCCGGATAGACGAGAACTTTGCGACCTGCCGCAAAGACGCGATGCGCGTTCTCCGGGTTGGCTGCAATCGCCCCCATCGCCGGCAGCATTTGGTTCGTGAGCGGAGCCTCCATCACGACCTGGTGCGCAAGCGCGTACGGGACATCGTCGGTCCCACGCTCCCGTGTCAGGGCGACGGCCAAGATCCAGGTGTCCGGAGTCATGAACCCGCCGTTGTGGTTGCACACGTAGAGCGCGCCACCTTCGGGGATCTTGTCGAGACCACGGACGCGTGGGCGAAACCACTTCCAGAGGATCGGCCCAGCGATGTCCGCAAAGCGCTGGAGCACCTGCGGATCGCGATTGTCCAGCGAGTTGACGTCGTGGAAGCCGGGAAAGCGCTGCCAGAAATGGATCACCGCAAAGAGAGAATACGCCTCACCTGGCGCGCTGCAAACAGCAAGATGACCGAGTTTGCCAGCGCTACGGCGTGACGATGTCGAATGTGCCCGTGGGCTTGTCGATCAAGCGAAAGAATGAGACCAGGTCGAGCCGGCTTCCGTCGATCTCCAAGTCGTCCGAAAACAGCGTGTCCTTGAGGCCTGCCTTGCCGGTCAACATTTTGAGGTAGAGCTCGTGCGTGACCTTCAGCGTCACGTTGGCGTCTGGGTGGGGGTCGCGCTTGTAATGGCGCAGGACCGAGTTCTTCAGCTCCAGGACATAGCTCTCGTCGAGGTCGGTGAAGACGAGGTTTACGATCATGTCCTTCGCCCCGGCTTTCGGCGCATTCAGCCGGGCAGCCATGGCGGTGAGAAAACTCTCCACGGGCGCGTACTTGATCATGTCCATCATAGCCGCCATGTCGATCCCCTCCGTTGGGCCCCCGTGCCGAAGCTCGAAGGCGCCGGTCAGGTAGACATCACGCCAAGGGCCCGACTCGGCTTGGTAACCGAGCTGGTCATAGGCCTTGGCAAGCAGCTCCCGCGCCTCCTGGTTGTCGGGGTCCGAAAACACGAGGTGGTTGACAAGCTCCGCGACCCACCGGTATTCGCCTTGGTCGTACGCGGACTGTGCGTTTTCCAAGAGGCTCGCCGCGCCCCCGGCAAGCTCGACGTACTTCGCGCCGGCAGCAGCGGGCGGGAGCGGATCGAGGTTGGACGGGTTGCCGTCGTACCAGCCAAAGTAGCGTTGATACACCGCTTTGACGTTGTGCTTGAGCGTGCCGTAGTAGCCGCGGTTCGCAAACGAGGTCTGGAGTGTTTCGGGGAGCTCTAGCTCCTCGGCGATTTCGCGCGGTGTACCGCCATGGAGCGCGAGCCGCAGCGTCTGGTCGTTGATGTATTTGTACGTATCGCGCTGCTTCTCGAGGAAGTCGATGATGCGGTCGTTGCCCCAAATCGGCCAGTGGTGGCTCCCAAAGTACACCTCGACGTCAGGGAACATCTCGATCGCCTCATCGATGTAGCCGCTCCACTTGGCCGCGTCTCGGACCTTCGCGCCCCGGAGCGTATAGAGGTTGTGCATGGTGTGCGATACCACTTCGGCGCCACAGAAGGTCTTCGAGTCGGGCAGGTAGAATGTCATCTCCGACGGGGCCTCAGACCCGGGCGCATTCTGAAAGACGAATTTCACCCCATCGATCGTCATCTCCATCCCCGTCTTCGTGATGATCTCGCTCGGTGGGAGCAGCCCGAACGTGCCGTATGCGACCCCCTTCCCGAGCCCGGTGTCGACGTGGCCTCGCTCCCCTACGGGCAAGCGCGGCCCCATCATGAAGAGCGACCGCCGTCCCATCGCGACGCCGGCGATGACGTTCTCGCTCGTTGCCTCCTCGAGAAAGAACTCCGGCGCGATGATGGGGACCTTGCGCTCCGCGACCTCTTCCGGGGAGATCACTCCAAGCACGCCACCGAAGTGATCGATGTGGCTATGCGTGTAGATGATGGCAGACACGGGCTTGTCGCCCAAGTGGTCGCGTACAAACGACATCGCCTTTGCGGCGGTCTCCTTCGCCGTGAGCGGATCGACGACGATCCAACCCGTCTTCCCTTCGATGAGCGACATGTTGGCAAGGTCGTAACCTCGAAGCTGGTAGACCCCTTTGGTCACCTCGAACAATCCGTGGATGCTATTCAAGCGAGCTTGCCGCCATAGGCTCGGATTCACGCTGACGGGTGCGTCCCCCTCGATGAAATCATAGCCCGGCATGTTCCAGATCTGTTTGCCCCCGGCGGTCGAAACACGGAGCTCCGGATCGCTCGCGATTAACCCTCGCTTCGCATCTTCGAAGTCTTGTTGATCCGATAGCGGCAGTTTCTCACTTAGCTCTGCGTTGAGCGCGGCGGTCGTCGCGGTCGGAGACGTGTTCCCCGCGACGTCCGGCGGAAGATTCTCTCCGTCGTAGGTTGGGGCCTTTTTCGCCTTGGTGCAGCCGCTGAGCGAAACGGCGAGAACGAGCGAGACTGCGATTACGTGTTGCATCCGAACAGAGTTCCAGAGAGTACGCAGACGAAAAAAATTGATCAGAACCACTTGATGCTGAGGTCGATGAGCTTTTGCTTGAAGGCGGTGTAGGGCGCCGTCATGAATTCGAGGCCCCCGAATGGCATGACCTGCTCGAGGACGCCCCTCGGGTTCGAGAACGCCTGAAACCCGAAGAACCCATGACCCTTGCCGATGCCGCTGTGGTTGGAGCCGCCGAACGGCAGGTTGTTGTTGAAAAAATGGACCGCATTGTGATTGATGCAGGTCCCGCCGGCGCGCGTGCTTCGAATTACGCGGTCGATGTTCTTCCGATTCTTGCTGTAGATGTAGAGCGCTAGCGGTTTTTCTCTCGAGTTGATCACCTGAATCGGCTCGTCGAGGCTTTGGAAGCCATACACGGGTAAGACCGGCCCGAAGATCTCGTTGGTCATCACGTCCGAGGTTGGATCGACGTCTGTCAGAATGGTGGGCTCGATGAAATTTTCGCTTGCATCGACGCCCCCGCCCTCGACGACTCTTGCTCCGGTGGCGCGGGCATTCTCCAGGTAGCCGGCGACGCGTTGAAAATGCCGATCGTTGACGATTCGAGCGTAGGACGGTGATTGCTGCGCGTCGTCGCCATAGAGCGAACGTATCTGTTCCTGCACTTTCCCGATGAGCTCGTCTTTGCGCGACTCATGCACGAACAAATAGTCGGGCGTGAGGCAGATCTGGCCGTTGTTGACGAACTTCGCCCAGGCGATTCGACGCGCTGCCGCTTCGAGGTTGGCCGATTCGTCGACGATCGTCGGCGATTTCCCGCCGAGCTCGAGCGTGACCGAACCGAGATGCTCGGCCGCGGCCCTCATCACCACCTTGCCGATCTCCGGAGATCCAGTGAAGAAGATGTGATTGAACGGGCGAGCGAGGACAGCCTGGGCCGCCTCGATGCCGCCCTCGACGAGGGCAATTTCGTTCTCATTGAAGGTTTCGTCGACGATCTTTTTCATGATCGAAGAAGCGTGCGGGGTGTTCTCCGACGGTTTGATCATCACGCAGTTGCCCGCGGCGATCGCTGCCGTCAACGGCCCAAAGCTAAGATTGATCGGAAAGTTCCAAGGCGAAATGATCAGCGCCACGCCTTTGGGCTCATAGTGAATGTATGATCGCGAGCCCAGCAAGGCCATCGGAGTCTTCACGCGATGAGGACGCATCCACCGAGACAAGTGTCGGAGGGAGTGCTTGATCTCACTCGTCACAGGGTAGATTTCCGTGAGATCGACCTCGCTCGGATGCTTTCGAAAGTCCTCGAACAATGCCTGGCGGATGTCTTCTCGATGCCCCAACACCGCGGCATGCAGTCGTTTCAACTTCTGCTTACGCTCTTTGGCCGAGGTCTGCCCCACGTTTTGCTGGTTCGCGAGCTGGGCTTGAAAGATCCGCTCGACCTCACTTGGGACTACGATCGGAACCGTCCTCGCGAGGCTGCGTTGCTGCGGACCGCCGTTGGTGGGTTGCACGTGGGCCATGGGCCTAACCTTTCCTATCGAAATGTCGCTCTGATTTGGGATCGCACACCAGCGCCCCAAAGAAGTCAAGGGGCCCGGCCACCTGCCGGCAGTTCCTCAATGAACCGGTCGTACACGGTGTTCTTGAGTGGAATGTACTCATCCGTGCCCATTCCGAGCACGGCGGCGAATCAAGTACGCCGATGAACTCGAGTTGACTGCGTCATGTCGGCGGTCGTTGCCTTGGTGCACGGATCGCCCCGCTTTGGGGCTTTCTGCCCAACGTCGCCGACCCGGTTGACTCGTTGGCCAGTTTCAGCCGATGCTCGAGTTTCGCCAAACCCAGGAGGTTGCCGTCATGGACCTCGACACCGTCATTGCCCGCGCCCGCCAGGTTGCCGTTGAAGTTCTGGGGCCGGAGGCGAGATCGGTCGACGAAGAGCGCCGATGGCCCGAACCTGGGATTCGCGCGCTTCAAGACACGCGGCTCACCTCATTGACGATTCCCAAGAGCCAAGGCGGTTTGGGGTACGGCCTGCTCGCGCTCGCCCGGGTCTGCGAGGAGCTGGGTCGCGAATGCGCTTCCACATCGATCTGTTTTGGGATGCATGCCGTCGGAGCGGCCGTCATCGCCGCCAAGGCGACCTCTACGCAACAGGGCCAGCTCTTGCAATCGATCGCCCAGGGCAAGCACATCACCTCGCTCGCCTTGAGTGAGCCAGGCACGGGAACCCATTTCTACTACCCCCAAACCAAGCTCTCGGCCGACGGAAGCGGAAGCCTTCGGCTCTCGGGCACGAAATGCTTCGTCACGAATGGCGGGCACGCAAACTCGTACGTGGTCTCTACGGTATCCGCTGACCCGGACGCGCCGCCTGGGCACTTTTCTTGTGTCGTCCTGCCAGCGGACACAAAGGGGATGCATTGGGGTTCCCAGTGGTTGGGCATGGGGATGCGTGGGAACTCCTCGCGTTCGTTAGAGCTAAACGACGTTCAGATTCCAACTGAGAACCTCCTCGGGAAAGAGGGAGACCAAATTTGGTATGTCTTCAACGTCATCACGCCCTACTTCCTCGTTGCAATGGCGGGAACCTATTTGGGGGTCGCCAGCGCCGCACTCGATGAGGCGAAGACGAACGTAAAAGAACGCCGACATCAGCACAGCGGTGCGTTGCTGGCGGAGAACCAGGTCATTCAACACCGGATGGGAACGCTCTGGGCAAACGTCGCGCGTACACGAGCGCTGCTCTATCGCGCTGCATCCAGCGGCGACGAAGGAAACTCGGATGCATTGCTCGGTCTGTTCTCGGCGAAGGCCGAGGTGGCCGAGTGCGCTGTCGATGTCGTCGGACAAGCGATGGCGCTCAGTGGCGGGCGAGGGTATCGCGGCGGATCGGAGCTTCATCGCATGCTTCGCGATGTTCAGGCCTCGCATATCATGGCGCCCTCCACCGATACGCTCCGCTCATGGACAGGGCGCGCATTGCTCGGCCTTCCAATTCTCAGTGACTAGGAGGAGCAGTGGGAGAAGTCCTTTTGGTCAATTTGGAGCTCAACATGGCCGAACGGCTCTTCGCGCTTCAGCCCATATCCGAGCTGCGTAGCGTTGGCGATCCGGAAAAGGTGAAAGAAGAGTTGTTGCGGCGACCTCGGGCGGTCGACCTCCTCGTCCTTGGCGTCGACAGAGGCGACCCAATTCGTGTTGCGGAGGACGCGCGCGGCGTGGACGAAGATCTATCCATCGTGATCCTCGCAGAGACGTCGCGGCTCGAGCAGATCGAGCGCCGCGTCATGTACGCGCCATTTTTGAGAGGAGATGTGGTCTGTCAATCACTAGACGAGAACGGATCCATCGGACCGGTGCTGAACGAAGCCATGACGAGGACGCGACAGCGCCGCAAGCACCACGACGATATCATTGCCACGCAGACCAAGCTCGAAGCTTGGAAAGTTTGGCAGCCCAACCCGGAGCAATACCTCGATCGACTTCTCGACCAGGCGCCCATCGGGGTAGCCGTCCTCGATCGGGCTGGAGAGATTCGTTCGTGGAATCGCCGTGCTGCGACGGTGTTCGGCGCGCCGGAAGGGGATGTCATCGGGACTCGATTGACCGAGTTCTTTCATCCAGCGGAGAGAGAAAGTTTGGACCGATTCATTGCGCGCTCGATCGCGATCGGCGAAGAGCCTTCCCCCAGGGTCTTTGAGGCTCACCGCACGGACGACGAAGTGAGAGAGCTCGAGGTGACCGCTTCGGCGATCGCGAGCGGAACGGGCGAGCCAGGGGCATTGGTGCTTTTCAAAGACGTCACTCGAGAGAAACAACGAGAGGCTGAGCGACAGCGAATCGAAGCTCAAATGCAGCGGACGCAGAAGCTCGAGAGCTTGGGGGTGCTCGCAGGGGGCATCGCGCACGACTTCAACAATCTATTGGTGAGCATCGTGGGTAATGCCGACTTGGCCCTACTGCTTGCGTCCGCCGGGTCGCCTCTTCAGAAGGCTCTCATCAAGATCAAGATGGCCGGTGGCCGGGCCTCCGAGCTCACCCAGCAGCTCCTCGCGTACTCGGGAAAAACGGAGGTGCGGATCGAAGCCATCGACCTCAACGCGCTCGTCACCGAGTTGACCAATCTCCTTGAAATTTCGATTTCCGATTACGTGTCGCTGGAGATGATGCTGTCGGGGGACCTGCCCGTCGTACGAGGGGATTTGGCGCAGATCACCCAAGTCCTGATGAATCTCATCACCAACGCGGGGGAGGCCATAGGCGAACAGTCGGGGAGCATCATAGTCGCCACAGGCACGGTGGTGCTGAGCCGCGAAGACTGCGCTCAACGGAGGCCGATCTGGGATGTCACCGAGGGGATCCATGTGTTCATCGATGTCGTCGATACAGGAAGCGGAATGGATGCATCCAGCCGTGAACAGATATTCGAACCTTTCTTCACGACAAAGTCGACTGGGCGAGGCCTTGGGCTAGCGGCGGTTGCGGGCATCATCCGCGGCCACCACGGCGCGATCGAAGTCGATTCGGAGCTCGGTGTCGGCACGGCCTTTCGCATTCTGCTGCCTGCCGCGCCAGGACCTCCTTTGGAGAAGCCAGAACCCAAAACGGTCCACCCGGACGCGGAACTGTACCTCGAGGGGACTATCTTGGTCGTCGACGACGAGGAGGAAGTTCTTTCCGTGCTCTCGGATATGCTCGAAACCTTCGGTCTCGCGGTCGAGACGGCTGGCGACGGCGTGGAGGCCGTCGATATTTTCCGCCGGTCGCCCGACTCGTTCAGTGCCGTGATCCTAGACATGGCCATGCCGAGGATGGGGGGCGCCGAGACGCTTCAGGCGCTTCGGGCCATCCAGCCAGATATCCCGGTCATCATTTGCACGGGTTACAACGAAGACCCGAGCTTCGAAGCTGCGGGCCCGTCCGCGTTCCTCCAGAAACCCTTCAAACTCGCGACTCTGATGAGCAAGCTAGAAGAAGTGCTTAGCAACCGAATGAACTAGTCGAAGCGAAAAAACGGTCGATCCGAACCAAAGAAAAGGACGCGTCATGGCTTTCATGTTGAAGATTCAATGGAACATCAAGAGCGACCGCGAGGCCGATTTCAAAAAGAATCAAGAGAAGCTGTGCGCCGTGATGCTCGAGCACCCGGGTGTGATCTGCTACCACGTTGATTATCCGTCGCCAGGCGTGAGCCAGTGGACTGAAATCTACGCCACCGATGACGCGTTTGCCGCACATCTCGCAAACGACAAAGGCAAGGCGCCGCTGGGCTCGCTCGTCGAGGCGTGCGAAAGCATCAAATGCCAATGCTGGGGCAACCCGAATGACGCCACCAAGGAGGCACTTGCTGGATTCGGCGCGACCTATGAAAGTACCGGAAAAAACGCGTTCGCGCTCAACCCCCACGCGGACAAGAACTCGCGCGTGTAACCGACGAAGACGTCGGTCACCGTTAGGACGGCTTGCAACTACTCAAAGCTAAAGGAGTACTCTGCGCCCATGCGAGGCGCGGAGAACTTCGGGAAGTTGATCGCGATCAGTTTCCTCGAGACGCAGATTTGAAATGGCTTGCTGCCGGGTTTGGTGGTGGCGCCTGTGACCTCACCTTTGCCCGAGATCACCATTTGAATCGAGACTCGACTCATGCGGGTCTTTCTGATCTCCCTGAGCACGCAGCCTTGAAAGATTTCGTTGACGTGTCGATTCATGACGTCGGAGACCTTCGTCGAGCTCAAGTGCTGTTGACCTTCGTCGTTGGTGAGATCGCCCAGCTCCGCTGGCTCCAGCATGGCCTCTACGTAAGAGGGCAGCTCGCCCTTGGCGCGCTTTGCTTTTGATGCCGTGAAGCCGAGCGCCGTATCGCCGCCGCTTGCCCTGCCTCGCGGTGGCAACGCCAGCGCGTAGACTTTCGCGGTACCTGGAAAAGCCGCGTTCGGCATTTTGGCAAGCGGTTCAGGGTCGGCTGTGCTCGATGAGCTGGTAGCGCAACCGGACACCGCGGCTGCAAGGGCTGTGCCGATGATCAAGAGACTCGTAGGGAGAGTGTTCATCATCGTCGCGCCTGCTTCGTCTTCTCGTCCTGTGCCTCGGCACGTTCTTTAGCGACCTTCGCGCGCTCGGCCGCACCCGGATGCGATGCCTTGAGCGACCTTTTGCCGCTGTCGCCGCTGAGCTCTGCGAGCTTGCTGAACGCGCCCTCCATGGCGTGGTAGTCATAGCCGTGCTTGACCATGAAGTTGAACCCGTACTCGTCTGAAGCCGATTCGTCGCCCCGCGAGAACTTTGCGTTCAAAACATCTTCGATGAACTTGCCGAGCTGGCTGTCTGTCAACATCTTGCCGCCCGATCCCGTGTTCGCTGCAACAGCATCCTTGCCTGCCGCGACCGAGTACGCCTTTTGGTACTGCTTCTTCGCATGCTGGAGCTTCACATGACCGATCTCGTGACCGATGACGCTGCGCACTTCGTCGTCCGTCATGATGATCATCAAGCCGGCCATGATCCGAATGCTGCCATCGGGTGTCGCAAATGCGTTGACGTCCGACACGTCGTAGAGCTTGAAGTTCAGCTTGAGCCCGTCTTCTGACTCGAGCCCTTTCACGATGTTGTGGAAGCGTTGCGCCAGCGGATCGCCGTCCGCGACGACCGGATTTTGCTCATCCATCGACGACACGGATTGGAGTGACAGTTTCGCCATTTCTTCGTCCGAAAGCGTGGCAGCCTTCACGGCATTCCGCGCCGCGGTGACGTTGTCATTCTTCAACAACTTTCGGCCGAAATCCGCCTGTGCCCCTGCGGCGAACGTAAGGATGCAAACTGCGAGCAGTATCTTCTTCATGTGTGTGAACCCCCAGCGCTCAAGTTAGCAAGACGCTGGACCTGTTGGCATGGCTGCTCAGCTCTTCAGTATCGATCGACGCGATGCTGCTCCAAGAGCTTCTCGTCCCGATGGGAGTGGCCCAGCGCGCCCGCCCGGGGTAGGTTGATGAGCGACCACGAGGGCGTCACCATGGCTCCAACCACCCCCCCGTCGACAGGTGAGAAGGCCCCGGAGAAGTCGGGGAGCGTCGATGCACGTCGGGCGGCCGAGCCGTTGCTGTTAGAGGTCGCTTGGGAGGTCTGCAACAAGGTGGGCGGGATCTACACGGTTTTGCGCTCGAAGGTCCCGAGCATGATGAGTCGCTGGGGCAGCCGGTACTGCCTCGTGGGTCCGTACGACCCCCAGACCGCGGACGTCGAGTTCGAGCCGGCGCCGCTGGTCGGCGCGGTCGGCCGAGCGGTGCAGCAACTACGCGAGATGGGCTACCGCGCCCACTACGGGCGGTGGCTGGTCAGCGGCCGTCCGCACGTGGTTCTGTTGGACGTCGGGTCGGTCGGCGGTGTGCTCAACGAGATCAAGTACCGGGTATGGGCCGACCACGGGATCCCCGCGAGCGACGAGCCGAACGTGCACGCCGCCGTGGGTTTCGGAGAGATGTGTCGGGCGCTGCTGTCGATACTAGCGCAGGAGGGGTCGCAGCCTCGCCCACTCGTGGCCCACTTCCACGAATGGCAGGCCGGCCTTGCGATCCCGATGCTGCGCAAGGAGCACTGGCGGGGCTCTCTGGTCTTCACCACGCACGCAACCATGGTCGGCCGCTACCTGGCGAACGGCAACGCGTCGTTCTACGACCAGCTGCCTTTGCTCGACGGCGATCAGGAGGCCAAGAACTTCAACGTCCACGCTCAGCACCAGATCGAGAAGGCAGCCGCCCATGCGGCACAGGTCTTCACCACCGTGTCGGACGTCACCGCGGAGGAGTGCACCCACCTGCTCGGGCGCACGCCCGACATGCTGCTCCCCAACGGGCTAGACATCCGCCGGTTTACCGCGATCCACGAGTTCCAGACCCTGCACCAGCAATACAAGGAACGGCTACACGAGTTCTCGATCGGTCACTTCTTCCCCAGCTACAACTTCGACCTGGACAATACGCTCTACATGTTCACCTCGGGTCGCTACGAGTACTTCAACAAGGGCATGGACGTGACGATCGAGGCGCTGGCCAGGCTCAATCACCGGCTACGGGAGGCGGCGAGCCCGGTGACGGTCGTCTTCTTCATCATCACCAAGGCTCCATTCCGCTCGATCAACGTACAGGCGCTGCAGAACCGCGCGATGCTCAACGAGTTTCGTACGGTCGGCGACGCGGTGAAGGAGTCCGTCGGCGACCGGCTTTTCCTGGCCGCCTGTTCGGGCGAGATCCCCGACCTCAACGTTTTGATGGAGGACTACTGGCGGCTGCGCCTGCGCCGCGCGATCCACGCCTGGAAGAGCAAGGTCCTGCCCGGCATCGTCACCCACGACCTGATCGACGATGCAAACGACCCCGTACTGAACCAGCTGCGTGCCTGCCGGCTGTTCAACCTCGAAGACGACCCGGTGAAGGTCGTCTTCCATCCCGATTTCGTGCAGGCCACGAGCCCCCTTTTCGGGATGGAGTACGATCAATTCGTGCGCGGCTGCCACCTGGGCGTGTTCCCCAGCTTCTACGAGCCGTGGGGCTACACGCCGCTCGAATCGATCGCCCTGGGCGTGCCGGCGGTCACGAGCGACCTATCGGGCTTCGGATCGTACCTACAGCAACTGGTGCCGGACCACGCGTCCAAGGGCATCTACGTCGTGCCCCGCCGACACAGCGACTTCCACCGCGCCGCCGAAGAGCTGACCGACCGGCTGTTCCGGTTCGCGTCCCTCGGCCGACGCGATCGGATCATGCTCCGCAACTTGGTCGAACCCTTTAGCGAGCACTTCGACTGGCACAACCTCGGCCGGCGCTACAACGAGGCGCACGACCTAGCGCTAGCCCGTGTGAGCGGGTAGCGCGGTCACACCGTTGGTCTCGAGGTTCAGGGAATCTTGTACTCTCCTTTCCAGTCGGACCAGCCCGCGCCAGTGTCCCCTATGAAGTTACCCTGAAATTTCTGGTTGCCGCTTATCCCTTTGTATTTGCCGGTCCCACCCACAAAACGTTCCGTGCCGGGACAGGCAGGCATCACGCCGGTGCATTTCCACTCGACAAAGATTTTGTCTCCATCCGCGTCCGTGACCACGCACGTCCCTTTCGCGTTGGCACGTCCCTTATTGACGTCGTTGAGAATCGTGCAATCGACTCGGGCTTTGTGCATGAAGCCTTTGCCTTTGTCATTGAACATGACCCCAGGCACGACACCGGCGTAGATGACCCGGTCTTCTCCGAGCTGCTGTACTTGCCCGGTGAAGGTCCAGCCGTAGTGACCGGAGTACGTTCCCTTCTTAGGCAGATCAGCCGCGGCGGCGGGTAAACTGAAACACAACGCAGCGATTGCGAGTGCGCGTACAATGGAAGTATTGCGAGACATCGTGATTTCTCCTCCGAATGAGCCAGAGTCATTAGCTACCCCGGACGCCGCGTCTCAGACTTGCGCGGTGGAACCAAGATCTCACTTTCAGGCGCGCTTGTCAGCTCGCTTCGACGACTCGGGGCAGTGAATTACGCATGGCACTTCTCGTGACATTGTCACGCGAAACGGCGAGTACCCGCGGGAAAGGCTCGGGGTCAGCCGGCAGGCGACAGGGAAAGCAACAGAACGCCGTAGACCGTGGCCGCTGCGGCGAAAGCGACGACGTCGCTCGACCGATCCGTGTCGGGGAGCTCGTGGCGCAAGATGTTCATGATCGTTCCGCCGGCGATGTAGGCGAGCACGAGCGCCAAGATGTCCGGTCGGATCTCGACTGCGGGTAGGTTGCCGATCAGCCAACCGGTGCTCAAGCCCGCGACGAGCAGCCAGCGGCCGATGCGTTGGTACCGCTCTCCGTGATGCTCGACCAGTGAATGATCGTTCGCCAAGAAGTGAAGGCCCATCGCCACGGCGAACATCCACAGCGGCTCGACTGCCCGGTCGCCCGGACTGGCGACGGCGTATCCGATTGCCGTGTTCAGCACCATGAAGGAGGTGATGCTGAGCCAGAAGGTTGCAGTGCCCGTTTCGTCTGGTTCGCCGAGCGCGCGGCGCCGACGACGCGACTCGCGCGAAGCGGTCTCCACCCACAACGACACCGTGAGCCCCACGAGGGCTAGAACATAGACGTGCCGGTCGAGGTCCGGGAGCAAATCCGTCCGTTCAATGAGGCTCTGCTGCTCGGCGAGATCGGGCAGCAGATCGAGGAAGACGTAGGCGACGCTGACGCCCGATGCGGCCGAGAGCGCTCGTGGCCGCCATTGGTGACCGAGTGCCGCCGTGGTGCCCGCCACCATGTGCACGACGGCCAACGCCAATATCGTCAGCAGTGTTGCCAGCATCGAGCGCTTGGTCTCTATTGCCCGTGACGGGCTTGAACGGCCTCCTGGATTTGAGCCTTCACTGCCTCCAAGTTGAAGGACGCGCCTTTTTGCATCGGCGGGAACTCAATCGCCGTCTTGGCAAGATCGGCCACCGCGCGCTGGACAAAGACAAAGCGCCAGAACTCTCGGGCATAGAATTCCATGAACCAGTCCGGTGAGCCCACCGCGAAACTCGGGTCCGAATACCGCTCGAACGGGTCGCGACGAAGGTTGTGAATTAGGGGCATGTTCAGCCTGACCTTAGCGCCCGGCCAACCATCGGGCTGTTCGATGAAGGTGTACTTCCAGTCGCCAATCCGGACCGCGCCGAGCGTCGACTCGCCAAAGTACCAAACCTCTTGCCGCCTGCTTGGGCCCTTGCCCGTGAACATGGCCATTTGGTTGTACCCGTCGAGGTGGACCTTGTACTCGCGGTCGCCGAGCCGCTTCCCCTTTTTTAGCTCACTCGCGATATTTGGGTTGCCAGCGGCGGCGACCAAGGTCGGAAACCAATCCATGCCGGAAGTGATGCCGTTCTCCACCCTGCCGGCCGGAATCTGGTCGGGCCAACGAACGATCATGGGGACGCGAAAGCCGCCATCTGTCGTCATGCCCTTGGCACCCTTGAATGGCGTGTTTCCGCCGTCCGGCCAAGTGAAGACCTCCGTGCCATTGTCGGTGGTGACGGCGATGATTGTGTTCTTTTCCACGCCCATCTTCTCGAGCTTCTTCATCACCGCGCCGATGATGTCGTCGAACTGCGCCATGCCGGCTTCCTGCAGGCCGTAGTTGTTCTTGCCTTCGAGCGCTTTGTACTTGGGTGAGAGAAACGTGAAGATGTGCATGCGGGTGGGGTTCAGCCACACGAAGAACGGTTTGTTCTCCTTCTTGGCTCGGTCCATGAAATTCAAGGTGTGCTTGAGAATCTCATCGTCCACGGTCTCCATCCGCTTCGGTGGGAGTGGACCGGCATCTTTGATCTTCTGTTTGCCGATCTTGCCCCACCGAGGCTGCACCGTTGGGTTGTCGTTGGTGGTCGCCCAGGAGTGCACCATGTTCCGGGGCCCGATCTCATCGAGGAGATCTTTCGGGTAACCAGGCCAGTAGGGATCCGACATGGCATCGAGGTGGTAGAGGTATCCGAAGAACTCGTCGAAGCCATGAACCGTCGGGAGGAATTGGTTGAGGTCACCCAAGTGGTTCTTGCCGAACTGCCCCGTCGCATAGCCCATGGCCTTTAGAGCCGTTGCAATGGTTGGGGCTTCCGCAGGTAGGCCCAGCGGAGAACCCGCCTGACCCACCGTGGTCATTCCGGTCCTCATTGGGATCATGCCCGTGATGAAGTTGGCTCGGCCGGCTGTGCAGCTTGCCTCCGCGTAATAGTCCGTAAACATCATGCCCTCGCGGGCCAGTCGATCGATGTTCGGCGTCTTGCCTGACATGATCCCGCGGTGATAAGCGCCGATGTTAAACCAGCCGATGTCATCGCCCATGATGATCACGATGTTGGGCTGCTGCGATTTCTTCGATTTCTTGGCGGATGCCGGCGAAGTCGAACCCAGCGCGAACACGACGCCAGCAAGCACCAGCGTGCGAAAACAAAGTCGAGTGAAATTTTTCATGTCAGCTGTCTATGCTCCAAGAGTGTTACGGAAATTCTTGCGATGGCATTGGGCTTCGCACGCCCGCGCCGTAGCCAACCACTTACTCTGGGTACGGCTCCGATTCCATTTCGAAGTCTTCTTCGGCGTTGGGCGCCATCATGCCGTCCACCTCACCGGCTTCCGCTCCCATCATCATGCGCTCATCGCCCGCGGTCTGTTCCATGTCTTCGGCCATTTCCATTCGCTCCGCTTCCTCGGGCGATCCACCCGCGCAAGCGCTGCCTAGAAGCAACAAGCCCGGAACCATCAAAATTCGATTCATCCGCTTCTCCTCGTTGTGAAGTCCTGAAGTAGTTGAACAAGTCACGCTCGTCAACGGTTGGGAACAAGGCGTCAAGTGAAACGACGACATGGGCAGGGCGTGTTCGGTCGTCGCCGCGGGCATCTCAGGTTCAGGCCGCCGCTAATGCGCCACTCCGGGAAGGAATGCGCCGAACTCGATCGCCTTGCTCACGTCTCCGGCGACGCGGAGCTTTCCTTGGACGAATGCGATCTGCGGGTCGAGCTTGCCTCGGGTGATCTGCGCCAAATGTTCGTCGCGGATGGTGAGCGTTGCGTCCGGTCCTTCGACTGTGCCCTCGGTGACCGAACGCTTGGGGAGATCGATGACCCATGCCTGCGCGTTGTCCCCGGTTATCTGAAACTGAAAGGTGCCTGTGGCGGGCGAGTCGTCCGTCACCTTCTCTAGGGCGGCGCGAACTTGGGCGAAGAAAAGAGCCGTTTCTTCGGGAGAGGTCGCCGGCACGGCGGCCTTCTCGGGTTGGGGCTGTTTGGCCTGGTACGCGAGGACCGCGGCCTCGAGCTCGTTGGCCGATTCGCGCAGGTACCGGGCAAACGTGTCGATGTCGGGCATGACGTCGGGACACGAGGTCGGACTGATCGAGAGCACCCCGTTGTAGCTCAGCACCGTGATCAATAGGCTCATTCCGTCCATCACGGGAGCCATGCCCATCGTTGCGAGCAACCGGTGGCCCGCGACGTACATGTCGTGCTGTGGCCCGGGCACGTTGGTGATCACGAGGTTGAAGGGTGGCTTGTGGAGCTCTGCCACGCGGAAACGCGAATAGAGGCGAGACGCTTGCCCCGCGAGGCCGAAAGGGACGAACTCGAAGACGTCGGCCATCGTTTGCGCGCCCACTGCGTTTTGGTACGCCTTGCCACCCTTGGTGTGCTGCTTGATCGCTTGAAGACGCTCGACCGGATCGGCGATGTCGGTTGCGAGCTGCACCGACATGCCCGACACCTGGTTGCCCATGTCGCCCCGCTGATCTTTGGACCGTGTCGAGATCGGAACGAAGGCGACCAGAGACTCGACGGGGAGCGCGCCCTTGTCGGCGAGGTAGCGACGAAGCGCGCCCGCGCAGATCGCCAACACCACGTCGTTCAGCGTGCAGCCCATCGGTTCTTTGATCGCACGGACTCGGTCAAACTCGAGTAGGGCGGTGTTCCAACATCGCTCGTCCGAAACCACGCCATTGAGAGGCGTCGACGGCGCAGAAAACGGTGCAGGAGGCACTTCGGCGCCCCGGATGCGCGCTTCCTTGCCAGCACGCATCACATTGGCGAGGTCACGGGCCAAAGCCGGAAGCCGCGCCGGCTTACCCGCGATCTTTCGCGCGACTCGTCGGAGTACTTGAAGCTCGTTTGGAACCGGTGGAATCGTACGCGGAGGAGGGGGTTCGATGTGCCGAGGCTCCTCGGTCATGTCGAAGAGGATGCTCATCATGTCGGCCCCGGAGACACCGTCGATGGCGGCGTGATGCACGCGGCTGATCAAGGCGACGGAGCCCGGCGGCATTTGGGGGACGTTATCGAGCCCTTCGACGAAGACCATCTCCCAAAGGGGGCGGCGTCGATCGAGGGGCACGCTGAACGTGCGGGCCGCGACCTTTCGAAGCTGCTTCCACGAACCGGGGCGGGGCAACCCGATGTGCTGGATGTGTCGGTCGATGTTGAAATCGGGGTCGTCGACCCAGTACGGCTTGCCGAGCCCGAGGGGCACCATCACCAGGCGTTGCATCATGCGCGGCACGAGGTGAATCCGCGACTTGAGCATCGCCCGGAAGTCTTCGAACTCCATCGCGCCGTCGAAGGTCAACACGCTACCGACGTGCATCGGGGTGCGCGGATCCTCCATATACAAGAACGAGGCATCCATGCCGGAAAGGGGCTGCATCAGGACCTCCGAAAGCGGGGTGGTGGGGGAGAGTCAGCGTACACCGGCATGGGTTCAGGGCCAACAGCTCACTTGACGCGCGAATCAGGCCACTACACGCATGCACCGGCACTTGCCGCGCAACCGGCTAGCCTCCCGCTGTGGGGCGTCTTGAGAACGCGTTGGCTCGACCTGGTTTGGCGTCGCGGCGCGTGTCGCCAAAAAAAGGGGGCACCCTGAAAGAGGGCTGCCCCCTTTTTTGATGCTCACTCCGTAGAGGAGTTCCCCTATACTTCGCGCTCACCCACCCCGGAGCGTGTCATGGCCAAAGCAGTTACCAAGAAGACCGCAAGAAAGAGCCCCGCGAAGAAGCGGACAGCAAAGAAGTCGCCTAGGAAGAAGGCGGCGAAGAAGCGCACGGCGAAAAAGGTGGCACCGAAGAAAGCGGCCAAAAAACGCACGGCCAAAAAGGCACCGCCGAAGAAGGCCGCGCTGAAGAAGAGGGCCAAGAAGACCAGCGCTCGCATCAAGAAGAAGATCACCAAGGCCGCTCAACAAGCGGAACGGGAAATCGAGGCTTTGGCGAAGCTCCCAGTATTGGAACCCAATGGTCAGCTGGCAGAGGCCAAAGAGCGATTGAAGGCGGAACGGAAGAGACACGCCGCCAAGAAGAAGAAGCAGAACTCAAAGAGGAAGGCGAAGAAGAAGAAGTGAGCAACCCTGGCACTAACTTCGGGGAGGAGGACCGCGACTGTGGCTGAGGATCGAGGCTTAGGTATGGAGACGCGCGGCCCGCAGCTCGAGCCCACTGTGCCGGGCTCGTCGGGAGACGTTCTCCAAGTCGACGAGACCATTCTTTAGACCGGCATGGTCGAGGCGCCTGTTTGGAGGTGCGCTGCTCGCGGATCGAGGAGCTCCTGATCATGGCCGCGAACGAACCGATGGCTCCCAAGAGCCTCGTTTGGTTCACCGTCTGGTCTAGCCGTCGTTCACGGCAGGATCATGGCGGTACAAGCCCACGTAGCTTCGATGGATCGGCCCCTGCCGCGCCGAACCTTGCCAAGATCGAGTTTGGGGCGACGCTGCGTCCCAATGGCCGATATCTGAGCATCTCACTTCAACTTGGAGAGGTGGACCGACGGAGCTCGGCGCGCTCGAGCTGTTTGACGGCTTCTGAGTACTTCTCGGCACTTTCCCGGTTGACGCTGCTCCAGAGCTTCGTGAGCGCCTCGTCGTGCCAATCGATCGCATCGCGACCCTGCCTTGCACGATCGACACGCCCGAATCCCGTGTAGTGCAGTTGGCAGTACAAAGCCAAGAGGCGGTTGTAGATGTACTCCTCCGGTGAACTCTGATAGCCGTTCACCTGAGGAATCAGCAGCTTCGTCATCAGATACGGGAAATCACCGTAGTGAGAAACGAACGCCAGATTCCAGGTCGCATACAAATCGGCCCATCTGCGCGGCAGCGCGAAGCTCAGCACAATCGCCTTCCTGTCCTCCGACCAACGCGCCGCTACCTCGCCCGTCTTCGCCTCGTGCGCCCACGACCCGGGCCGGTCTTTCACGAGCGGCCACGCGCTCGCTGCGTTGTCTCGATGGCCGAGCCTGATGTCTTCGAACATCGCCTCGATGATATTCACGGGGAGCAGCACTCTCGTGAACTCCGGAGCCACGCTTCCCGACTCGTGAAACCCAAGAACCCGATCGATCGTGACGTCAATCGAAAGCACCTTGGCGCGCTCGAAGACTGTCAACTGGCTATTCATATCGTCCGCATCTCGGGCTCTCAGCCAAATCTCTCTGCAAGCCTCGATGAGCCTCCAGTCGTTTCGCATGGCTCTGGTCAGGCGTTCGAGGAGTAGTCCATACGTCACCACCGAGGGCAGAACCGTCGCCCCCTCCGTTTGAACCTGGTTGTAGAGGCGATCGAAAGCCTCGCCTTTGGCCCGATCCAGGAACTCGACCAGGTACGGGTTGGCCGCAGCGCAACGAGCCGCTTCGTCGAGGAGCTCGTGCGCGTCGTCGGTGTCGAGGTCCTTGCCCAGGAGCCAGTCGCCGAGCGCCGCCAATTCCTCCGCTTGCCACCTACCCGTGCCGTCGACCAAACGAAACTGCACGAGATGGTGCCGCATCAATTCGGCGATGCGATCACGGCCCAACCCAGCAATGAGCTCCTTGATGCGTCCGGCAATGCTCGTGGCCACCGAAAGATCGTCTCGCTCTGCATCACCCATGTCCGCTCCTGTTCAGGGGGGAACCTAAGCTTCGATGGCGGGCGCGTTCTTCACCACGAATTGAACGAAGCGCGACCGCACCTGGTCGGAAGCGAGCGCCCGCTGGGCGGGAGGCAGCTTGGTGATCGCTTGCACGGCGTGGTTGAGGAACGCCGCGCCACGGCTCTCGCTCTCGTCGAAGAGAAGGTCGGCCAGGCGACCGTGCTCGACCATCTGGCGCACAACACGCTCGACCGTGTTTTCAGGCACGTGGCTCGGGTTCTCTCGGCGCTCCATGCGGATCGCTTCCTGCTTGCAGGTCGTGGCGCAAACGCCGCACCCGATGCAGAGCTCCGAATCGAACACGGCGCGCAGCTCGTTCTTGCGTTGCCCTCCGGCGCGCGCCGGTGCCATCGTGATCGCCGCGACGGGACACGCCCGAGAGCATCGCGAGCAGCCTTTGCAGTCGTCGGGGTGGTACGCCGGCTCGAAGCCGCTCGGGTTGACGGCCTTGAGCCCGAAGTCGTTGATGCTCGAAAGCTGCTCGCAGCAACACGCGCAGCAGTTGCACACGTAGGCAGGCTCGTTCTTCACGTTGTCGGCGATTTGGACCAGACCGAGCTTCCGCGCCTTCTTCACGATGCTCAGCGCCTCTTGCTTGTCGATCGGACGGCCAAAGCCACGCCGAATGACAAAATTAGCACCGCCGTTGAGCGACAGACAGATCTCTTGGGGAACGTCGCAGGCCTTGCCCAGATGCTCGGCCTTGTGGCGGCAGTAGCAGTGCGAGACGGCAATCCGATCGGAATCTTCGATGAGCCTGGTCGTGCGCTCCCAGTCGAGCACTTCGGGAATGCCGTCGGCCAGCACGTCTTCGTGCACCATCGAGCGCCCGACGACCGTCTCATTGCCGAACACCTCACGCACGAAGGTGTCGTCGCCGTGCATGTAAGCGTCCATGGCCTTTGCGACGGCCAACTTGTCGAACATGTCGTGCGCTCGCATCATCGAGAACTCGAAGAAGCCAACGACCGGCGGCGCAAGGAGGTACTTGGCCTCGCCGGTCTTCGGGCTAACGAGGTCCATGATCAAGCCCTTGTCGCACAGCGGCTCGAGCTTTTGCCTCAGCTCCTCTTCGGGCACGTCGTAGCGCCGGGCCAGGCGGCGGAGTGAGGTGGGTACCATCGGCATCCGCGACGCCAGCTCGGCCTCCTCTGGCGTGTACATGACCTCGAGCAACTCACGCCATCCTTCGAGGGCGCGCTGATCCTCCGGCCGCGGCATGGCGACCGCGTGGTGGTCGAGGCGGTCCATCAGCGCCCGATACTCCTGCTTGAGTTGGCTCATGTGTCCCATGGCGAACCTCCACCAACGGATGCATGCGAACCTCGTACCATCGTTCGGCGCCGCTAGATTGGCGCGTAGCGCGGCAAAATGGTGCGTTCGCGAGCCGGGCATCCCAAGCCAACGCGAATGATCTGCGCCAGAGCCCCCTGGACACGCAGGCCATGCGTCGACTCCGTTTGCCGCCGCCCGACTGTCCGGCGTATTTGCGCTACCGCGTAGTTTCTGTGGTGAGAATAGCTATTGACGAATCGTCAATAACGGCTATGCTCGCCTCATCATGGACCTTGGCCCGAGGCGGATGACGACTGAAGCTCGACGGGAGCAGCTGCTGGCGTTTGGCCGGCAGCACTTCGCCGAGCACGGCTATGAAGCCATGCCTATGGACGCGATCGCCGAACGCGCGGGTGTCTCCAAGGGGCTCCTCTATCGTTACTTCGGCAACCAACGCGGATTCTACATGGAGACCGTCCGCACCGTGACGAATGAAGTGATCGAGATCACCGAGCCACCCGCCGATCAACCATACGACCAAGCGTTCCGGGTGATGGTGACGCGCTTTGTCGGCTACGTGCAGGAACATGGCGCGATCTACACCGCGCTCGTTCGGGGAGGCCTCGGTTCGGATACCGAAGTGAATGAGCTCCTCGATCGCGTGCGAACGACCACGATGAGCCGGATCCTCGAACGTCTGGGAATCCATCAGCCCTCCGCCCTGTCACAGATCGCGATTTATGGATGGGTGAGCCTGATCGAAAACGGCTGCGCCGAGTGGACTGTTACGGGCGGCGCTTCTCATAGTCAGCTGATCGATTTCTTCATCTCTACTCTTGAGCCTGTGCTCAAGGTGTTGCAGAGCGAGCAGTGCTCATGAAAGGTCGCGATCATGCCCCGACTCGATAACCCCAATCAGATGGCATCGTCCAGAATCAAAGTTGCACGAGAGTGGATTGGTGCTCCGGCCGGAACGCTGAAGAACCCGACGTTCTGGCTTTTCGTGCTTGCAATGGCCGCATTGGCATCTGCCATCGCCGGATATCTCCTTGGCCGGCTTCCCGTGGCCGCAACGATCGCGATCAACGCTACCTCAATCTATCTCCTCTTCACGGTGATGCACGACAGCATGCATCGCACCGCCCACGAATCACGTTTCATCAATGACCTGCTCGGTCGACTGTCCGCCCTTTCACTCGCCGCCACGATGCCCATTTTTCGGGCAGTTCATTACGAACATCATTCACATACCAATGATCCCGAACGCGATCCCGACCTGATCGTCAACCGGCGTCCGAGATGGGCGCTGCCTTTTTGGTGTGTGGCGATCGTGGTTGAATATCGGCGACATTATTTTGGCCGACGGATGTGGCGAGATCGCTCCGATCTCATCGAAGCGATCGCGATGGAATGCTTGTTGCTCGGCGTGATCGGGGTGGCCGTCGCGACCGGAACCTTTGCGATGCTTGCCATCGTCTGGATGGTACCAGCGCTGATCGCGATAGTGGTCTTGGGGCTGTGTTTCGATTTCTTGCCGCACTACCCCTACAACTCGCGGGAGCGTTATCTCGATACGAGAATCTACCCAGGGCGTATTCTCAACGCAGTGCTCCTCGGCCAGAACTACCATCTGATCCATCATCTTTGGACAACGATTCCCTGGTACCGTTACCAGCGCGTATTTGGCGAGATCGAAGATGAGTTGATCGAACGTGGGGCCCGAATCGAGTGGCGCAACGACCAGACGGAGCAAGTGATTGCCTAATGCGTATCTGAGCGGCGCGGGGAAGGGCGGATCTGGGAGACGCTAGGCGCGCTCACCAGTTGACCGCGACCGGACCCACTGGGGCCTGACCACTGCTCTTGGATCGCTGCGAAAGAAGGACGCCCGCGGTGACGCCCCCTGCGACCAAAACGGCGCTGGCGGCGACGATCCAAGGCCACTTTTTCTTTTTGGCCTTGCGGCCGTCGTCTCTTGGCGTGTGCCGGGGCATTTCGAAGCGGCGTGCCGAACCGGAAGGCATCAGGACGTGCGCTCCCTCGATGGTTGCGGTGAACAGTACACCTCCCTGGCGGGTGCGCGCGGTCGCGGCGCATCCGTTGTGCACGCCGGGATCCGGAAGCTTCAAGCTCGCGCTCGTCCCCTGTGATGTCCGCGAGATCGTCCGAGCGTTGCTCTCGATGTTGCATTGAAGGGTGGTGTGATCCACCAGCCCATCGGGGACGCGCAGCACCTGCGCCACCATCCATGACTCCCCTCCGAGGGTCTTTGCTTCGATCCGAAGCTCCACGCTGTGCTCGCTGCTCTGCGCGTCACGCACTTCTTCGAACACGGCACGCACCGAAGGAGGCGCCAGCCGGCTCAACTGGTAGCTTCCCCGCACGGCGAGGAGGCGGCGGAGGTCTGCCCGCATCGATGTCTCGTCGCCGAGAGCGTGGTGCACGAGCGCCCGCATTTCGAACAGCTGCAGCAGCTCTTCGATCGTCAGGTCTGCGTTTCGCGCGGCAGCGTCGAAGCCATTGAGGGCCCGCTCGAGATCCGCTTCCTGGTAGGCGTCGACGGCTCGATCCAACATCGGATGCGCATGCACCGCGCTTGGCAGCAGCCAGTGCAGAGCAAAAACCACAACAATTCCAGTCCGAAACCCCACTTTTCGCCCGATTGCCACAGTAGCGCAACCTACAATAATAGTCAAAGATTCCGCTGGCATTGATATGGCCGCGCCGGCTAGGCTGGTGTTGAGGAATACAAACCAGATGTCTAGCCGTTCTGAAGACGCAGCGGCGCTTGGTGCGCCCGTGGTGGAGGTGCTTCCACCTGCGGAAGACTCGGCTTCGCCCGAGCCGACCGGCCCGGAGCGCATCGGGCGCTATAAGCTTTGCTTCGAGCTCGCAGCGGGCGGGATGGCCACCGTCTACCTGGCTAGGGTCGACGGCGCTCCCGGCTTCGAGAAGCTAGTCGCTCTGAAACGGATTCACCGGCACCTCGCCAAGGAGAAGAGGTACGTCGACATGTTCCTCGACGAGGCGAGGATCGCCTCGCGAATCACCCACCCCAACGTCTGTAGCGTGTTCGACTTCGGCCAAGCCGATGGCGAGTACTACATCGCAATGGAGTACCTTGTGGGCGAACCCCTCTCGCGGCTGTGTGGGAAAGTCGCACGGAATGCAGAACAGCGGCGCCACCCGCTTCTTCCAATTCGCATGGCGCGCGTCATCGCGGATGCCTGCGAAGGGCTGCACGCGGCGCACGAGCTCAAAGATGCAAACGGCGAGCTGCTTCATGTCGTGCACCGCGACATCTCGCCATCGAACCTATTCGTTACCTTTGACGGTTCAGTGCAGGTTGTCGATTTCGGTATCGCCAGCGCTCGGCAGCGCATCCACCACACGGCCACGGGCCAGATGAAGGGAACCTTCGCCTACATGGCGCCCGAGCAGCTTGCGGCGAGGCCGATCGATCGCAGGGTCGATATTTGGTCGCTCGGCGTTTCCCTATGGGAGATGCTGGCGCTCAAACGCTTGTTTCGCCGAGACACGACCGCCAACGCGGTTCATGCGATCTTGTACGATGATCTCGTGCCACCATCGGCGCATCGACCTCAGGTGCCTGAAGAGCTCGATGCAATCGTGATGAAAGCGCTGGAGCGTGACCCCAAGAATCGTTGGCAGACTACGCGCGAGATGGGTCGTGCGCTCCGAGAGTTTCTTGGAGCTCAGCCAGACATCGTCGGTCCTGCGGAGCTGTCCGATTGGATGAACGGGGTCTTTCCGGAGGGAGAGGCGAGAAAAAACCAGCTCATGGAGATCGCGCGAATGGAGTACGCGCCGGTTCCAACGATCCCGCGCGCAGGGACCAACGACGTCACGCTCACGGCGACCGATCTTCCGACTGAAGAGGGCCCGGGACGTCACGCGCAGCTGCGACCTTCCAAGCGTGCGCTGGTCTGGGCCGCCGTAGCCGGAGCCCTCGCAGTGATCGTTGCGGCGGTCATAGGGCTCTCCGGGGAACAACCCGAGGAGGAGCCTCAAACGATGGCCGCGCGTGGAGCGCCCGTGGCCCCCGCGATCGAAGAGCCTGAATCCGAAGTCGAAGACCCCTCCCACGAGGGCGAGGCCGTCGAAACCGCGAAGACAGCAGAGGCTGCTGAACCGGCGGCCAAGGTACGGAAGCCTCAGCGAGCCCGTTCGAGGCCTGCTGCGAAGGCTGGCCCCGGAACGATCGACCTCGTTACCAGCGGCGGTTGGGCCGAAGTCTACAAAGGCAAGAAGCTCCTCGGAGGCACGCCCCGCCGCCTCACCTTGCCCGCAGGACGCCACAGGCTCGTCCTCAAACCCTTCGGTGAGGGCAAGCCCAAGGTCGTGTTCGTGACGGTCGAGGCCAACAAAAGAAAGAAGGTGTCGGTCCCCCTCGAGTGACGCGTGAAGCGCTAGGGGCCAGCCGTGAAATTCTGCTCGACTTCGGCGGCGTCGAGGGCCCGGTCGTAGACCGCGACCAGGTGGAGCTCGCCCAGCCATGCTCGATTGTTGGTCCCTTCATTCGCAACGACGATCGGATAGGTCGCGTCCCACTGCGACAATCCACCCGTGCGCGTGAAGGTCTCATCTTCAACACCATTGACGTAGAGCACCTCGGCACCGCTCGCGTTGTGGGTGTGAACGACGTGGGTGAGGGCGGCCGTGACGGTTCCCGTCGTTGTAAAGATCGTCGGGCTGCCGTTGTCCCAATCCGTCTCTCCGTCGGCCCGGAATCGGGCGGCGTAGGTGTCTGCCTCTTGGCCGAGCATGAAGTTTCGAAGCTGGGTGTCGACCGACATGCTGATGATGCGCGCCGGGCCTCCTTGCGTCGCATTCGCGGGTGTGATCCATGCTTCAACACTGAGCTCCCCGCTCGCCTGCGCACGGGACACCACCTTGGTAGCCGCACCCGATGTGGAAAGAGC
The DNA here is from genome assembly GCA_029862185.1 of Myxococcales bacterium. Lineage (GTDB taxonomy): Bacteria > Myxococcota_A > Polyangia > Polyangiales > Houyiibacteriaceae > SG8-38. The sequence goes on from JAOTXX010000026.1 coordinate 42,671, forward strand.
GGTGGCGGTATTGATCTCGAGGTGATCCGTCGACCAGGCGACGTTGCCGGGATCGGCGATGGTCAGATCGAGTTTGGGCAGCACATCGGACTGGTCGGTCACCGTGGACCCGCTGCCTTCGTCGAACGCGTAGAAGAGGATGAGCCCGTCATCGACCCGCCCTCCTTCGCCACCCGAGCCTCCGGTCCCCCCGGTGCCATCGAGACAGTCGCCCGTCTCGAGCGAGCAAAACTCATCGACCGGACACGCTTCGCCCCTAACCGCACCCAGCGTCACCGCGAGCGTCTCTTGTGCGCCTGTAATGGCAACTGCATCGCAGCCCGCAGCGACCACCGCGCACTCCGCGTCTTGCGCGACTCCGTAGAGACCGTAGTCGCCATTGTCGAACGCAACTCCAAACGCGCCACCACCGTCAACACGAAGGACGTCGGCAGTGCCCAACGCCGGAACTGGGCGCGTTCCAAGTGTCACATCCGTGCACGACTCCACGAGGTAGACCTCGACGCGCACCACTTGATCACGCGCGGATCGCGGCGTCCCCGGATCAAAAGAGACCTCGAAGCTCGGACCCACGGGCCCTGCCGAGCCCGCGCAGCCCGCGACCAGCGAGGCGACCCAAACGAGCTCGAAAAACTTAGGAATTCTCCGTGAAATACGCATGCGACCGAACCTGCACAGCATAATTGTAAATTGCTTGTATGAACAAATTTTCGTAGCTCGAAGGGGCGCCTTGCCCCCTCCAACACCTCGAAGTCATTGCGGTTCTGAACCCAACAGCGCAGCACCTTCCCGACGCGGGCGTTCGGCGCGGGGGTGGCAGTGACGAGCTCCTCGACCATGGCGCCCGCTCGCTCGATGCTCGGAGCTACTTTCATTTCTCGGAGGCGATACCCTCCGGTGTGGAGACACGATGAAGCCGGACTACCTGGTCGTTGGAAGTGGGCTGTCTGCGCTGGCCTTTGGTGCTCTCATGGCCCGAGCGGGCAAGCGGGTGACCGTGCTCGAGGCCCACTACGCGCCCGGCGGCTACGGCCACACCTTCAGCTTCGGTCAGGATCCCAACGTGTATCGTTTCAACGCGCAGTTCCACTACGTGTGGAACTGCGGTCCGGACGAGACTGTCGGCCGCTTTCTGCGCAAGCTCGAGCTCGAGGACGAGGTCACTTTCGAGCGCCTCGACAGCAATGGCTTCGATCGGATGCGCATGCCTGGGTATGCGTTGGACATCCCGAACGACTGGGACATGTTGGGCTCCCGCCTCGCAGCTTTGTTTCCGCGGCACGCCGATCCCTGCAGCGCCTTCTTGGGAGAGGTTCGCCAGGTGGAGCGCGAGATCGACTCTCTTCCTCCCGCGCCCCGCGCGCTTCGAATGATCCCACGGATCCATCGCTTTCGTCGGATCGTCCGGTACCGCAACGCCACGCTCCAAGACGCGTTCGACGCGTTCCGACTTCCGCTCGAGGCGCAGACTCTGCTCGCGTTGCAGTGGCCGGACTTCTTGTTGCCACCGGGCAAGCTCTCTTTTTTCGCCTGGGTGGCGCTCTTTACCGGCTACATGGGCGGCGCGTACTACCCGACCCGCCACTTCGAGCATGTGATCGAGACCCTGGTTGCGACCATTCGAAGGCACGGCGGCGAGGTGCGCCTGAGGCAACGAGTCACCGGCTTCTTGCTCGATGGGGATCGGGTCAGCGGGGTGATAGCCGAGGAGGTCGACGACGACGGCGTTCCAACCGGACCGGTCGACGAGCTCCACGGGGCTGAGGTCGTCGCGAACATGGATCCGCGACGAGCGGCCGAGATGTTGGGCCCAGAGCGATTCTCGAACCGCGTCCGCAATCAGCTCCTCTACGAGTACTCGGCTTCGAACTTCATGGCCTACTGCGTGGTCGAGGGGCTCGACCTCAGAGACCATGGTTTCGGTCGGTCGAATCTGTTCCATACCGACGAGCCCAATCTGAACGTCGCCTTCGAAGCGATGCTCGAGCGCGGGGACTACTCCAAACCGAGCTTTGCGGTTACGGTGCCCACGCTGCTCACCGAGGATCGGTCCGACTGTCCGCCCGGGAAACAGATCATCGAGTTTCTCACCGTGGCTAACTACGAGCGCTTCAAGAACCTCCACTTCTCGAATCGAAAGCAGTACAACCTCGCGAAGCGCACCATCTTCGACGCGATCCTTGACGTGGTGGAGCGCGACTACGTGCCGAATCTTCGTGAGCACATGGTGTTCAAGATGCTCGGGAGCCCCACGACCAACGAGCGATACGCAAACAGCCCTCGGGGCCACTCCTACGGATCGAGCATGACGCCCGCGAACATGGGCGCGTCGCGGCTGAGTTGGAAGAGCTCGGTACCCGGGCTCTACTTTTGCAATGCCAGCTCGGGCTACGCAGGATTCGCAGGGACGATCTGGACTGGATCAAACCTCTACGGGCAGCTCAGCGGAGACCGATTCGTGTAGCGCTCACGGAATCGAGGCGCCGCCCAAGAGCTGGGAGACGGCGACAGCCGAGGTGACCGCGCCCTCCTGGAGCCCGTCCCCGAGCCATGCACCGACGTGGAAAGTATGGTTCTCGCCGTTGGTGGCCGACACTTCGTGGTGCCAGCGCTGCGACTCCACCGTGTAGTCGGGTGTGTGGTGTTCCTGTCGGAGGACCACCTTCGCGGGGTCGATCCAGGAGTCGATTCCGAAGGCGAGTCCGAAGGCGCGCTCCTCGTTCTCGGGGACACCGCACAGGGCGTTCAGGTAGCAGTTGTAACCCCCCTTGCCTGGCCCAGTCTCGATGACGTCGAACTCGGTCATCAGCTCTAGCCCCCGCCGGCCGTACACGCTTCGATCGTGGTGTACGAGAGTGTGAATATGGTTCGCGCGCCATGCAGCAAAGCGGCGGCGCTCGGCCTCGGTAGGATCTTCGAGCAACGCCAAAGTCTGGTCCGGGGGCGCAGCGAATACGATCTTGTCGAAGTGGCGCGCCTCTCCCGAGGCCATGTGTACCGTCACCCCCCGCTCGTTTCGCGCCACCCGAGCCACGTTGGCATCGGTGTGCACCGTACCCGAGAGGCTCTCGACGATTCGACCCAGGTAGTCCCAAGACCCTCCTCGCAGGCTCACCCACGCCTCCGTGTGCTCGAAGGCGCGCAGCATCGGGATCGTGAGGCCCGCAGGCATCTGCCGTACTCGTCCGTAGGGGATCGAGTAGGCATAGGTGGCGAGCAGTGCGGCCCAGCGATCCGCGTCGGCATCCGTCAGCAGGTCCCCGAGCGTGAGTCTGTCGAGCGAGGCCTCGGGCAAGGCGGTTCTTCGGTTGAAGCGGACCTCTTGCATGCGAAGCTCGAGCAGGTCGATGAAATGCCTCAGCCGCTCCCGAAGCGAGCCCGGAGCCCGCTTTATCGAGCCGGGCGAGAGGTGGTGCACCCCATCATGGGTCCAAAAGGTCGTGTTGCCGGGGACCGGTCGCGTCACGCAGCCAAGGGAGTCGAACAAACGCATCAGCGTCGGAAAGTTGCGCCGTTCGAACTCGATGACGCCCGCGTCCAGGATCAACCCCGGCCCAAGATCGCAATCTACGTTGCGATTGAGGGTGCGCACATGGCCGCCCAGAATCGGCGCCTTCTCGAAAATGGTGACGTGGTGCGCCCCATCCAGCAGATGAGCGGTCACGAGGCCGGCGCTACCGCCACCGACGATTGCAATCTTCAAGCCGTCATCCTATGGCTTCACGTCCTCGTGTTCAATCCAAGAGCTGCAGGACGACGCTGGTGCCGAGTTCGTCGCCTCCTTTAGCTGAGAGGCCAACTCTAGCACTCTGCCTTTTGCGTGGTAATGGCTAGGGAAGCGCGAACGAAGCGCGGAGCGTGTGACTTGGACACCGACTACGACATCATCATCATTGGAAGCGGCTTCGGAGGCAGCGTGCCCGCGCTCCGCCTCACGGAAAAGGGCTACAGAGTCGTGGTCGTCGAGCAGGGAAGACGTATCACGCCGGATGACATGCGAGCCGCGGACGAACGTCTTCGTGATCTCGTCTGGCTCCCACAGCTCGGCTTTCGAGGCTTCTTCGTCCAGCATGTGTTCAAGCACGTGGGAATTGTGGGCGGAGTCGGCGTGGGTGGAGGGAGTCTGGTCTACGCGGCCGTCCTCTTGCGGCCCGCAGAGGGCTTCTTCGCCGATCCGGCATGGTCGCAGCTCGGAGTGGATTGGAGAGCAGAGCTTGCGGACCACTACGAGAGGGCGTCCCAGATGCTCGGTGTCACTCGCAATCCGGACCATAGCAAGATGGACGACTGGCTTCAGGCCACGGCGGAATCGATGGGCGCAGGGGATTCCTTCGGATCCGTCGATCAGGGGATCTATTTCGGGGAAGCCGGCGGCGATGTGCGCGATCCGTTCTTCGGCGGTGCAGGTCCGGACCGCAGGGGCTGCACGCGATGCGGTCGGTGCCTCACCGGGTGCGCGGACGGCGCGATGAACAGCCTCGACAAGAACTATCTCCATCTTGCCGAAGCGCAGGGCGCCGACATCCTTCCGGAGCGCAAGGCCGTGTCGATCCGGCCACTCGAAGGTGGCGGTTACGAAGTGCGAACGGTCAGCCCGTTCTCCTCTCAAAAAACGCATGCTCCCCTCCGCGCGAAGTTCGTGATTGTCGCGGCCGGAGTGGTGGGCAGCCTAGACTTGCTATTTCGCTGCCGCGATGAGCTCGGAACGCTTCCCGCGATTTCCACTAAGCTCGGCCAAGTCGTTCGCACCAACAGCGAGTCGATCGTTTCGGCCCTCGCGCCGGACGTCGATGAGGATCTGACGGATGGCGCCGCGATTTCGTCTCACTTCTATGTCGGCGACCACACACACATCACCCAGAACCGCTTTCCTCCGGGCTACGAGTTCATGCGCTGGTACCAGGGCCCCTTGGTCGACGGTTCCACTCCCCTACGCCGTGCGCTGAAGACCTTGGCGCAGATCCTCGTGCATCCGCTTCGCTCGCTCCGAAGCTGGTTTGCGCACAACTGGCACAAGCGCGTCGTCCCGCTGACGGTGATGCAAAACCTCGACAGCCAGATCGCCTTTCGTTTCCGCCGAAGCTTGTTCTCGCCCTTTCGGCGTCGGCTCAGCTCCGAGATGGCTCCAGGGCAGGCCGTGCCATCCTATATTCCGGAGGCCAACGAAGCGGCTCGCAGGCTGGCCGAGCACATCGGCGGCACCGCACACAACACCCTCCTCGAAACCCTGGGCAACGCCTCGGTGACCGCGCACATACTCGGTGGATGCGCGATCGGAGCGGGACCTGAAAGCGGCGTCGTCGATATCGACCATCAGGTCTTTGGTCACCCCGGGCTCTTCGTCACCGATGCGGCCGCCATCCCGGCCAACGTGGGCGTCAACCCCTCGCTCACCATCGCTGCCCTCGCGGAGCGTTTTAGCGCCCGCTTTCCTCCGAAGGACGCAGACCCCATCTGAACGAAGAAGAAGCCAAAGCGCAGATAGGCGAGAAGGTTGGTCTGCTCCCACGAAACATGAATCAAGGTCTGCGCGATTCGGGCTCCGATCAGTGTGAGCGCCAAGCCGAAGCGGCTGTTTGGGCGGCGGCGGCATCAGGTTCGGTATGGGCCGGGTGGGCGACCTCGAAGTTCACCGCGATCGGGGTGCCATTGCGAAGGGTGTCGAGGGTGACGCAGAGCTTCTCGGCTTGTCGGACGAGCATCGCGCCGACCTGCGGGTCCGCTTCGGGATCGAGCTCCAGCGCGAGCCGGCATTGCATCTGACGAAACCCCGGTCGGACCGAACGGCTCATTGCGAGACAACCTCGGACGTCCGCGTCGCCGTTGACCTCGACCTCGAGTCGTTCGATGCGTACGCCGAGTCGATCGGCGAGCATTCGCACCGTGCTGTCCATGCAGGCCGCGAGCGCCGCGCAGAGCAGATGTCCCGGATTGGGGAGGTCGTCGAAGCCTCCGACCGTGTCATCGATGCCGTAATCCCAGGCGACTTCCGGGAATCCAGTCGGAAAGACCCTGCCATGGACGGCATCGGTCGTGCCCGTATAGAGCGTGCGCACTTCCTTATAAGAGAGCGCCTTGCTTGGATCCTCACGATACAGCGTGCGGAGGGGGTCTTGGCGGCGGGCGACGAGGGAATTGGGGTTCTTCATGGGCTTGCTCCTGCTTAGAGCGCACGATCGTGCGCATTAATTAGACCGTACGACCGTGCGTGCTAAGAGTCAAGAAAGAAAATGACCTCATCCAAACGCATTCGAATCGACGGTGAGAAGTCCCGGGAACGCGTACTCGAGTCGGCGATACGACTCGCGGCGATCGAAGGGCTCGAGCGGCTCTCGCTATCACGCCTCGCCGAGGCCGCAGGGCTCAGCAAGAGCGGGCTCTTCGGGCTCTTCGGCTCCAAAGAAGACCTGCAATTCGCGATCATCGACAAAGCGCGGGAGGTCTTCACGCACGAGGTGGTGATGCCGGCCCTTGCTGCTCCCGAAGGCGCACCGAGATTGCGCACACTCTGCGAGGGCTACTTAGATCACATCGCCTTTCGGGAGTGGCCGAGCGGATGCTTCTTCGCTTCTGTGGCGGCCGAAGTCGGGGGCCGCCCCGGGCCCATCCGCGATCGCGTGGCCAAGGAGCAGAAGCGGTGGGCTTCACTGCTCAGGCAGAGCGCGACGCGCGCCGCAGAGCTCGGGCAGCTCCGTTCGGAGGCGTCGCCCGAGCAACTCGCCTTCGAGCTCGGTGCAATGCTCACCGGCGCCGACATCGTGTACTTGCTCCATCGCGACCCCGAAATCTTGGAGCGGGTGCGCTCCGCTCTCCAAGCGCGTCTCGGAGAGGGAGGCAGCTCAAAGAAGCGTTAGAAGATCACGCCGACGACGAGATTGAAGGCACCACGCTGACCGGTCTCACTCGCTGGTGGGTGGATCTTGGATCTGGTCGTCTTCGACCAGAAATGTCGTGCTGTCGCGTACGTGCTTGACCGTCGAGCGATAGTGGTCGCGTTCGAAGTACGCCTGGAGTGTCAGGTTGATGGCGAGAACCTGTGGGCGTCCCTGCCATCGAAGCATGTCGCCATCGACCTCTCGGACCCGTCCCATGGCGACGGCGCCGCTGGCAACTGGTAAAGAAAGGTCGGCCAGATCCCGCTCCAGCGCGCGGAACCTCCCCTCATCGACTGGATCGACGAACTTCATCGCCCTTCCATAGAGGTTGGCGTTGTGGAATCCCTGCGGGTTGTTGACCAGACCGTCGCACCCAAGTCGTGTCGCCATGAGCCGCAGCAGCTCCCCCTGCCAGCGGAACAAGCCGAGGCCCGGATATCTTTGGTCAGGCAG
>JAOTXX010000149.1 GCA_029862185.1 Myxococcales bacterium
TCGCTGGCTCGCAAACAGCGGCTGATCCTCCCACGCATCGACGAACGCGACGAGACCTTCGCGTCGAAGCACACGAGCCCTCTCCGCATCGGCGGCACGCCGCTCGGCGCGCGCCTCGGTATCATCGAGTCCTGGATGGACACCGACCAGAACCAGCCCTTCGAAGAGCTCCGATCCCCGCGCGAGCATCGCGAGCGCGACTCGTGCCCCCATCGAATACCCGCACAAGTATCGGGGCCGCCTCATCATGCGTGCGATCTCCAAGAGACGAGCGACCTCTTCTTCAAACGACGCGACCCGGTTGCGCCTCCATTCGGAGCCGTGACCCATCAACCGGGGCACTACGGGCTCATCGGGTAAATCAGCAGCGGACACCACCCGCTGCCAGCTTTGGGGCGACCCCATGAAGCCGTGGAGGAGCATCCACATCAAGAGGCCTTAGGTTGGAACGCGCGTTCGACGCGCACGGCGAGCAGCTCGCCTTGTTCGAGCGCGCTTCTCGCGGGGACGATCGCCTCTATCACGGTGCAGCCTGCATACCCATGCCCCGCCTCGAGAGCGCGGCTCAGCGCCGTCACAGTGCTCGCGGAATGGAAGCGACACCCGTAGAGCGACGCGGCGCCTGCGAGGTTCGCCTGATGGGGGGTCGTGAAGTACCGGAGCCAGGCTTCCTTGCCCTGTCGCGCGATCGGAAGCTGCTCGAAGATGCGTCCGCCACCGTTATTGATGACGACGATGACCAGCGGGCGGGTCGCTTGCGATGCGAGCTCGAGCCCGCTCACATCGTGGAGGAAGCTCACGTCGCCGACCAATAGAGTCGTCGCGGCCCGTTCCTTCGACGCGACTCCTGCAGCCGACGAAACCAGCCCATCGATTCCACTCACGCCACGTTGTGCGAACACGCGAAGATGCGTGTCGCACGGGGGGACCCACCGATCGACGTCCCGGATCGGAAGGCTGTTGCCAAGAACCAAGGCGCTCCCCTCAGGCAGAGCATCGACGACTGCTGGCCCGACGGCGGCTTCGGATAACGCATCTCCAGCACTTTGCAGGATCGCACCGGCTGCCTCCCAAACCGCCTGCTCCGCCGTTCGGAAACGCGTCTCAAAATCACCGTCGCGCTTGCGGGCATCGTACTCCCGCTGAGCGAGTTGCTCGACGAAGGCCTCCACGTCGCAATGCACGATCGCCTCGGCGCTGGACGAGGGATCGGCCCACGCCCATGGGTGGACGATCACCCGAGGGAGCCGGCGCTCTCCGCTCAGTTGCTCCCAACCCTTGGAAACGGGGTTCCTGCCAAGTTGCAAAACGAAGTCGGGCGCCAGCTCAGCCCGCCCGGCATCTGCTGACCAGATCGTGTCGAACGCTCCAAGCACAATCCGAGCTGCCCCCCCAAAGCGGAACTGACTCGCCGCTTCGGCGAGAACCAATCCGCCCGACCGGTCAGCGAGTCGCACCGCCGCCTCCGACGCAATGCCTTGTCGCACGTCCGCAGGACCGCAAAGAATGACCGGTCGCGCTGCCGCATCGATGGCCTGGGCCACCTGCTCGACGATCGACGGGTCGACGTTTGCCGCGCGGTGAAGCTGGGTTAGGGGCTCGCCGAGAATCGCATTCACGCGCGCGTGCACCTCAGCCGCACTGGCGTCCGTAGATGCGACGGGCTCGAGCGGCTTTCGGGCCTGGGCGTTGAGATGGGCGGGCCCGGACCTCGGACCTTGAGCGGTCGCCACCGCCTGCGTCGCGAAACGTTTGGCGGCTCGCAGGCTCGGCACATCTCCTCGGGGCTCCCCTAGGTTGGCGAAGAAGCGGACGTGATTCCCATACATCCCGATCTGGTCGGTTGTCTGGTTCGCACCACAGCTCAGGAGCTCCGGCGGACGGTCTGCAGAAAGCACGACGAGCGGCACACCCGCTTCGTTCGCTTCGACGACCGCGGGAAAGTAGTTCGCAGGTGCGCTGCCGGACGTGCAAAGGACCAACGATGGACGCCCCGTCGCGCGCGCCTGACCGAGCGCATAGTGCGCGCCGGAACGTTCATCGAGCGATCGTACACACAGAAGCCCGTCGTGCTCCAGCGCAGCGATGACGAAAGGGGTAGACCTCGACCCAGGGCTTACAATGGCGTCGCGGATGCCCGCTTGCGCGAGGCTCTCGATGACGAGCCGCGCCCACTCGCTCTGTAGATCAGCGACCGTCCCCATGGAGCGCTCCTAGAAGCGCCAGCATTTTGAGCTCGGTCTCGGCGTACTCCGCGCCTGGATCGGAGTCGGCCATGATGCCTGCACCGGCGTACACCCACGCCTTTCCGTCGCGGAGCAAGCCCGAACGCAATGCGACAAAGAATTCCCCGTCACCGTTGGCGTCCGTCCAACCGACTGGCGCGCTGTACCAGCCGCGGGGGACCTCCTCGTGGTCGATGATCCAATCGATCGCGTCCCGGGTGGGAACGCCGCCAACCGCAGGCGTGGGATGCAATGCTTGAACCAAAGCCAACACGTGCGTCGGCTCGCGAAGGCGTCCCTCGATGGGCGTCTGCATGTGCAAAACGTTCGGGAGCTCTCGCACGCTCGGCTCCGGAGCCGACCGAAGAGAGTCGCAATACGGTTCGAGAGCTCGGAGCACTGCACGCACCACCAACTGATGTTCCTCTCGCTCCTTCTTGCTCGCCATCATTCTTGCTGCGTCGCCGTGGGCGGTTGAGCCGGCCAATGCCTCGCTTCGAACGGCCGCGCCTCTGCGTGAGATCAAAAGCTCAGGGGTCGCTCCGAGGAATGCGGCATCACCTCGCCAAAGGGCGAAACGCGTACATCCCGGGAATCGTTCCTCGAGCCGTTTCAAGACGTCGAGGGACCCTGCTCCGGTTTCGAGCTCCACCACACAGTGACGCGCGGCCACGACTTTGCGAAACACGCCGGCCCGAATCTTGGCTCTAATCTCTTCGACCTGCCGGGACCAGGCATCTTGATCGGCCTGATCAAGACGCTTCGCCGAAACGGGCGACGGAATGACCCCGAGCGGTCTTTCCAAGCTGTCCCAGATCGCATCGAACACATCGAGCAACTCGTCCGCAATCACGTCTTGCGACCTGCCGATCGCCAACGACAGCCATGCCCTCTCGTCGACCTGGTATGTCCAAGTGGGGAGCAGGAGAAACCCATCCCCGAAGCTTTCCCAAGGAGACTCTTTCGCGGCGCCAGGCGCGAACGACGCGCCACCGAACACACGAGGAACCGGGCTTGCCTCGGCGGCGATGTGCTTCGCGCCCTCGAAAAAGCCGCCGATGGCGGCGGCGGTGGGCGCCACGGTCGTCGCAACGCCCAGCCCCGAGCACGCCGCGTTTTGCGGCGGATCCCAGAGGATACTTGCCTCATGTGGAAACGCGCGGAGCAATGCGTCCGGCGGGGCCACCGGTGCGGGGACCGTCACGATGACCTCGACACCTGGGCTCCATTCGTCAAGCGCCCGCTCGAGGAATGCCCTCGATGCCCCATGAGTCGGAACGCCTTCAAACGAAAAGGCCGCGCCCTGAGACCTCATGACGCCTCCTGCGGTTCGCCGACAAACAACGTGCAGGCACCAAAGGTGAACGGCTTGACGTCGAGCACGTTCAAGCCCGCTCCCCGCATTTGCTCGGCAAACTCATCGGAAGGAGGAAACGCCGCGATCGATTGCTGCAGGTAGCGATACTCGCGCGAGCCGGAAAGCATTCCGCCAAGGAGAGGAATCACCTGGCGCACGTGAAAGCGGGCGACGGGACTCAAGAGCCCGACACTCGGTTCGGAGA
>JAOTXX010000098.1 GCA_029862185.1 Myxococcales bacterium
TGCGCTCGGCAACTTTGGCGTACGCCAAATGGTCGCGCGGGTCATCGCTGCCATGCACCTCGTCGAAATGACCCACAAGCTCCGCCAGAAGCGCGGCCAAGGCGATCAGGTCGTTTGCGTTGTGCTCGATGACTTTTGCAATGGGCGAGACGTCGCCGCCGTCGAGGTAGTCGAAGTAGAGCTGAGGGATCAGCGCTCCGGAGACGTCGTCTTCCCGGTACATGCCGAGCACTCGACGCTCGAGCTCGACCAGTCGCACCGATTTCAGCCGAGGCCGCAGTACCCGGCGGGCGCAATGCAGCAAGTCGAGATGCGGGGGCAAAGCCGGCGCGTGAACGCGATTCAGAACGAATCGGTTTCGCAACAGCGGCCAGTCGAAGGTTTTGCCGTTGAAGGAAACCACACAGGAGCTTTGCTGCACCCGCTCGCGAAGCCAGCTCAGCATCGGCGCCTCTTGACCGAGCTCCGGAAGAAAAAGCTGCTGGATCCGCATGGATTGGTCCTCGAACCAAGCGATGCCGATCAGAAAAGGCACCGTCCCCGTGCCACCCGCAAGCCCGGTCGTTTCGGTATCGAGAAACAGGGCGCGCTGAAGGTCGATGCGTTCGAGCGTAGGATCGAGAGCGAGCTGAGCCAAACGCTCGGTCGAGACCTCGAGCGCCTTGGCGATGGGCGACCGCCCGTGATGATGCTGCGGCTCGAGATACTCGTCGATCAGGTGCAGCTCCCCGTGCTCGGTTTCGCGACGCTGACCGGGCAGCGCGCCGCGGATGCTGGCCACGTCCAGCTGCCGGGGGGTCGATTGGGCTAGTCGAGCCAAGCTTCGTTTGATCGACATCGGCCCTCAGTGGGTGGCGCTCACGCCGACAGCGTCCAGTAAGCCGAGCACCAATCGCTTCCGCGCTGCCTCGGGCTGGTCATCTCCGGAGGCATCGGGACCAATGCAGCCCGGGCAACCCTCTTCGCATTCGCAGCTTTCGATCAAGTGCCGCGCGCGACGCAGGAGCTCTTCGCGCTCCTCGAACAAGCGAGACGCCAGGCCAATCCCGCCCGCCACCGCATCGTAGAGGAAGATCGTCGGGTCGAAGCCGGGGCCCTGCCCCTTGCCGGGTGGCGCCTCGTCTTCGTTGCGGCTTCCGAGCGTACGCCCGAGGTCGCGCGGGTCGATCATGAGCCCTACGGCGCCCACCAGATGCATTGCTTTTGAAAGCCCGCGCAAGGCATCGACGACCACCGCCCGCGGCTCGGGCTGACTCTGCACGAAGTCCTCTGGAAAGGTGAGCCAAAACGCGGTCGTGTGCTTCTGCATCTCGGGAAGGTGCACCTCTCCGTAGCCTACATTCTCGTGTGTATGGAATTTGATCTTCTTGTAGCCGACGACCTTTTCGATGACGCTCACATCACCGAGCGCCGCATCGAGCGGAACTTCGCCGAGCTCGATGCTCGCGCTTTGGTCCTCCTCCAGCACCGCGACCTTGCTGTGCGCCATCGCGGTCGTGTAGTAGTCGGGCTGCACACGGCGGACGAAGGCCTTGTGGTTGTCGAAATCCAGACGTTCGACTTGGAACTGCCCGCCCTCGTGCTGGTAAATCGCCTGCTCGTGCAGCATCGTGTGCGTGCTCCGCCAGTCCATCTCGGCAATGGTGCGGTTTCCATCGAGGTCGATGATGACGAAGTTGTCCCAGCTCGCGCTTCGAAGCGACACGTTGTTGGCCGGGTAACTGTCCGAAGCCCAGTGGTAGATCGAACCGGCGGCCGTGGCGCTAGGGTGAACGACGCCGTTGTCGGCCAAGTAGTCGAGCGCTTCGCCCAGCGCTTCGTTTGGGACGTCGCCGTACACGTCGTCGGGCTCGAACGGGAGCTCGAAGGCCGCGCATTTGAGGTGCTGAATGAGAATTTCGATGTTGTCCGGGTCGATGCGGGCATGCTCGATGGGTGCCGAGACCAGCTGGCGTGGATGCCGCGCCATGTATTGATCAACCGGGTTACTCGACGACACGAGCACGGCCAGCGAGAGGTCGCGCCTTCGTCCTGCCCTGCCGAAGCGCTGCCAGAGCCCCGCCATCGTTCCCGGATACCCTGCGCAGACGACCGCATCGAGCGCACCGATGTCGATTCCGAGCTCGAGGGCGTTGGTCGCGACGACGCAGCGAATCTCCCCAGCTCGAAGCGCGGTCTCGATACGCCTGCGTGTCTGAGGCAGATAGCCGCCGCGGTACGCGTGAATCGCAGAAGGGTCGATCTGGTCGCGCGATAGCTTGTCGCGGAGGTATTTGAGCATCACCTCGACCCCGTTGCGGGAATTGCCGAAGACCAAGGTCGGCACGCCAGCCCGAACCAGATCCTGAGTGAGCCGCACCGCCGTCTTGATGTAGCTCTGCCGAATCCCCAGCTCGGCATTGACGACCGGCGGGTTGTAAACGACGAGCTGGCGCCGCCCCGTCGGCGCACCGCTCTCATCGATGAGCTCGACCGGCTCGCCGCAAATGCGCGATGCGTGCTCGCGTGGATTGCCAATCGTCGCGGACGCAAACAGAAACGTGGGCGACGAGCCGTGAAAACGCGCGATCCGCTGCAGACGGCGCACGACGTTGGCAAGATGCGAGCCGAAGACGCCGCGATAGCTGTGGAGCTCGTCGATGACGACGTACTTCAGGTTGGAGAAAAGCCGCGCCCAACCCGTATGGTGCGGCATGATGCCGGCGTGCAGCATGTCCGGGTTGCTGAGGAGCACCCCGGCGCGCTGTCGCCCAGCTCGCCGCGCATCGTTTGGGGTGTCGCCATCGTAAGTGATCGCGCCAATGTTCAAATCCGCGTCGCGCATCATCGCACGCAGCGCTTCTTCTTGATCGCGAGACAAAGCCTTGGTTGGAAAGAGGTAGAGCGCCGTCGCGCTCGGGTCGGAAGCCAGCGCCTGGAGGATCGGCAGGTTGTAGCAAAGGCTCTTCCCCGACGCGGTAGGAGTCGCGACGACCAGGTGCTTGCCCTCGGATGCGAGCTCGAACGCGTGTGCCTGATGGCTATAGAGCTCCCTTATGCCTCGCTGGCGCATGGCCCTCACGAGCGCTGGCGCGAGCGACTTGGGCATCGGCACGACGCTGGCCACGTGGGGCGCGACGGCGTGGCTCCAAGTGACGTTCCGCCAGGTCGAGCCGGCCCTCCAACGCTCCAGAACCTCGGCTGCGCCCCGGGGGCGCGCCCAAAGCTCGTCTACCCGTCGAAAAGGCCGCGGTTCGCGGCTCGTATCCCCCCTCACTGCGCTCATGCGCAGCACTGTACGGTTGTTTAGCCTCGGGGGTCAAGAATCACCAAACCACTTGGCAGCTGGGGTTTGCAGTCTAGTCTATGAGTGAATGTGGGCGGGGGCGACAACGTCGGGACCCACAACCCATGGGGAGGAAAAGAATGAGAATCGTTCCAGCATTATTGATTGCCTTGGCGTTGATCTTCGGCGTTTCAGCCACGACCACGCCGACCGCAAGCGCCGACCATCACGAAGAGACGAAGCGCGGCGCCAAGAAGAAGGCCGACAAGGCGAAGAAGGAAGCCAACGAAGCCAACGACAGGGCCGATGAGGCTACGAAGAAAGCCGACGAGGCCAAAAAGGAAGCCGGCGAAGCCAAGGACAAGGGCCAAGCAGCCAAAGGTGATGCCGCCCAAGGCATGAAGGAAGCCAAGGCAAAGGGGAAGACCGAAGCCGAGGCTCGCAAGGAAGCGCAAAAGGCGAAAGCCGATGCAGCCAAAGCTGAGCAGAAGTCCAAGGCCGAGGCTCGTAAGGCAGAGCAGAAAGCCCGAGCCGATGCAGCCAAGGCAGCTCGCAAGGAGCGCGCGCTCAAGCAAGAAGAGAAGCGCCACGCGGCGCAAAGCAAAGAGATCGCGGCCAGGCGAGCCCGTGTGACCGCGCTACACGAAAAACAACTCCGCAATATCGACGCCGCAGAAGCCCGGGAAAAAGCACGCTACGAGAAGCGCGTCGAACAGATCAACGCGAAGTAGATCGCTCCGTCGACCTCGGGTGAACGCCCGTCTCCATCGAGGAGGCGGGCGTTGTCGCTTCGAGCTCTGCTAGCTCGCCGCCCTACGTTTGACCGGGAAGCGGCGCGTTGGGGTCGTAGGGCATTTCCTCGCCGGCTTCCATTCGCTCCTGCATCTCGTACTTCGAGGGGCAGCGCGGGATCACCTGGTTGGCGAGGAACACGCCATCATCACCGAGCTCGCCCTGCACCGTCACCTGAATGCCCATACCGTCGCGGAAGGTATCGGGCACGACGCACTGCGGAAAGCGCACCGGCATTTCTTTGTCCTCTTTGTAAAGGACGAAACGCCACTCGCAGGGGTCCTCCCGAAATTCAATCGAACCCTGGCGCAGCTCGCCTTCGACCCGCAGGCGGCGGCCTTCGAAAGAGTCCGGGGCGCCCATCACTTCGTGCACCAACTTCGAGTACACGAACGGATTGTCGCTCCCGGAGAGCAACCAAGCCGCGGCACCGACCAGCACTACGAACACGATGCCGACTTTGACGGCACCGGAAAGCCCTCCCTTTCGGGGCGGCTCGCTTGCAGGTGTCGCGTCGGACGGGCTCGTCATCGTCACAAGTATGGTACCGGAAGTCGTTGCCCGCCAGGACGCACCCCAATTGGCACGCCCCGACGCGCACTACGGCTTATGGCTGCACCTGGAACGCGATGACGAGCGCGTAAATCGCGAGCGACTCGATGAGCGCCAGGCCGAGAATCAGCGGGACGAGGATCTTGCCCGACGCGTTTGGGTTACGAGCAATGCCCTCGAGGGCTGCAGCCGCTGCGCGACCCTGACCCATGCCGCAGCCGAACGCTGCGATGCCGATGCCCAGACCCGCAGCAAGCGCGCGGCCCGCGATTGCGGTGGCCTGGTTCTCTGCGTCCGCTGCGGCGTCCTGAGCGAATGCGGTCGCGGTGAGAGCGAGTGGTGCAGCAAAGCTGACAAGTCGAAGAGCCAATTTCTTCATTTTCGGGAGCCTCCTCAAGCCTCTCTTCCGAGAGGGAAACTTAGTGTTCTTCTTCGTGTTGAATCGCAAGGGTGATGTAGATCACCGACAGCAAGCAAAAGACCAAGGTCTGGACGGTGATGACCAGACAGCCCATCAGGTAAAAGACGACGGGCACCGGCAGAAGCACCAAGCCCATCCCGGCAAACAAGCTGACGAAGATGCCGAGCACGAGGTGGTCGGCGGTCATGTTGGCCATGAGGCGAATCGCGAGCGTAACCGGGCGAACGATGTGGCTGATGAGCTCGATGACGAACATCAGCGGGTTGATGAACCAGGCGATCCACCAGGGCACCTTGGGCCCGAAGAAGTGCGAGAAGTATTTGACGAAACCGTGCTCTTTCACTCCGTAGATGTGCGTAACCACGAAGATGATCATCGCCATAGCGAACGTGGTGTTGAGATTGTCGGTCGGCGGCAGGAACCCGGGAATCAAGCCGAGCGCGTTCGAAAAGAAAATCACGAGGGCGCAGGCTCCGATGAGCGGCAGGAAGTACTTGGCAGGCTTGGGACCCATGAGGTCGGCCGACATGTTGTAGGTCGCACCGACGATGGTCTCGATGAAGCCGTAAAAGGTGACTTTGCCATCGGGGAGGATGTTGTCCTCGGTGTTCTTGAGGCGGCGGCTCACGTACACGCCGACGCCGATGAGGAAGAGCACGACTACGGTGTATGCAATGACGTGCTGCACGCCGAGATGCGAGTTGTGCTCCATGTAGCTGGGGCCAAATGCCTCCGCCATCGCGTGCTGAAGCGAGTCGTAGAAGGGCAAGAAGCTGAACCATGATTCGCCGTGCGGCATGCCTTAGCTCTCCCCTGCCAGCTGGGCGTCGCGAGCGGCTTGGGCTTCTTGAACGGACAGCTCGGCGCCGCTATAGAGCATGCCGAGAACCAACGCGCCCAGGCCCACGGAAAAACCCAGCGGGTCGACGCCCCATCGAGCGAGCAGGGCCCAACACACCGCCAGAAGCAAAACGAGCTTGGAGCCCAACAGCGCCGCGGCAAACCCGCGGCCGATGAAGCCTGCGCCGCTGACGATGCGGCTGGCCAACCAGGTGATCGCCCATGCGTCCAGCGTGGCGACTACGCCCCCAATGGCTGCTCCGACCCCAACGCTCACCCCGCCGAGCACGAAGGCCAGGGCGGTCAGCACGATCGCTGCAACAGCGACGTGGCGTGGAGTTCGCGTTTTGAGTTGGTCGATCACGGGTTTTCGTCTTCGTCTTCCATCATCCGCTGTGCGCGGCGGACGACCCTGTAGAGGCTTCGAGCGCCCGCGGCAAGCCCAAGGCCGAGGCCAATCCATTTGAGCCAAGGTTCAGTCCCGAGCTTGCCATCCAACCATTCGCCCCCGAGATAGCCGAGTGCGATCGAAAGGCCGAGCTCGAGGCCGATCGTGGACAAGCTGCCCATCTGTCGGAGCTGCTCCCGCTGTTCCCGGTTGAGGAGCATCGCCAGCACATCGTTTCCCTATAGTTCCAAGGATCCACGCCCAAAGAGCGCGCGGCGTATAGCACGAGGGGTTATGGGGTCAAGGTTGGTGAAAGACCACTTCCACCCGCCAAATTGACGTCGATTCGGCCTCTCAGACCGCCGCGAAGGCCGCTTTGAATGCGCGGCCTGTTTTCTCGAAGGCGTCGGCGTCGTGCGAGAGCGAGATGAACGCTGCTTCGAACGGACTGCAGGGCCAGTAGACCCCGTGTTCGAGGAGCCCCGCGTGCCATCGCGCGAAGGCGTCGCGATCGGTGTCGGAGGCTTCGTCCCAGTTCCGAACCGGCTTGCCGCGGAAGAAGGCGGTGAGCATGGAGCCAACCCGCTGAACGGTGATGGGAACGCCGGCCGCTCCGGCGTGCTGCTCGAGGAGCGCCTGAACTTGATCGCCTTTCCTTTCGAGGTCTTCGTAGACGCCCGGACGAAGCAGCTGCTCGATGGTCTCGAGACCCGCCGCCACGGCGAGGGGGTTACCGCTGAGGGTGCCTGCCTGATAAACCGGACCGAGGGGGGCGACTTTCTCCATGATTTCGCGCTTTCCGCCGTACGCGCCCACAGGAAGCCCGCCGCCCATGATCTTTCCAAGGCAGGTCAGATCGGGCCGGATGTCATAGAGGCTCTGCGCGCCTCCCCAGGCGACCCGGAAGCCGGTCATCACCTCGTCGCAGATGAGGAGTGCGCCGTGGTTCTGGGTTTGGGTGCGCAGTGCCGCAAGCCAGACCGGGTCCGGAGGGATGCAGCCCATGTTGCCCGCCACGGGCTCAAAGATCACCGCGGCGATCTCCTTGCCTCGCTCGGTGAAGATCTTTTCGAGCGCATAGGCGTCGTTGTACGGAACGACCAGCGTCGTGCCTGCGATCGCGGCGGGGACGCCGGCGCTGTCCGGCTCGCCCAACGTGGCGAGGCCGCTCCCTCCTTTGACCAAAAGATAGTCGGCGCCGCCGTGATAGCCCCCGATGCACTTCACGATTAGATCGCGCCGCGTGTAGCCGCGGGCGACCCGAATCGCGCCCATCGTCGCTTCGGTGCCGCTCGAGACGAGGCGCGACATCTCCATCGTTGGAACCGCATCCCGAATCCGCTCGGCCATGACGATCTCGGACTCGGTCGGCGCGCCGTAGCTCGAGCCCTTCTCGGCTGCCCGCTTTATCGCGGAGACCACATCGGGCTGGGCGTGCCCCAAAATCATCGGGCCCCAGGAACTGACGTAGTCGATGTATTCGGTTCCGTCGGCCCCGATCAGGACTGGCCCATGGGCTTCCTTGATGAAGATCGGCTCCCCGCCGACCGCGCGAAACGCGCGAACCGGGGAATTGACGCCCCCGGGAATGACCTTGGAGGCGCGGACAAAGAGCTCTCGGGAGACGGGGTCGGACATGCGCCGCAGCCTTCCGATCCGGCCGCCCGCTGTCAAGCCGTTCGCGGTTGCTGAAACGCGAATAATCTCACCACCCCAGCTGTTGGTGGGGGGTGGGTCGCCGTGCTAGCCCGTGGCCCCAAGGAAAACATATGTCGAACGACGTCCGTGCCATCAACGATATGGTTCAGCGCGAGAGCGCATTCATCGATACGATTCTTCACGAGGTCCACAAGGTCGTGGTCGGCCAGGATGTGATGATCGAGCGCATCCTGATCGGGCTGCTGACCGGAGGCCACATCCTGCTCGAGGGTGTGCCAGGGCTGGCCAAGACGCTCACTGTCAACACGATTTGCAAGACCGTCGCGGCCAAGTTTCAGCGCATTCAGTTCACCCCCGACCTGCTACCAGCCGACGTCATCGGCACCGTCATCTACAACCAGCAGCGTGGGGAGTTCACGGCGAAGAAGGGGCCGATTTTCGCGAACCTGGTGCTCGCGGACGAAATCAACCGTGCACCCGCGAAGGTGCAGAGCGCGTTACTCGAAGCGATGCAGGAGCTGCAGGTCACCATCGGGGATACCACCCACCCGCTCGACCAGCCCTTCATGGTGATGGCGACGCAAAACCCGATCGAGCAGGAAGGCACCTACCCGCTTGCCGAGGCGCAGGTCGACCGTTTCATGCTCCATGTCCGGGTCGACTATCCGAGTCAGGACGAAGAGCGGAAGATCATGGACCAGATCTCCGATCACTTGCTCCTCGGCAGGGACGCGGGCGCGGGGTCCGGTGTGCAGCAGGTCGCGACCACCGCGCAGCTGCTCGATGCCCGAAAGACGGTCGGGCACGTTTACATCGATCCGAAGATCAAGGACTACATCGTCCAAATAGTCACCGCGACGCGCCACCCGGTGCGCGTGGGCCTCGGTGATCTCACCGACATGATCGCCCACGGCGCCTCTCCGCGCGCATCGATCGCGCTCAACGTCGCCTCGCGCGCGCACGCGTTCATGCGGCACCGCGGCTACGTCACTCCGGAGGACATCAAGGCAATCGGGCCCGATGTGCTCCGCCACCGCATCATTCGGTCGTACGAAGCGGAGGCGGAAGAGATCACGAGCGACCAGATCGTGCGCCGCATCTTCGAAACCGTGGAAGTCCCGTAAGCAAGGCCTGTCGTGATCTCTCGGGAGCTCGTCAAGAAACTCAAGAAGATCGAGATCTACACGTCGAGGCTCGCCAACGACCAGCTGGCGGGTAGCTACCACTCGGTCTTCAAAGGTCGCGGCATGGCGTTCAGTGAAGTGCGTCAGTACCAGCCCGGCGACGATGTTCGCTTCATCGACTGGAACGTAAGCGCGCGAATGAACGACACCTACGTGAAAGTCTTCACCGAGGAACGCGAGATGACGGTCATGCTTCTCGTTGACCTTTCGGCGAGCGAGCGCTTCGGCTCCACCGAGAAGCCGAAGATCGAGACCGTTGCCGAGGTGGCGGCGCTGCTTGCGTTCAGCGCGATCAAGAACAACGACCGCGTGGGGCTGATTCTATTCACTGACCGCATCGAACGCTTCGTGCCACCGAAGAAGGGCCGCTCCCACGTGATGCGCGTGGTTACTGAAATTCTCAATGCGAACCCCGAGCGCGAAGGCACCGACCTCGGCGTGGCCCTGGACCTTCTCGGCGGGATCGGAAAGCGTCGAACGGTGGCGTTCGTGATCAGTGATTTCATCGCGGACCAATACGAGAAGGCGCTGAAGGTCGTGTCCGCGAAGCACGATGTCATTCCGATTCAAATCTCCGACCCGCGGGAGGACGAGCTTGCGGATGTGGGACTCGCCCTCGTAGAAGACTTGGAAACGGGGGAGTTGGTCGAAATCGACACTTCCAACGCGAAGGTGCGCGCCGAATACGCACGCGAGGCACAGCGCCAACGTGCGGCACGCGAGCATCTGTTTCGCCGTCTGAAGCTGGACCATGTCACGGTGAGCACCGAACGCGACTTCGTCCGCCCCTTGACCGAGCTGTTCCGCCTGCGGCAGCGACGACTCACGGGCTATCGGTGAAACGCGGAGTCGCCATAGTCCTGTGTTCCTTGTTCGCGCCCACCATCGCCCTGGGGCAGGAGCCCAGTATCGCGCTCGACGCACCGCTCGAAACCACGATCGGCGATGCGATTGACGTGATCTTGACCGTGACAGCCGCTGCCTCCGACGACGTGGCGGTGCCGGAGCAATCGTTCGAGCCCTTCGAGATTCTGGGCAAAAAGCTCACTGTCACCGCCTCAACGGACGGCGCATCCAAGACCTTCAGCTTCGAGCTTCAGCTACTTTGCTTCGATGTCGGGGTCCACGAGTTGGGTCCGATTCGAGTGCGCATCACCAGCGCCGGCGGCGAGCTCGTCGAGCTCGATTCGAACAGCAGCCGTATCGAAGTCCGTTCGCTGCTCGCGAACGAGCCGGACGCGCAGCTCAAGCCGCCGAGCCAGCCCGCGGTCATCGAGCAGGACGACTACAGGCTGCTGCTCATCCTCGGCGCGCTGCTCGCGCTCGCGATCGGCGCGCTGTTGGCGTGGCTATTCATGCGCTGGTGGCAGAGGCGGGACAGGCCCGAACCCGCACCGCCGCCTCCGCCGCCGCCCTGGGAAACCGCTTTCGCGGAGCTGCACGAGCTCGAGCGAGGCCGCCCGAGTGCAATCGCCGAAGGCCGCACCGAGCAATGGGTCGACGCGGTCAGCGATTCGATCCGCGCCTACCTCGGCCGACGCTACGGTTTCCACGGGCTCGAAAGCACCACCGATGAAATCGCAAGTCAGCTCGAGCGCGCGACGTCGCTGGCCGTCGCTCCGGCGGAGGTGAACGGGTTTCTCGGTCAGTGCGACCTCGTGAAGTTCGCAAAGGCCTCCCTGGCCGATGACGCCTCCCGCACCTTGATCGACGAGGCACTCGGGCTGGTCGATCGAACAAGACCCTCAACCGTGAGCCGCGATGGAGGCGCATCGTGACCCGCGCAGAGCGCCAGGGTTGGGCGTTTGCATGGCTCGGAGCGACGGCGTTTGCCGGGCTCGTCGTCAGCCTTCGCTACCTCGAGTCGAGGTATCAGCTCCTGATCACCGACGAGCAACTTCGCTTCGAGCGTCCCTGGGCAGCTTTGCTGCTGCTCGCCGTCCCGATGGTCTGGTTTGGCCGCGTCTGGGTGCAACGGCTTTCGCGACCTCGCGTCCAGTTCAGCCGGGCCGCCGCGCTGCGGATCCCCGAGGGGAGCTGGCGCTCGCGTCTCGCCGACCTGCCAGGCGCGTTACGTGCCGTCGCCGTTGCGCTTCTGGTGGTGGGCCTCGCCGGACCCCAGAGCATTCATGCACGGGATACCGCAGAGGTGAGCGGCATTGAAATCATCCTCACGCTCGACATGTCCCGCTCGATGGAAGCCTCGGACATCCGGCCGACCCGGTTCAAAGCGACGAAGTCGGTGGTTCGAGAATTCATCAATCGTCGGCCGAACGATCGGATTGGTGCTGTCGTGTTCGGGGTCGACGCATACACGCTTCTCCCGCTCACGACCGATCGTGAAGCCCTGCGTACCGCGCTGCGTGGACTTCAGCTCGACCAGATCGACGGGCGCGGCACCGCGATCGGCAACGCCGTGGGCGTCAGCCTGAATCGGCTCAAGCGGTCGCGCGCCAAGAGCAAGGTGATGATTCTTCTGACCGACGGTGAGTCGAACGCCGGCAACGTGTCACCTTCGCAGGCTGCTGACCTCGCGAGCGCGATGGGCGTCAAGATCTATCCAATCCTGATGGGCGTCTCCAATGCGGCGCCGGTCCAACGGGGGACGGGTGTCTTTGGCCGCGCGTTATTCGGCACGGGGAACTACCCGGTGAATCCGGAGCTCCTCGAGGAAATGGCCGAAAAGACCGGCGGTGAATTTTTTCTAGTCAGCGACCGGGAGGCTCTCGAACAGAGCTTTCACCAGATCCTAGACGCGCTCGAGAAGACCGATATCGAGGATGCAGGGCGGATGTACACCGAGCTGTTCCCCGCCTTTGTGGGCCCCGCCCTACTCTTTCTCCTGATGGAGCTCCTGCTTCTGCTGTGGCTGAGGAGGTGGCCGTGACCTGGGCTGACCCGCAGCTTCTTTGGCTTCTGGCCTTGCTGCCCGCCGCGGCCGCGGTGCTCGCATGGAACGCGGCGAGGCGAGAACGGGCGACCGAGCTTTTCGGAAAGAGCGCCACGGTACAACCTCTGATCGCAGGCCGTGCCAAGTGGTGGCGGAGCACGCGGGCCGTGCTCCTGTTACTTGGCGCCGCGCTCGTGATTGTCGCGTTTGCAGGACCTCAGTACGGAAGCCGGACCCGAGTCCTCCGAAAGCGCGGAATCGACATCGTCATTGCACTCGACTTCTCGAAGAGCATGCTCGCCCGAGACGTCCACCCGAGCCGAATCAAACGGGCTAAGGGCGAGCTCGAACGTCTCCTAGCCGATCTCGATGGAGACCGCGTTGGGCTGGTTGCGTTCGCGGGCGATGCGATGGCCTTTCCAATGACGGTCGACTACTCCGCCGTGCGGTTGTTCTTGCGCGACCTGGGGCCGATGGACATGCCGGTCGGCGGAACCGCAATCGGCAAGGCGCTCATCGCATCGAAGCGGTTGATCGAAAGCTCCAACGAAAGCCGGAGCGACGAAGGCAATCCCGACCGCCGTTCCAAAGTCGTGATCTTGTTGACCGACGGAGAAGACCACGAAGGCGATCCGATTACAGCGGCCGAAGAGCTGAAGGCGGCCGGAATCAAGGTCTATGCCGTCGGTATTGGTTCGGGCAGCGGTGAGCCGATTCCGAGCTACACTGCCGACGGCACACTCACCGGACACATGAAGGACGCAAACGGCCGCCTGATCATGACCGCGCTAAGCCCCGAGAACGAAGACACGCTCGAAGAGATCGCGTCGATGACCGGAGGGGAGTACGTGCGAGCGGAAGAAGGCACCGTCGGCGTAACGGAAATCCGTGCCGAACTATCCAAGCTTCAGGCCTCCGAGAGAAAGGCGCGGCGAGTCACCGTGCACGAGAACCGGTTCGCCCTGGCACTTTTTCCCGGCTTCCTTTTCATCGTTCTCGAAGCGATTCTTCCGGAGGCCTGGATCGTCCGCCGCCGAAGGAGGAAAACATGAGGCGATCGGCTCTGTTCGTGTGCTATGCGGCGGCGCTTGCTTTCCCTGCGAGCGCGTCGGCCTGGACTCCTCTTCGCACCGAGAATCCGAATGCGAAGAAGGGCAACCAGCTGATGGCTCAGGAGCAGTATGGGCCGGCTCTGGAGGCCTACGACGAAGCGGCGCGCGAGCTGCCAGATGTGCGGGCCGTGCAGCTCAATCGCGGGCTCGCGCTTCTCGGACAGGATTTGAGCGAGCAAGCAAAGGAAGCCTTCGTAGCCGCCGCCGACCCTTCTGCAGCGCCGAACACCCGCGCCGACGCGTACTATGACCTCGGGATCGCGTTTGCCCGAGAGGGAGACGCGCTGTCTCAGCAGGAATCCTACGAAGAGTCGTCGGCACACTTCCGCGAAGCCGCGGACGCCTTCAAGCGGTCACTTCGCGTGCGACCCGGAGATCGCAATGCCGCGTGGAACCTCGAATACGCCTTGAAGCGAATTCGAGAGGAAGAGGAAAAGCAGCAGCAAGAACAGGAGCAGAACCAGGAGCAGCAGGACCAAGACCAGCAGCAGAACCAAGACCAGCAGCAGAATCAAGACCAGCAGCAGGACCAGGACCAGGACCAGCAGCAGGACCAGGACCAGCAACAGGACCAGCAACAGGACCAGGACCAACAACAGGACCAGGACCAGC
>JAOTXX010000150.1 GCA_029862185.1 Myxococcales bacterium
ATCCGCCCCGATTGGCGCGAGCTCCGAGGGGCGGCTTGCGTGGCCTAGGCCCCCAGTCCATCCGGCCACATCTGCAAGCCGCCCCGTCCGTTGAACTCCCGTGTCGTGTTCCGCCGCGCCCCGGTACGCCCGTCGCGAGCCGTTCTCCGGTTGTTCGGTTGACCTTGGCCGTGCCGGGGGCTGGTGGTGCGGCGCCTCAGCCCTAGGGATCGCCCAGCACAGGAGGAGTCCGATGAAGCTTCAAGGCAATACGATTCTAATTACCGGCGGGAGTGCTGGGATTGGTTTGGCGATGGCGAAGGAATTCGTCTCGCTTGGGAACACGGTGATCATCACGGGCCGGAATGCCGATAAGCTCGAGGCCGCTCGCAAGGAGACGCCTGCCCTCGAGATCATCCGGAGCGATGCGGCGAATCCCAGCGCAGTGCAGGCCCTCGCTACCGAGGTCGCCGAGCGTTTTCCAGCAATGAACGTCCTGGTGAATAACGCTGGCGTGATGATCCCGAGAAACCATACGGGGCCCGCCGATGATCTCGTTGCGTTGACCGCTGAGCTCGACGTCAATTTGGCGGGTCCGATTCGCATGATCTCGGTGCTGATCGATCGGCTCAAAGCCAACCGAGGGACCATCATCAACGTGTCTTCGGGCCTCGCGTTCGTGCCCCTACAGCTCAGCCCCATCTACTGCGCCACCAAAGCTGCGCTTCACTCGTATACGATCTCCCTGCGCCAGCAGCTCAAGGACGAAGGTGTCGAGGTGATCGAGCTCATGCCCCCCGCGGTGCACACCGAGCTGACTGCGGACATGCCCGACGACGGAGATTTCAAGGTATTGACCACCGCCCAGCTCATGGAGGAAACCTTCAAGGGCCTCCGCGCCGGCCGCCTCGAGATTCGTCCGGGCCAAGCCAACCAGCTCTACTGGATGGCACGCATCGCGCCCGGCTTCATCAACGCCCAACTCGAAAAGGGTTCCAAGTCGATGGTCCCGCCACCGGACTCAAACTAACCGAAGTCCGTTTAAACGAAACGGGCCCCAAGCTTTCGCTCGGGGCCCGCCCAGTGTGTCGTCCAAAGGCCTTACTTCTTCGGCTCTTTCTTCGATACGATGTGGAACTCGACTCTACGGTTCATCGCCTGCTCTTCCTTGGACGTCGCGTCCGGTACGAGCGGCTTCTTCGGCCCGAAGCCCTGTGCAACCAGGCGTGACCTGCTGACCTGACCTCTGCCCACGAGGTAGCGCACCACGGTGTTCGCCCGCTTCTTCGACAGAATCATGTTGTACTTGAGGCTGCCGGTCTTGTCTGTGTGACCTTCGACCCGGATCTTCTTGATCTCCGGGTGAGCGATCAAGACGGAAGCGACGTTGTCGAGGAGTGCCCAGGAGCGCTTCTGCAGCTTGGCGCTTCCGGACTTGAAGTAGACCTTCTCGAGAATCTCGAGCTGCCCTGCACCGATGACGACGAGCTGCTTCTCTTGGCAGCCCTGGTTCTCTACCGTGCCGGGATCGTCTGGGCAGTTGTCGATGCGGTCGGGGACGCCGTCACCATCGCGATCCGGGTCGGGACAGCCGTTGTTCTCGGGCGCTCCTGCATCGTTCGGACACTGGTCGTCCGCGTCGAGTATTCCGTCGCCATCGTTGTCCGGATCGGGACAGCCGTCTTTGTCTTCGAAGCCGTCGATGTCTTCGGCCTCGTCCGCACACTTGTCGTTGGCGTCGGAAATGCCGTCTCCGTCGTTATCCAAGTCCGGACAACCGTCTTTGTCCTGGAACCCGTCGTCGTCTTCCGCCTCGGTCGGGCACTGGTCGAGCTCGTCAGGGATTCCGTCCCCGTCGGCGTCGGGCGCCTTCTCGTCCGCCGGCATCGTGTAGCCGAGCATGGCAAATACGCGCCAATCCGGCGCCCCATATCCGGCCGTAACCCCCGCGCTCCCGCCCACGCCAAGCGTGAACCCGAAGTCCGGCAGCCACTTGAAGCCGCCCAGCACCTCGACGGGCGTTTCGTTCTTCGACCACATGTCTATGGTGGGATTCGCGGCGGTTCGGCCGAATGCTTCAGCCGAGATCATGAAGTGGTCGTCGCCCAGCATGATCAATACACCGCCGCCAAAAGTGAACTCGTTTCCGACGAACAGAATCGCAGGATCCCCGCGTTGAGGACCGATCTTGTAGCCTGCTTGGATCGGGATACGGACGTGGTCCCCCGCGTTGAAGTTGAGAAGCAGCTCGAACCAGCCGCCCAGGTAGGGCGTTTGATCGGCCTGACCCGCGAAGGACTGTCGGCTACTGGCCAGCGAGGCAGTGTTGACCGTGAGCGTAGCCTGGGCGCCGATCTGGAAGACGTCGTCTCGCGTTCCGAAGAAGTTGAATCGTCCGCCGAAGTAGAGATCACCTAGGTTCGACTCCTTGATCCCTGTGGCGCCCCCGAACGCGTCCTTGATCATGAAGTGGTACGGCATATCCACATAGAGCACGATGTGATCCGCGAGGCCGATGTTCAGCATCAGGTGACCCGTCAGCTGCTGATCCACGATTTCCGCACCATTGATTCTGAGCGGATCATCGGAGTAGTCGAGCCAAACCTGGAAACCGAAGCGCGCATGGCCCTGGCCGTCGGGCGTGCTGGACGCAAAGCCGTCCGTCGCGAGCTCGGCCGGTCGAAACTGATTGAGGTCGATCTGCGCATTTTGCGCGGAGGCGGTCGAAGACACCGATACCGCCACAGCCGCCAAGATCACAACCCAACCCCAGTTGAACTTCCTTGGGTTATTCGTCTCCATCACGCTCTCCCTCCCATTCCCCGTGTGCAAGGCGCCAGAGCGCCTGCGAGCGACCCTTTCTTATCATTTCTAGCCGGAAAACCTAAAAAGCAGGAAGGAGGGTCACCCTCCACGGGCAGCAACAGCAACAGAGCCAGCGCTAGCGCCAGTGCCAGTGCCAGTGCCAGCCGGTGTCGGGACTGATCCCTACTTCTTCGGGAAGTAGAGGCTGACCGGCTCGGCAATGCAGGCCGGCCTGTCTTCGCCTTCGACTTCGACGGTCACGCGAACCACTGAAAGGATGCCTCCCTTGGCGTCCTCGACGGACAAGATCTCCGCGCCGCCTCGGATTCGCTGGCCAACCTTCACGGGCGCCGGAAAACGAACCTTGTTCGTGCCGTAGTTCACCGCGAACTCGAAGCCCCGGACCTCGAAGATCTGAGTCATGAAGGAGCTCACGAGCGAGAGCGTCAGGTAGCCGTGCGCGATCGTTGCTCCGAACGGCCCGGCCTTTGCGCGCTCGACGTCGACATGAATCCACTGATGGTCGTTGGTGGCATCCGCAAACTTGTCAACGCGATCTTGCTCCATGGTGAGCCAACCGCTGTAGCCTAGGTGCTTGCCGACGGCGTGTTTGAGGTCGTGCGGCGATTCGAAGATGGTTGCTGACATTTCGGCAAATGATACCCCCATTCGGTGCCGGTGCCAGGGTTGGTTACACCCCCCCCCCCCCCCCACCCGTAATCCTCCCTGCCGCGGCATACGCTTCGCGTTGCCTTGGCGGCGCGTTGCGCCGGGCTTCGCCCTTCGGGCTCGCGCTGCCGCGCATGCGCGGGTGCCAGCGCCAGCGTCAGACCGTCTGGCCGTCGACCACCGTCTTCGCCGCATTCATGTCGGTCACGCCGCCCGATACGATGAATGCCATGAACTCTGCGCCATC
>JAOTXX010000151.1 GCA_029862185.1 Myxococcales bacterium
GCCGATACGCAGGGTTTGATGCCACCGGAACCCACTGCAATGAGGGCGAGGCCAACGCCCAAACCGACTCTGCTGTCGTCGATTGCGAGAGTCAGATGTCCCAGGCAGTACACGATCGAAAGCACCATAATCGTCCGGTACTTCCCGAGAAACCCATCGGATATCATCGCGCCGAGAATCGGGAACGAGTAGACCGCCATCACGAACACGTGAAACCAGGTCTTGGCCTGCTCGTCCGTCATCAGGTCGACCTCGCCCTCGGTGTTCATCAAGTACTTGGTCATGAAGATGACCAAGATCGCCCGCATGCCATAGAAGCTGTACCGCTCGGCCGCCTCGTTCGCGACGATGTAGGGAATCCCCGGTGGCATGCCTTTCGAAGGTGCCGGCGCGGTTCGGTAACGGGTCGAGGACATCGCTGTGATCCTAGCGGATTCTTTCTATATCAGCGGCTTCCCGACCATCCGTTCAGTCGATTCTGCGCCGCTTTTTTTACCATGGTGTTACTTGGGGCAAGACTTACGCGAAGATTCAGGGCTCGAGCCCTTGGTGGGGATGTGATTGGAGGACGGCGTGAACCAGAGCGATGACCTACGAATGTTCAACCGGGGCTGGATTGCGAGACTGGCAGCGATGGTGGCAGGAACGCTCGTGCTTGTGGCCGGCAGCTCGGTACAGGCCCAGCAATTTACGTCACAGATCGATCTGAACCAGTACAGGCCTGCCGAGCTTGCAACCGATGGTTTTGCGACGAGTACCGCAGATGGCCAGGGTCACAAGCGGTTCGGGCTCATGGTCTTCATCGACTACAACGATGATGCGCTGGTTTTCGAGCAGTCCGGGAACGGCACGACGGCGTCGGTCGTTCACCGCCAGCTGACCGGCCACATCATGTGGAACTTGGGTCTGTGGGATCACCTCGTGATCTACATGGACATTCCGTACCATTTCATCATCGACGCGGGGACGAACGCAGCGGCTGGGCTTCCTGGCGGTGCAAACGGCATGTTCAGCTACCTGCTCCCGAACGGCGGCCACTTCGGTGATGTGTACTTTGGGGCACGCGGAAACATCCTGGGCACGCGAGACGACGTGTTCCAGCTTGCCTTGCAGGCAACGATGACGATCAACACCGCATCCCTGTCCGACAGTCAGCAGAAGTACGCCGGGCAACTCGACAAGAAGCCATACCTTGGCGGCTGGTTCGAGCTCTTGATGACTTTCAATGCCGGGGACATCGTTCGTATTCCACTTCAGGTCGGCTACAAGCTCGGCAACATGAATGGGCGGGAAGTGGCCCCGAATCTATTTGTCGGCAACGAGTTCACCTTTGGTGGGGGGGTGCTGTTCATGCTCGCGGAGGACAAGTTCATGCTCTCCGCGGAGGTTTTTGGCCGCACGGCAGCGAATTCAGAAGCCGACTTCTGGACCCGAGAGCAGACGCCCGTCGAGGTTCTCGGCGGCTTCAAGTACCTCCATCCCAAGGGCTTCGTGGTGGGTGTGTCGGGTAGCGCGGGCGTGACCGCGGGCTACGGCGCACCCGATTGGCGCGGCGTTGGGATGATTGGTTACACGATGCCCGGGGTCGAGCCCATCCTGGACATCGATGGCGACACCATTTTCGATGATGTCGACCAGTGTCCGACCGAGCCTGAAGATTTCGATGGCTTTCAGGACGAGGACGGTTGTCCCGACCTGGACAACGATGGCGACGGCGTGCTTGACGTCAATGACGGCTGTCCGAATGACGCCGAAGACATCGACGGCTTCGAGGATGAGGACGGATGCCCGGATCCGGACAACGATGGCGACGGCATTTTGGATGTCGACGACCAGTGTCCGAACGAGCCGGGAACCCTCGAGAACAACGGCTGTCCGGACCCCGATCGCGATGGCGACGGCGTGCCCGACCGCGTCGACAACTGCCCGGACGAGCCTGGCACCGTCGAGAATCAAGGCTGTCAGAACGCCCAGCTCGTGATCATCGGTCTAGGCCAGCTCGAAATTCTCGAGAAGGTGTACTTCAAGACCGGAAGTCACAAGCTTCAGAAGCGCTCTTTCGTGCTCCTGGACAACGTGGCTGAGGTCTTGAACGCGCACCCGGAGATCGAGCTCATCCGAGTCGAGGGGCACACCGACTCGACCGGTAAGCTCAAGTACAACATGAGGCTGTCAAAGATGCGCGCGACGACTGTCGTTCGCTACCTGGTCGGCAGGGGCAAGGTCGCCAGGGAGCGACTGATCGCGGAGGGCTTCGGTCCGACCCGACCGCTCGTCGCAGACGCGACGACGAAGGAAGAGCTCGCGCAAAACCGACGCGTCGAGTTCCACCTCGTCGATACCGGCCTCGAGGACAGCGCCGAGGACGCCGCCGACGCGACCGAGTAGCCGCAGCTAGCGCCCAAATTTGGTGCACCTACTGCGCGGCGGGTTTCAGGCTTCGGTCTGGGGCTCGCTTCGCGTTTAACCGTTTAGCTCAGCTCGCTATTCTCACGGGCCACTCCACGTCCTGTGCGCCGAGGCTCAGCTCGGCGAGAAACTGCCGCGTCTGACGAATCGTGATTCGGTCGTTCGGGTCGCGCCGGAGGCAGCGGGCGATCAAGGCGCCGAGGTCGCGGGTTTCCGGCTGGTCGAGCAGCGCACGCACGGCTTGGGGATCTCCGTCGTGGGCCATGTGCTGGCCCAGCAATTCGGCCTCGCTGACCGCATCGAACAGGGGCTTGCCGGTGTACGCCTCGAAGATGAGACAGCCAAACGCGTATACGTCGGCCGGAATCGCGCGAGACCTGTCTCCCGAGCCCCAAATCTCCGGTGCCCCGTAGTTCGCGGTTCCGCAGCCCGGCCGGAGGTGACGACCGGCGAGCCCGAAGTCGACCAGGACGGCCTTGGGTGGCTGACCCACGCCAGTGTCGGCTTCGGCGTTGCACACGATGATGTTCGAGGGCTTGAGGTCCAAGTGACCGACGCCGACTTGATGCATCGCATCGAGGCCCGCGCTTACGCCCAGGAGTAGCTCGCGGGCGCGTCCGACGGAGAGGTCTCCCATTTCGAGCATGCGTTCGAGGCTCGGACCCTCGACCAGCTCCATGACCAGGATCGGCTTGGGGCTCGCGCCGGCATCGAAGGTGACGAAACGAGCGATGTTGGGATGCTCTGGAAGCGCGAGGAGCGCACCGGCCTCATCGCGGAACATCTTCAGGAACTCGTCCTCCGAGAGTGTGCGTGCAGCCGCCGCCGAATAGTCGGGGACCTTCAATGCAAAGGTCGGTGCGGTCTCGTCTTGTCGCTCTTCGGCGCGGCGGGCGATGAACACAGAACCGACGGTGCCCGTGCCAACCGTCCGCAACAGATAGAACCCACCGACGATACGGCTTGGCGGCGCCCAGGCGGGCAACGGGGCATCCGCGTCCAGCTCGAAGGGGATCAGGCTCGGCGCGCGTCGCGGGCCTTCGAGTGGCACCGATCGGAGGTGATGGAGAACCGCCTCGGTGAGCTCCGCAAAAGCGCCCGGCAAGTCGCGATCAATCGCGTTGACCGCCACGGTGAACGCATGGTCCATCTCGGAGATCGACGTGCGGATCGCGCGCTCGACTTCGAGCCCCATGGCCCAGATTGCCGCAGCTGCTGCCGGTGACTCCTCGCCAACCGAAGTCCCGAGTCGCCGCCGAGATCCACTGACGAGCTGAGCGAGCCCCGCA
>JAOTXX010000099.1 GCA_029862185.1 Myxococcales bacterium
TGGCGGGACACCGGTCGATAACAACGAGACCCCCACCCTCGGCTGGCAGTTTTCCTTCGCCGACGAGAAGGAGAACGTTGGGTTCTTCTTCGGCGGTCAGCACGGCGCCGGCGGCGACAACGACAATAAGAACTGGGAGAACTTCTTCGACTGGGTGCTCACCGCGAATGCAGGCATCTTTTCGTTGATCGCCAACGGCGACTACCAGCTTATTCCGACCGGGCCTCTGAACGACCCAACGACGGTACCGCCGACCGTGGTAACCGGAAAAGCTTTTGCCTACGGGCACAGCATTCAGCTGATCTTCGACGCGAGCGATCACTGGTCGATTGGCCTTCGCGGCGAGCACTTGAGCGGAAACACCCAGTACCGTGACTTCGCGGCCGGCGGAGACACGGGGCTCGCGACCGGGACCATCACGCTTCGCTACAAGCCCGTCCAATACCTCGTGCTCAGCCTCGAGGGTCGCGGCGAGTGGAATACGCGTGAGATCTACTTCTCGAGATCGTCGCTGGTCGGTACTGCGGCGACGGGAGATCCCAACAAGAAGCAGAACTACGCGGCCATCCTGGGCTTCACCGCCTACATCGGAAACTAAGCGGACCTAGGGCTCACCGGCAGGAGGTCGGCTCGAGAGAGCCGGCCTTTTGTCGTTAACAGCGACAGCTACAGGGGCAGCTACAGGGGGAGATAGGCTGAGAGTGGCTGTGGCACTGGCACGGCGATGCTACTAATAACTGGTCCGTGCTCGACGACTCCGTGAGACAGCTGCTCGACCGACCTCACAAGCTGGTGCTCTGGCTCACCGGCGCCGGCATCTCGGCCGAGAGCGGCATCCCTACGTTTCGGGGCGAAGAAGGGTACTGGCGCGTCGGCTCTCGGAACTACCAGCCCGAGGAGATGGCGACCCGTTCCGCGTTTCAACGGATGCCGGAGGAAGTTTGGGCCTGGTATCTGTATCGACGTGGGGTCTGCCGTGGCGCCGAGCCCAACGCCGCGCATCTCGCACTGGTCAAAGCCGAGCAGCGCGGCGGCGACCGCTTCTCGCTGGTGACGCAGAACGTCGACGGGCTCCACCTTCGGGCCGGCAACACGCTCGATCGCACCTACCAGATTCACGGCAACATCGATTTCATGCGCTGCACCAAGGAGTGCCTTCCCGCGCCCGTGCCAATGCCGGACGGCGTCGAGGTGGCTTGGGAAAAGGGCCGCGCGCTCAGCGACCAGGAGCTCGATCGGCTGCGTTGCCCTTCCTGCGGCGCCATGGCTAGGCCGCACGTGCTCTGGTTCGACGAAAGCTACGACGAGCCGAACTTCCGATTCCAAAGCTCGATCGAGGCTGCGCGACACGCGTCGCTGCTGATCGTCGTTGGCACGACGGGGGCCACGTCGCTACCCATGCACATTGGCACGATTGCGGCACAGCGCGGCGTTCCGATGGTCGTCGTCGACCCGGAGCCCAATCCGTTTAGTGCCCTGGTGGAGCGCACGGGCGTCGGCGCGTTTCTTCCTGGCGTGGCCGGCAACTGGGTGCCGAAGCTCGCGGACGCCCTTCATTCGCGCTGAGGGGCCTTGCCTCCGTCGCCCTTCGGGGATACCTATCAGGAGATGACACGACTTTGCGTCTGGGTCTTTTGCTTAGGTCTACTGGCTTCGTGCGCGAAACAGAGCGAGCCCTCGCGCTATCCCGATCGTCCCGGCGGGCAATGCAGCCGCGCCGCAGGGGCCACGTGCCAGTCCGGTTTCATCTGTCACTACGCACCCAACGCGGAGTGCGGAGAGACCGGCGCGCAGGGCGCCTGCTTCCCGATGCCGTCGACCTGCACCAAAGACTACAGCCCGGTCTGTGGCTGCGACGGCCGCACCTATCTCAATATCTGCGTAGCTCACTCACATGGAGTTTCGCCGCGCCAATCCGGAGAGTGTCCTGGCTCGGCGGCGGCCGGTGTTCCCGCCGGGCCGGTCGGCAGCTGTGGATCCGGAGGCGCGACTGCATCCTGCGCGCCGGGAATGTTTTGTCGATACACTGAGGTGCAGTACTGCGGCGAAGTCTCCGGCCCAGGCGAGTGCGCGAAACAACCCACGGTGTGCACCAAGGAGTGGGCGCCGGTCTGCGGCTGTGATGGGCGCAACTACAGCAACGACTGCGTGGCGCACTCCCATGGCGTCTCAATTCGGCACCGCGGCCTGTGCCAGGACCCGACGCAGGCGGCCGCAGGGGCGGTTGGTGCCAGCTGCGGAATCGCAGGCGCCGGCCAGTGCGCCACTGGCCTCTTCTGCAAATTCCCCCCGGCCGCACAATGTGGCGCGACGAACAAGCCAGGGAAGTGCCAACCGCGCCCCCAGGCCTGCACAGCTGACTACGACCCTGTCTGCGGCTGCGACGGGAACACGTACGCAAACGCATGCTCCGCTCAAGCCGCCGGCGTATCGATCAAGAGTAAGGGCGGCTGTACGGCCCCATGACCGAGCGGCTCCGCGCCGCCGCTGTTCGCGTTATTGTCCCGACTGACTCGCAACCGATCGCCGGCTGGCTGGCAAAAACGGCTTGCGTTCGGTGACGGCCCATCCGTATGCTCCTGCCGCACTCATTGGAGAAGGGGAGTCCATGAAGATATCCACACTTGCGCTGCTCGTCCTCGCGGTGGTCGCGACGTCTGCCTGTAAAAAGAAAGAAGCCGTACCAGCGCCGTCCGAGCCCGCATCCGCTGCCGAACAGGCACCCGCGCCCGAACCCAAGGCAGCTGAGCCTGCCGAGCCAGCTGGACCTGCAATCCCGGAGGTCGCGCTCACGGGCACTGCATCGGAGAACCTGGTTGCGGTCTTCGAGGCAGGAGTCAATGCCCTCAAGGCGGCCGGCGACGCGGCAACGGGGGCTGAAATTCTGACCGGCATGCTCGAGAAGTACGACGTTGCTGATCTTCGCGCGAAGTCCAAGGCCGCCAAGGCGGCCGGTGAAGGCGCCTCGGACGCCACGAAAGAAAAGTTCAAGGCTCTAAAGGCGGAGTACGCCCAAGTGTCGACGAAGCTTGGGGCGAGCGATCCCAAAGCGTTTGGAGAGGTCGCAAAGGCCTGGGCTTCGGCCTGGGGCCTGAACTAGGAGTGAATGATGGCATCAGATGACAACATCGCAGCATTGCAAGAGGCGCTCGACATTTGCGGGTACAAGCCCGGAAAGCATGACGGCATGATGGGCAAGCGAACGCGCACTGCGATTCGCGACTTTCAGAAAGACGCTGGGGTCGATGTAGACGGCGATGTCGGTCCGCAGACCCGCGGAGCGCTCGCACAAAGGCTCAGCGAAGTCTCGGTTCGCGCGCAGCACCTGGCGGGTTTCTTCCAGGGCGGCGGCCAGAGCGTCGAGGACGAGCTCTAGTCGGAGCTCCGGAATCCAGAAGCCCAATTGCGCTGGAGAGGTAGAAAGCAAAGCGCACACGTCGAAGATCGGCGAGGCGTGCGCGCCGGGCCCAAGCTTGCGCGCGGGGGCATTGGACAGCTAGCGCTCGTCGGAGTCGGGTTGTTCTTGGGTGTTGACCCACGCACGCTCATCCAAGTCGTTCAGACTCAGCAGACGGCTCCTGCACCGTCCGCCGCTGGAAGCGCGATCGGAGACGACCGTTTGCAGAGGCAGTCGCAACGCTGGTCGCCCTGATCTGCGCATCGAGCCTAGGATGCGGGGACGGGTCGGGTTCAGCAGAGGATGCTGGCATGGACGCGTCGCTGGATGGCGGGGCGGTTGGCACCTAGCCGCGTGGGCGATGCGCAGCATCGACTTTGCGGGGTGGCGCTGGCGCTGACACGGCGGCCGCCCTTCGCTTCACTCAGGCGCTTGGGTGAGGCGACGGACGTCTTCGAAGCTCGTCTCCGACGGGGGTCCGTGCGAAAACCAATATTGCTCGACCCGCCCCGGGCTCACCGCGGCGATCGTAGACGAGACCGTGCCGTACACCGGGGTCTTGACGCAGATCGCTTGAAGGTAGCGCGCGACTTCTTGGTCAAAAGGGGCGTCTGGCGGAATTGGAGGCACTTCCGAAGGGTCCGGCAATGACCCATCCGAGAGAACCTCCACGAGTTGCCGTTTCATTCGCGGCCAGGTATCGGGAGGCACCGCCAAGACGCGCGCCCGTGCCTTCTCGGCCTTCGGAAACTCCGGGGAGCCAAGTCGATCATTGCAAAGGACATGCACACCGCCAGCCAGTGTTTCGATCTCGATTTCTCGCGCATCCCTCCTCGCATACGCAGCGCGCAGCTCGTTGCCGTCGCCGAAGATCAGGTTGAACTCGTTGTAGGCCGCAGGGTCGACGCTTCTGAGGTATTGCTCGGCGCCTTCGAGCGAGCCTTCCGCCAGCGCGTCGACCACGAGCCCGCCCCGCGAGCGAAGTGAGTCGTCTCGCGAGCCGAAGGTTCGTTGATTGGTGAGCCCTACGAAAACGCCAGTCCGACTGAGCCCGAACCACGTCCCGCCTTCGCGCTCGTCGCGCCCTCCAACCACGAGCGGGTCGACACGCAACACCCGGGGACCGGATGCCGCTCGGTCATAGAACTCGTCCCGGTTCGAGGCAATGATCGTCGAGCAGAAGTCGTCCATCCCGTGGCGAACGATGATCGTGCACATCGCTCAGCCCCTCCTCTTTACGATCGCGAGCCGCTCCGACAGAAAGCTGCGGGAAGCGTTCGCGGTCGAGCCGGTTAGTTTTCGCCATCCGCGCGAGTCTTCATCGAACGTCACGTCCCAATCGGGAGCGACGGCCGATGCGAGCTCATGGGGTTGGAGGGTCGCCTTGAGCGGCTCGCCGGCGGCCGCAAAAACGGCGGGGATTGCAACACGACCCAAGGACCCGTAGGGCAGCATGCCCGGCACGCGATAGGTCATGGCAAGCTCGCTCCCTGCAGCCGCGAGTGACGTCAGCTGTCCCAGTGTGTCGTGAACCGCATCGAGCGGCAGATACATCGCGACCCCTTCCCAGATCCACGCGCTGGGCGCGGCAGAGCGAAACCCCGCGCCTTCGAGGATGCTCGAGAATCTCTCGGTCTCGAAATCGACCGACACGTAGCGAATGTCCCCTGGCGGGCGCATCTGCGACATCCGCGTTCGTTTGTAACGTTGCGTCGCTGGGTGGTCCACCTCGAAGACGGTGACATCCTTCAGCACTTCGAGTCGCCAGGCTCGCGCGTCGAGCCCGGCGCCCAGAATTACGAGCTGGTCGATGCCGGATTGCAGTGCGGAAGCGAGATGTGCATCGATCGCCTGGGTCCTGAGCACCATGTGATCGATCAGCCCGAAGGTCGTCGCACGCACCGCAGCCCGGTACAGGCCGGCTACCCCTCCGAGGTGGCGAGGGGCAGCAGCGAGTTGCGCGAGCACCGGGGGCAAAAGCTCGGACGCAAGCGGGTCAATCTCGTGCGTGTCCACGCCGAGTCCGCGCGCGAAGGAAACCAAGAGAGACGTCCCACTTGGTAGGCCGGGTCGCATCGCTCAATTCCAGGCCGCCGTGAGGGCCTCGCTGTCGCCCTCCGCGAGACCACGAACGCTCGTCGCATCGGCAGCGGGCCCCCGTTCGGTTTCCAAGTGGTGCTTGAGGACGACCGCATCGATTCCGATTCGGCCGACGCGTTTGCTTCGGACCGTCACACGCTCGCCTGGCAAAACGGCGCTTCGAAAGGTGACTTGCTCGGCGATGGGCCGCAGCAACACGGGGTCGAGGCCGGTCGCGAGCATCCTCCGACTGGTCGCTTCGTCGCACCAGTCGATGTATGCAGGGTGATTGGCATGCGCAAGCGGATCGGACCAGGTCTGCCACATGTCAAATTGGAAGTCGTCTTCCGCACCGGGAAGCGCGTCGAACGAAGGCATCGCGATCGAGGGCTCGACTTCGATTTCACCAAACGCCAAAGCCGCTTCGAGCGATCCTTGCTTGGGTTTGAGCGTCTCAAGATCGACGTGAACCCACTCCTGGGTCGCCGCAGCAATTCGTTGCCCTTGGCTTCGAACCCGCACCTCCCGCGTGCACAGCGTGCGGCGTCGAAGGCGTGACACCCACGTCTGCGCGTCGAGCACCCCGCCATAAGGCGATTCGGCATCGTGCAGAACCGTCATTTTGTAGACGACGAATGCGACGTTCTCGACGCGGAAACGAGAAGGCGGCCAACCTGCCCGAATCGAGGCGAGCGTCGCGGCGTCTTGGCAAAGTCGCCAAATGTCACCGGCGCGTGGAACCTCTCGCGACGTGAAAGCGTTGCGAGGCAAGGCGAGCGGAAATTCGCAAATCGCGGTCATGACGAGCGTCCAATAGCATCTCCGGTGGTTTGTGCGACTGCCCAACTCAGCCGGACGCACCGGGGCGTTTCTGACGGCACCACTCACTCCAAGACCCAACGTAGAGCTGCGCACCGCGAAGACCGCAAGCTTCCATGGCCAAGAGAAGGTGGCACGCGGTGACGCCGGAACCGCAGTAGCAGACGACCTGCTCAGGCGGCACATCCCCGAGGATCTTGGCAAACCGCGCGCGCAGCGTGTCGACCGAATCGAACAAACCGCCGCTGTCGAGCTGCGACTGCCAGTAGAGATTGCACGCCCCCGGAATGTGTCCCGCTACAGGATCGAGAGGCTCCGTTGCGCCCAGGTATCTCTCGGGAGCTCGCGCATCGATCAGACGCCAACTCGGGTCGCTGCGAACGCGTTCGACGAAACCGGCATCGACGGTCGGCCAACGATCGACATTGCTCGGATACGGGCCAACGGAGCTGGCGCGCGAGATACCAGCTTCCGTCGGAGCACCCAAGTGACGCAGCGCTTGCCAACCGCCATCGACCACCGCAAGACGCGGGTGGCCAATCGCCCGCAGCATCCACCAGGCGCGAGCAGCCGCCATTCCGCCGCCCGCATCGTCGTAGAGGATGACTTGATGGGACGGGGTGACGCCCCAGTCTCCGAGACGCGAAAGCCAGAGGTCGAGGGGCGGGAGGGGGTGACGGCCTCCGGTCGCTGGGTCCGTGCGGGCCGAAAGATCGGATTGCAGGTCGACCCGAAGGGCGCCCGGCAGGTGGGCGGTTTCATAGGCCTCGGTCGCCCCGGGTCCGGCCCGAGCATCGAGAAAAACGGCGCCGCTCCGCGATGAAATGGCCTCCGAGGCCGCGATGAGGGGAGGCGAATTCATTCGTTTTGTTCACTCTAGCCTACAATGTGAGTCAAGTGTCTAGTCACACTTGACACTTGGCCACAACTTCGGCATTGTGGTGTCCATGAAGGGCAACCAACGCCGCCGCCAGGGCCGCTTCGATGCCGCACTGTCGCTCGCGGCACGCGCGATGCCAAGTGGGCTCACGCCGTGGATCGAACAGGCTCGTCTCGACGCCACGATGATCCTGGACCGGGCGAGTGGGCGCGCACCGGCGCCGCTCGTCAACGAGATCGAGTCGCCGACCCCACTCGATGAGGTTGATCCGTTGAATCTGCTTCCGCGCCGCGTCGCAGAGCGAGTTCGCGCCACGCAGCGTGACGTGCGGATGCTGCGCGACCGCTTGATCCTAGGGAAGACACCTCCCCCGCTGATCGAGCGTCCACCGCCATCCGCTGGTTCGGTGGTTTCGCTGCCGCGCAAGACGCCGAACATGGCAAGGCCGCTCGAAGTCGTCGACGTCGTTCGCGAAACCGAAGACGCCGTTTCGATCTATTTAACCGAGGCGGATGGATCAGCGTTGGAATTCAGGCCGGGTCAATTTCTCAGCGTCGACGTGGTCATCGATGGCGAGCGTCTGCGACGCGCTTACTCCTTGGCGAGTGCTTGCCTCCCCGGCGTTCCGCGGCACATCACCGTGAAGCGCATCCACGACGGACGGGTCAGCAACCACTTGAACGAGACCATTCGAGTCGGCGACCAGCTCGCCGTGCTGGGTCCCTCCGGCAACTTCACCGTCGAGCCCCGTTCAGTTAACGAACGACGCCTGGTGATGATCGCAGGCGGCAGCGGGATCACTCCGATCATGAGTATTCTCGAAACCGTGCTGCGCGTGGAGGCCGGAAGCCGCTTGACGTTGATCTATGGGAACCGCGGCTGGGATGACGTGATCTTTCGGGACCGACTCGACGCGCTTTGTCGCGAGTTTGGCGATCGATTGGTCGTCGATCACGTTCTCGAGCGTCCGCCCGAATGGTGGTCCGGAGAGCAGGGGCTTTTGTCGAGCGAGGTCCTCGAATCTCGACTGCAAGCGCTAGGCGTCATCGATGACGGCATGCTGCGGTACTTCGTATGTGGGCCGACGCCCATGATGGAACAGACGCACGAAGCACTGCAACGGCGTGGGGTGGACGCCAGCCGAATCGCCGAAGAACGTTTCACCAGCCCAGAAGCTCGTTCCCAAAATGCCGGCAGCGACAAGACCGAGCTCGTTCGGGTC
Organism: Myxococcales bacterium; assembly: GCA_029862185.1. GTDB lineage: Bacteria > Myxococcota_A > Polyangia > Polyangiales > Houyiibacteriaceae > SG8-38. Next base: position 8,398 of record JAOTXX010000099.1, read on the forward strand.
TCCAACGGTGGTCACGAGCACGGCATTCAAGTCGAGCCGGGACAATCCATTCTCGAAGCGGCACTGGCCGCCGGAATCGACATGCCGTTCTCCTGCGCCATGGGTGGTTGCGGCGCCTGCCGCGTTCGCCGAGTGTCAGGCGACGTGCAAATGGAAGAGCCCAACTGCCTCAGTCGTGGCGAACGGGAGCAAGGCTATGTCTTGACCTGCGTGGGCCGCCCGCTGAGCCAATGCCAGATCGACGTGGAGGGCGCATGACGGCGAGCTCCGAAGCCATCGATCTCGACGAAGCGCGATGGACCTATCGCATGAAAGATCTCTGCGAGGCCACCGGCCTTCCCCGTCAGGCGATCCACTTCTACATTCAACAGGGGCTACTCCCACCGGGCCGCAAGACCGGCCGGAACATGGCTTGGTACAACGAGGAGCACCTGGAGCGCCTTCACCTGGTCAAAAAGCTCCAACACGAGCGGTTCCTTCCTCTGAAGGCGATCAAAGCGCTGTTCGACGGCGAAGACGGTGTGTTTTCTCCGCGGCAACATGCGTTTCTAGCCGGTGTCAAAGAGCGCCTCGCCGAATCGCTCAAGACCAGCGAAGACCGAAGCCCCACCCTCACGCCGCGCGAGATCGCCGAAGACACGGGAGTCGACCCCGAGGACGTCGAACGCGCCTTCGAGCTCGGCCTGGTCGGCGGCGCGCACTCCAATGGTGCGCTCCGAATCGCAGCGGCCGACGTTTGGGTCTTCGAAGTCTTTGGCAAGATCCGCTCGATGGGCTTCACCCCGGACCTCGGCTTCGGAGTGGAGGACATGGCGCTCTATCAAGATGCCATTACCAAGCTCTTGAACGAAGAGGTGCGCTTGGTTTCTTCGCGGCTTTCGGAGCTCCCGCCGGAAAAGGTCGCCCTCATGATCGAGGGGGTCGTCCCCATCCTCGATCGTTACATCATGCGTTTACATTCAACGAAGATTCGGGAATTCTTCGCCAACGTGCTCTAATAGAAGGAACTGGCCATGCTCAGTGACAAAGTACTAGACAACCTGCCCCACGAAATCCGCCGCCGCATCGAGCCTTACGTCGAAGCGGTGCAGTTGATGACCGCAACCAAGAACGCCAAGGTCTTGAAGTCGATGGGGCCGTCCGGTGTGCGTGGCTTGATTCTTCAGCGGGGCAAGCAGGGCGTCCCGACGAAGATGCCTTCGAACCACGAGGTGTACTTCGACTGGACCTACCCGAACGACCAGCCGGAAATGCGGGAGCTCTACACGAGGGCTAAAGAGCAGCAATGGAATGGGGACGACCTCCCCTGGCACATCGATGTCGACCCGGAAAATCCAGAAAAGCCGATCATCCCGCGCCACTTCATGGACTACGACGCTTTGCGTGGAAGGGGAATCAAGCTCACCGACCTCGAAGAACGGCGGCTCAACTCGAGCGTCGCCTCCTGGATGCTCAGTCAGTTCTTGCACGGCGAGCAAGGAGCGCTTTTCGCCGCGGCCCAGGTGACCGAAGCGGTGCAGTTCTTCGACGGCAAGCTCTACGGGGCGACCCAGGTCGTCGACGAAGGCCGCCACGTCGAGGTGTTTCACCGCTATCTCGACACCAAGATGAACAAGCTCTACCAGATCAACGACAACCTCTTCGTGATCATCGACGCCCTCATCCAGGACTCCCGATGGGACGTGAAGTTCTTGGGCATGCAAATCATGGTCGAGGGCTTAGCCCTTGGTGCCTTCGGAACGCTGTATCAAATGACCGGGGAGCCGATGCTCAAGCAGCTGCTGAAGATGGTCATTCAGGACGAGGCCAGGCACGTGCACTATGGGGTTATCGCGTTGCGCGACCATTTCCGGCAGGAGCTGAGCGACCGGGAGCGGCGGGAACGAGAGGACTGGGCGTTCGAGGTGGCGCTCCTGATGCGCAATCGCTTCCTCTCCTTCGAAGTGTACGAGGAGTGGTTCGAGCACAAGCTGACGCGCAAAGAGTGGGCGCAGTTCGTGACTGACTCGCCCGGTTTCGCGATTTTCCGCCAAGTGATGTTCAAGCGTCTGGTGCCGAACCTGCGCGAGATCGGGCTCCTCAGCGACCGGATCAGGCCGCACTACGAGCGCGCGGGGCTCATGCAGTACGCCGAGGGCGCCTCCGCAACGCAGCTGAGCGGCGACCAGATGATCGCCGAGCTCGACGCCGCCTGATCGGAGCGATCACGATTCGGCGACGACGATGAGCAAGGCGTCGGCGTCGACCTGATCACCGGCTACGACCGCGACCTCGGCCACGGTGCCGTCCCGTGGCGCAGTGACGGTGTGCTCCATCTTCATCGCTTCCATGATCAAGAGCACCTGACCCGCTTTCACGGAATCTCCCTCTGCAACGCGAAGCTCGACGACTTTTCCGGGCATGGGCGCAATGCAGCCCCCGGCTGGAATCTCCTTGGACTTGTCCGGGAAGCGTGGCTTGCGCTGAAGGCCAAGGCTGAGTTGCGAGCTGTGGACGTAGGTCCGATCGCCGTCGAAGCTGATCCGTGCGTGCCAGCGATGCGAGCCCTCCTCGAGGGTGAGCACCGGGGCCTCCCAGGAAACGACTCGGACGCTGCGCTCCTGCTCACCAACCCAAACGGTGAACTGATTGTCTCCCAGATGCTGGTAGCTCACCCGCAGGTCTCGATCGCCGACCACGTATTCGACCCACTGCGGGGTATGGTAGTTGTTTCGCCAACCGGACGGGATTCCGGGGAGAAGAACCCGGCGGCCATCGCGTCTTTGCTGTTCGGCTAGCGCCGCCGCCATTGCCGCGCGATGTTCGTCGGATTCCGGAACGCCGTCGCCGAGCTCGTCTTGGAGGTGACGGTCGATGAAATGCGTGTCGATCTCGCCCGCGATGAACGCCGGATGGTCGAGCACCTGGAGCAGGAAGTCCCGATTGGTGGTTACGCCCTGCACGCTCAGCGAGCGTAGCGCACGGCGCATCCGCTGAAGGGCGAGAGGGCGACTCTCTGCAGAGGTGATGATCTTCGCGAGCATCGGATCGTAGTGGATGCTGACCGCGCTGCCGGCCTCGACCCCGCTGTCGACCCGCAAGCCCTCTGCCGCAGGCAGGTCCCAATCGACCACGCGTCCGCTCTGAGGAAGGAAGCCGGCAGCCGGGTCTTCCGCGTAGAGGCGCACTTCGATCGCGGCCCCTTCGAAGCGAACCGCCTCTTGTGCGGTGCGAAGCATTTCGCCTTGCGCAACCAGGATCTGCTCTTCGACCAGATCGAGCCCCGTCACGCACTCGGTGACCGGGTGCTCCACCTGAAGGCGTGTGTTCACTTCGAGAAAATAGAAGCTCCGGTCGGGCGCCAGGATGAACTCGACCGTGCCGGCGTTCGTGTAGCCGATCGCCTTGCCGCAGCGCACAGCCGCTTCCCCCATGCGGTTTCGAAGTGCTGGATCGAGCGCCGTAGACGGAGTTTCTTCGATGATCTTTTGGTGTCTGCGCTGGATGGAGCACTCTCGCTCGTTGAGATGAATCAGGTTGCCGTGGCCGTCGCCGAGGATCTGGATCTCGACGTGCCGCGGATCCTCGATGTACTTCTCGACCAACAGCGTCCCATCTCCGAAAGAGCTCTGACCCTCTCTGGCCGCCGAAGCGATTGCATCGGGCAACTCGCTCGCCTGGCGAACGCGCTTCATCCCCTTGCCACCGCCACCCGCACTTGCCTTGAGCAGCACCGGAAAGCCGATTTTGATCGCTTCTTCCGCCAGAACCTTTGGGTCTTGGTTTGATCCGTCGTAGCCAGGGATCACGGGAACGCCGGCCTTTTCGACCAGGGCCTTGGCCTCGCGCTTTGATCCCATCGCTCGAATCGCCTCAGGGGTCGGCCCGATGAAGATGACAGCCGCCTGACCGCAAGCGTCCGCGAAGCCTGCGTTCTCCGAGAGGAAGCCGTACCCAGGGTGAATCGCATCGCTATTCGTGAACGCCGCTGCTTCGAGAATCCTGTCGATGCGAAGGTAGCTTTCTGGGCTCGGGGCAGGACCGAGGCGAATCGCTTCGTCGGCCTCGCCTACGAAGGGCATCTCTGCGTCTGCGTCGGAATACACCGCCACCGTCGCGATGCCCATCTTGCGGCAAGTACGCATGATCCGACGCGCGATTTCGCCACGGTTGGCGATTAGGATCTTCTGAATCGTCTTGGTCAACGCCCCTTCTCTCCCTAGTGGCGAAAGACGCCCCATGACGTGGTCCCTTCGACGGGAGCGTTGTACGCGGACGACAGGCAAATCGCGATCACGGAGCGCGTGTCTCTCGGGTCGATGATGCCGTCATCCCAAACGCGCGCGGTGGCGTAGAGAGCGGTCGACTGATCCTCGATCTGCTTCTCGGTCATCATCTTGGCGACTTCCAGCATCTTCTCGTCGACCTCGATACCCTTCTTTGCGGCAGCACCGCGCTGAATGATGTCGAGCACTCCGGCGAGCTGCTTGCCGCCCATGACAGCGATCTTGTGGTTGGGCCAGGTGAAGAGGAAGCGCGGACGATAGGAACGGCCCATCATCGCGTAGTTGCCGGCGCCATAGCTGGAGCCGGTCATGATAGTGATCGCCGGAACCGTGCTGTTGGACACCGCGTTGATCATCTTGGCGCCGTGCTTGATGATCCCATTCTGCTCGTACTGCTTCCCAACCATGAATCCGGTGGTGTTTTGCAGAAACACGAGCGGGATGTCGCTTTGATTGCAGAGCTGAATGAACTGCGCTCCCTTGTTGGCGCTGTCACTGAAGATGGTTCCGTTGTTCGCTACGATGCCGACAGGGAAGCCGTGGATGTGAGCCCAGCCGCAGAGCATGGTTTTGCCATAAAGTGGCTTGAATTCGCTGAACCGGGAGCCATCGACGATTCGCGCAATGACCTCACGCTGATCAAAGGGAACGCGGACGTCGGAAGAAGCGATGCCCAGCAGTTCCTCGGCGTCGTGAATCGGCGCCTCGACCGGGCGAGGCCGAAACTGGCCGCGCTTCTGCCACTGGAAGTGCGCCACGATTTCACGCCCGAGACGAATTGCATCGACTTCATCCTCGGCGAGGTAATCGGACACGCCGCTGATGACGGAGTGCATTTCCGCCCCGCCAAGCTCTTCGTGGTCGGTTTCTTCGCCGGTTGCCATCTTCACCAGAGGTGGACCTGCGAGGTAGACCTGTGCTTGCTCTTTCACCATCACCACGTAGTCGCTCATGCCCGGCATGTCCGCCCCGCCGGCGG
>JAOTXX010000100.1 GCA_029862185.1 Myxococcales bacterium
GGCACGACCTATGACGAGCTGCACGTCGACGGCGGCGCTACCTCGCAGGTGTTCCTCTACCCGGTCGGCGTCGACTACGATCACGTGCTCGCGAAGCTGGCGGTGCCAGGCCGACCCAAGGTCTACGTCATTCGAAATTCCCGCCTCGACCCGATCTACGAAAAAGTCGAGAACAAGCTCATTCCCATCGCTGGCCGCTCGCTCGAATCCCTGGTTCGCACTCAAGGGATTGGCGACCTCTACCGCATCTACCTCCAGACCTGCCGGGACGGTTTGGAGTTTCACCTCGCGTACATTCCTCCGGATTTCACCGCGAAGTCGGACGGGGAGTTCGACCGGACCTACATGCAGGCGCTGTTCGACCTGGCCTACGAGCGCAGCAAAGCCGGCTACGACTGGGTGAAAATGCCGCCGGAGCTTCAAGAAGCCCCGATCCAGTGCCGGTGAGGCCGTATCCCGGCCTTGCTAGGCCCTGAGCGGGCTCTAAGCTTGCCGCATGCGAACACTCCTCCTCTCCATCCTCCTCACCTTCGTCCTCGCGGGCTGCAAGGACGCCAATCCGACCGCCGCAGCGGAGACTGCCCCGGCTGAGAAATCCGAAGCGGCGATGTCGGTGATCTCGGTCGATGACGCCGACAAGGCACTCCAATCGGGTGCCATCGCTGTGGATGCCAACTCGGACCGCACGCGCAAGAAGAATGGCACGGTGCCGAACGCCGTCATTTTGACCTCGTCGTACAAGTACGACCTCGCGCAGCTCCCCGAAGACAAGAGTAAAGATCTGATCTTCTACTGCTCGAACACCAGCTGCACCGCCTCGGACGCCGCAGCCGAACGGGCCTCCACCAATGGATACAAGAACATCCACATCATGCGTGAAGGCATCAAAGGTTGGAAAGACGCGGGCAAGGCCACCAAGCCTTATCCGCAAAGCTAGCTCGCCAGGTAGCGCTCCAGGCTGTTCAGTGTGCTCGACCATCCTTGATGGTGAGCCGACGCATCCGACGCTTCGGCGAAGCCCTCGTGCATGAGGCGGAGTTGTGTCTTGTTGCCTTCCGGGCTGAGCTCGATTGTGACCCGCGAGGTGATTTCGCCGGTTTTCCATTTCCAGGTCATCACGAGCTTCTTCGGCGGCTCGATTTCCTCGTAGACGCCGCTCAGATGGTACTCGCCCTCGTCGGAGCGCATCACGAGCTCGTAACGGCCTCCCGGGCTGACTTCGTTCGAGAAGATCTCAGTGGTCATGCCTTCGGGTCCGTACCACTGGGCAAGCTGGGAGGTTTGGGTGAAGGCGGAGAACACGAGCTCCGGCGATGCGTCGAACACGCGGTCGATCACGAGTGTCTTGTCATCGGTCATCGGCTGATTATGCACCGTGCCAGCGCCAGCGCCAGTGCCGGAGGTCGTGGCTGTTGGTCCGTAGGCGGTGCCGTGAGCTTGACCGGGGGTCGGTCAGACGTTCATCAGCGCGAGCAGAATCCGATCCGGCGCGTCCTCGAATCTCCCGTTCGACATCACGACGATCGTGTCGCCTGGCTGTGCTTCGCCTGCTGCCGCGTCGACCGCCTCGTCGACACTTTCGCACGCTCTGGCCTGACCCCCACGGCTTGAAATCACGTCCACGATCGCCTTCGTGTCCAGCTTCTCCTCGGCGGGAATTCCACTCCGTCCGACGGGCGCCAAGATGCACACGTCTGCGGGCGCAAATGCATCGGGATAGGCGTCCTGGTGCAATCGCCGGGATGCAGTTGCACTCCTGGGTTCGAAGACCGCGATCAGCCTTCCCTTCACGCGCTCCCGGAAACCTGAAAGAGTTTCCTTCACCGCTGTCGGGTGATGTGCGAAGTCGTCATAGACTTCCACCCCGTTGCTGATCCCGACGAGCTCTTGGCGGCGCTTGGTTCCACGGAAGCCGGGAAGCGCGGCGATCAGCTGGTCCAGAGGCGCGCCGGCGGCTTCGCTTGCCATGGCAAGGGCAGCAACGGTGTTCCGCGCATTGTAGCGGCCGACCAATGGCAGGTTGGCTCGTCCGCAGAGCGAGCCGCCCCCGAACAGGTCCATGGTGCCGGCGGGCGCGGGCATGCCGAGCCACATGGGTTGAATGTCGCCGCAATCGTCGCCTTCGAGCGCGTAGAAGCGCACCTTGCAATGTGCGCTCGATGCGACCTCTCGAACCAGCGGGTCACCCGCCCACGCAAAAAGCCAGCCGTCGCGAGGAATCAGCTCGACGAACTGGCGAAACGCGGCGACGTACGTCTCGGCGTTCGGGTAGATGTCGACGTGGTCGTATTCGATCGAGGTCAGGATCGCCGCGCTCGGGTGATAGCTCCAGAACTTCGGCTCTTTCTCGAAGAATGCGCTGTCGTACTCGTCGCCCTCGACGACGAACGGAAGGCCTTCCGACCCGAGTCGTGAGCTTCGATCGAAGTTTAGGGGAATCCCGCCGATGAAAAAACCGGCGTCCATTCCTGCCTGCCGAAGCAAGTACGCGACCAAGGTCGACGTGGTCGTCTTTCCATGTGTGCCCGCGACGACGAAGGACTTGCGCCGCGAAAGAACTTTTGCAGCGAGTGCGGCGGGCATCGACAGCGTTGGAAGCCCGCGACTCATCGCTTCTTGCGCTTCAGGGTTGTCTCGCCTGCACACGTTGCCAACCACGATGAGATCCGGATTCGTGTCGAGGTTCTTGCTCCGCCAACCCTCGTGGCATTCGATACCGAGCTCTTCGAGGTACGGGCCGACCGGCGGGTCGAACGCGGTGTCGCTCCCGCTGACGCGATGCCCCGCTTCGACGAGGAGCGCAGCGAGCGCGCTCATGCCCGTGCCCGCGACCCCGATCAAATGAACGTGCATCTGCGGTCCAGATTGCAGCAATTGACGTGCAATATCGAGTCGGGTGTTGACAGGGTCACCGGTGGGCCCATTATGAAAGGAAGGTGGCTGAAAGTTCGAAAAAGTTTTCCGACCGCGTGCGCGAGGTGATGGACGCCTTGATCGACGCGCTCGAAGGTCTGCTCAGCCCACCCCCGGCACCCGTTCCGGTGCGGGTCAGGCCGCCGCAGCTGCCGGCGAAACGCCGACGCTGAGGCTTGATCACTCCGCTGCAGCGATCTGCTCTGCGGCCTTGAGCGTGACGGGAACTCCGCTAAACGCCGCGTTGCCGCTGAGCTCGTCGATCAGCTGGTCATCGGTCAGGTCGTTGACGCTCACGCCCGGGTGATTCGTCGCAATGCCAAGCTGCACGCCTTCGCGACCATGACCAAAACCGTGCGGCAGGCTCACCACGCCAGGCATCATGTCGCCTGTGATCTCCACTGGCGCGGTGACCTCGCCGACGCGTGAGCTGAGCGTCACATCGTCGCCGGTCTTCACACCGAGTCGCTTGGCGTCTTCCGGGTGGATCATCACGGTGCAACGCGTTTTCCCCTTCATGAGGCGCTGGCTGTTGTGCATCCAGGAGTTGTTGCTTCGAAGATGCCTCCGTCCGATCAGAAGGAGCTTGCCCTCCGGCGTGGCCGATACCTCTGAAGCGAATCGGGCTCGAAGCCGTTCGAGATCGGCCACGAATAGCTCGGGCGCCAAGTCGATCGCGCCATGGGCCTGCGGGATCCGTTCTGGAAAACAGCTCTGAAGCGGCCCGAGGTCGACTCCATGCGGCGCTTTGTGAAGCTTCCCGAGCGAGAGACCGGTTCCAAGTGGCTTGAATCGCTTCCCGTAAGGACCAAGTCGAAGTCCGAGGTCGAGAACACGCTCTGGGCCCGCCTTCTGTGCTGCCCGAGTCATCAGGTATTCCTTGCTCAACTTTCCGTGACGCTTGGCCGCCATTCGGCAGCTCAGCTCGCTGAGGATCTGCCAGTCGTCCAACTCGTCTTTTGCAGCAGGGAAGGGTGGCGCGGAGTAGTTCGCTGTATTGCGAACCGCCACCAGGTTGAGTGCAAGGTCGTAGTGGCTCCGCTGAATGGGCGAGACCGGCGGCAGAATCAAGTCCGCGTGCCGGCTCGTCTCGTTGATGAAAAAATCGATCGCCAAGGTGAAGTCGAGCGATTCGAACGCTTGGTCGAGGCGTCCGCCGTTCGGGGTGGACAGAATCGGGTTGCCCGCAAGGATCACCATGGCCCGAATCTGCCCGTCGCCCTCCGTCAGGATTTCTTCGGCCATCACCGAAGATGGCAACTCGCCACCAAATTCGGGCAAGCCCCGAACGCGACTGCGCCAGCGTCCGTACGAGCCTCGTCCGAGGCCGAAACCGCCGATTTTCTGTAGGGAATCGATCGCGGGGGTCGCGAACATCGAGCCGCCGGGCTCGTCGAGGTTCCCTGTGACCGCATTGAGGGCGTTGACGAGCCACATGTTGAGGCCGCCGAACTCCTGCGTGCAGGCGCCCATTCGGCCGTAGGCCACGCCAGTGGCGGCGCTTTGTATCTCGCGCGCAAGTCGCTTCACCGTCGCCGCGGGGACTCCGGTAATCGCCTCGCTCGTCTCGGGTGGATAGGCTTTGGCGATCTCGATGAGTCGGTCGAGGTTTTTCACGTACGGTTTCAATCGACCGAGGTCGACGCCCGAAGTGCACACTTCGTGAAGAATCCCGAGAAGGAACAGCGCATCGGTACCCGGCTGGATGAAGACATGCTCGTCCGCGATCTGGGCGGTTTCGGATTTCCGGGGGTCGACGACCACGACTTTACCGCCGCGCTTGCGAATGGCTTCGAGACGTTTCTTGATTCCAGGGGCCGACATGATGCTCCCGTTGGATGCAAGCGGATTGGCGCCGATCAGCATCATGTAGTCGGTCCGGTCGACGTCGGGCACCGGAAACAGCAGTTGATGGCCGTACATGAAGTACGAGGCGAGCATGAGCGGCCACTGGTCACAGGAGCTTGCCGAGAACCGATTCTTCGTACCGAGCGCACGGAAAAACGCCGGGCCGTAGACGAGCGTTCCGAAATTGTGGGCGTTCGGGTTGCCAAAATAGAGCCCCACTGCGCCGAGCCCGTTCTCTTTCTGGACCGCGTGGAGTCGGTCGACGGCCAGGTCGAAGGCTTCATCCCACGAGATCGGCTCCCAACGGTTTCCGACTTTGCGGACCGGCTGCTTCAATCGGTCGGGGTCGTCGTAGAGGTCTTTGAGTGCCGTCGCTTTGGGGCAGATGTGGCCGTGGCTGAAAACGTCCGCATCGTCGCCGCGGATCGACTTGACCTCGGTGCCATCGATTTCGACTTCAAGTCCGCACATCGCTTCGCAGAGATTGCAGGTTCGGTAGTGGGTGCTGCTCATCGACAGAGCATACCCGAGTCGAGGGCCCAGGCGTAGTCGACGCGTTCAGCCCTTTTCGAAAGAGAACGACGTGCCTTCGGAGTCGACTGCGATCGTGTCACCATCGCCGAACCGGCCGCGCAAAAGGGCCTCTGCCAGCGGGTCTTGTAGCTCCCGAACGAGGACCCGCTTCAGGGGACGCGCGCCGAATGCTGGATCGTAACCCAGGTCGATCAGTCGCGTTTTTGCGGCATCCGTCAACGTGAGACGGATCCCCCGGGGGCTCAGGAGCTTCTCAACCTGTCGGAGCTGGATTTCGAGGATCGCGGCGAGCTCCTCTTTATCGAGCCGGTCGAAGATCAGAACCTCGTCCACTCGGTTGAGGAACTCCGGCCGGAAATAATCGTGAAGCCGCTCTTCGATGCGCTCGTTCAATGCCTCGTCGGAACCCGCGTGCTCTAGAATGAGCTCGCTCCCCACGTTCGAGGTCATGATGATGACCGTGTCGCGGAAATGCGCGATGCGCCCGCGTGAGTCGCTGAGCCGGCCGTCCTCCAGGACTTGGAGCAGGATGTTGAATACGTCGGGGTGCGCCTTCTCGACCTCGTCGAACAAGACCACCGAGTAGGGTCGGCGCCTCACCGCTTCGGTCAGAAAACCGCCCTCTTCGCTATCGACGTATCCGGGCGGCGCCCCGATCAGGCGCGCGACCATGTGCTTTTCCATGAACTCGCTCATATCGAGCCGGGTGAGTGCAGCTTCGTCGTCGAACAGAAACGCGGCCAGAGTCTTGGCGAGCTCGGTCTTACCCACCCCCGTCGGGCCCAGAAAAAGAAACGAGCCGATGGGGCGCTTGGGGTCACGAAGGCCAACACGGCCTCGGCGCACCGCTTTGCTCAGGGCGCTCACGGCGTGGTCCTGGCCGACGACGCGCTCTCGCAATCGGTCCTCCATGTGCAGGAGCTTCTGCGCTTCTTCCTCCATCATTTTCGCGGCAGGCACTCCAGTCCAGAGCGCGACGACCGCGGCGACGTCTTCGGGGCCCACCGTGTCGTCCGACTCGTCACCGTCGAGGCCAAGGCGAACGCGCGCCGCGCTTTCGTCGATGAGGTCGATGGCACTTTTGGGAAGCTCGCGCCCCGCCACGTAGCGGCGTGCAAAGCGAACGGCGGCCTCCAGTGCTGGCTCGGTGATCTCGACCTCGTGCGCCGCTTCGAACCGAGCCTTCACCCCTTGCAGGATCGCCAGGGCTTCTTCTGAGCTCGGCGGTTCGACCTGTATCGGCACGAACCTCCGCGACAGCGTGCTCGCTTCGTCATTGATTTCTCGAAGCTCATCGGGCGTACAGCGCGCAAGCGCCCGAACCTCGCCCCGGCTCAACGCATTGGCGAGCATGTCGCCTGCGCCTCCCTTCGCGTGAAGGAAAGAAGTTAGGTTGGGCAGAAACAAGATCACCTGCCCGCCAGAGTCGCGGACCGCATCGAGGATCGCTCGCATTCGTTCTTCGAGCTGACCGCGGAGCCTGGTCCCCGCGACCAGCTCGCCGGAATCGAGTGCGATGATGCGCTTGTCGGCCAAGAGGTCGGGCACCTCGTCGGCCGCGATTCGTGAAGCGAGGCCATGAACGAGCGCGGTGCGGCCGGTTCCGTCTTCGCCGACGAGCAGAGGATTGTTCTCCCCACGCCGCGCAAGCACCTGAAGCATTCGGCGAAGCTCGGCCTCCCGCCCGACGAGGGGGTCGAACGCGTCTTGGGCTGCCAAGCGCGTCAGATCACGGCCATACTCATCCAGAACACCCATCTCCGCTCCCGCCGCTGTATAGGGTCTATCGTTTCCGCCGCTGCCCGCCAAGGCTTCCCGCAAGATCGCGCTGCTCAGGCCAGATGTCCGAAGGACCGAACGAAGCAGGCCTTCGGGCTCCTGTGCACAGGCCAACGCCAAGCTCCCGATGCCAGCCGGGAGCCCTGCATGTTGGGTCGCCTCGAGCTCGGCCCTCGACAGGAGCTCCAGGAATCGGGTCGACAGGTATGCGACGCCATCGCCTTCGGTCTTCCCGAGCCTCCGGAGTGCCCATTCGGAATCGACCAGCATGTCGGTGGGGTCGACGCCCGCGGCTTCGAGCGCCGTCTGGACGGCCGGCGCTCGATCCACCAACTCGTACCAGAGATGGATCGGTTGAACTTCCGCGTGCTTGCGATCGTCTGCGAGTTGTTGGGCGGCCGCGACGTACCGACGCGCGTCCTCGCTGTACGAATCGAGACGCAGGGTGAGTTTCTTCAAGCCTAGTCGTCCGCGGCTTTCCTCGCCGCTACGAACTGAAGCCGCAAGTCGTAGAGCACTTCGGTGATGAGCCGTTCTTCTTCGCCGGTGAGGTTTCCTCTCGTCTTCTCTTCGAGGAGCGCGATGCAGTCGATCGATTGCTTCGCATGGGCGAGGTTAACGGTCGAGTCGTCTTCCGCACCAGGCAACTTGCCGAGATGAATGAGCGCAGAGGTGCTCAACGACAAGATGAAGGTGTTGAAGTCGATGCTCGGAGCTGTGCCCTCTTCCTCACTCATGCGCGCTACTCCGCCTGCGACTCGTCTTTCGAATCACTGGGGTCGATCTCGACCGTGTCGTACGAGCCTTCCCGATCGACGAGGCTCGCCAATCGCTGCTCGTACTCTTCTTTGGAAATCAAGCCCTTCGCGATGTTGCGTTCCACGATGCGCTTGTCCGTCAGTTTATCACCTAGAGCTGCCATGCGGCCGAGTGTAGATTCGCCTACCGGGCTGTCAACTCACACTAACCCGCCGCCCTGGTGATGACAGTTACATAGCGGCGGCGAGCGTATCCGATCTCAGCCCGGATCGCCTAATCCAACTCGCTCAGAGCCTACGGGCGCAGGCTGACGACCTCGAGCGGCTGGCCCTTCAACTCTCACCGACCGGCGCGGGATTGGCCCGCAACGGCACCGGTGCGCACTAAACGAAAGGCAATAACGATGAATAGAGATCAAGCGAGACTGCGAAACGGATTTTTAGAAATCCTCACCGGCGACGGCTGGCGGGTGGCACTTTCACCGGACCAGATCGAATCCGTCCGAGGACGAAACGAAGGCGGTTGCTGCATCCATCTCCGGCATGGGCGACCCATTTTGTTGGACGTGCCGGTCAAGCGAGTGCTCGCAGAGCTGGAGGGCACCGCCGATGCGACCTCCTGAAATAAAAAGACCGGCGGGGACAACCGCCGGCCCAGACAATCTCCTTCGCCAGGATAAAGCCTACCGGGTTTTATACAGTCGCGAGGGCAAGACGGCAAGTCACCTGGTGGTGTACCGGCTGGACAGCAAGGACAAGCCAGATCCGGAGCTTTGGGAAGAAGCCTACGAAGCAAGGGTTTCGCTGCTCGCCCAGGAATGCGCCGAGACGGAGCGCGAAAACGAGCACCTCCGCAGTCGGCTCGCGATGGCGGACGATGAACTCGCAATTCGGCGGAAGCTTTGCAAGTGCCGGAGGTGGACGAAATGACACCATCAAAGGACCACTTCGAGCCCAAAAAATTTCAAGCTCCCGAGGTTGTAGCCCAAGGGCAATCCTCCCCGGGAATCGCGGCGCTCAACTACGCCAAACACGGATGCCGCGTCTTCCCGATTCAGCCAAACGATAAGAGACCGTTTCCGGGCTCCCATGGCTGCTTAGACGCAACCACCGACCCCGTGACCATCACGGATTTGTGGAACACACATCCCGACGCGAACGTGGCGATTGCCACCGGCAACGGGCTCATCGTCATCGACATCGACACGAAGAAGGGCGAGGACGGTTGGGGCAGCCTCGATGCGCTCATGGTGGAGCACGGCGAGCTACCCGGCACCCGATGGGCGCAAACCCCAAACGCTGGAGCGCATCTCTACTACCGGGTGATCGGTGAAGTCCGTAACAGCGAAAGCAAGATCGGACCTGGACTCGATGTGCGCGGCGACGGCGGCTACGTGCTGGCGCCACCGAGCACCATCAACGGCAAGTCCTACAAATGGATGGGACGCAGCCCGTCGGCGCAGCTGCCACCGGCATGGGAAGCGCTGCTCATCGCGAAGCCGGATGCGCCGGTGCCCGTCACGGTGCCTGCACTGCTCCCCACCGGAAAGAAAGCCCGCCAAGCCTATCTGCTCGCCGCGCTCGAGGGCGAACGGGACGCGCTCCGGGATGCCCCCGAGGGGACGCGGAACGGCGCGCTCAATCGATTCGGCTTTTCCCTTGGTCAGCTCGTCCACCTTGGGCTGCTTGCCGACGACATCGTGGCGACCGCGGAATGGGCGATGGATCAATGGACCTGGACTCACGGGCACCGTGACCGACGCAAAGACGCGGCGACACTTGGGCGAGCCATCCGTGATGGGATGAACCATCCGAGGGAAGAGGTGGCAGCGTGACTGAACACCAAGACCTCACGCCGGCCGAAGCGCAAGAGGCTGTCGATGAGTACCTGAACGGCGCGAACGGGGAGCCGCCGCCGAAGAAAGCCTCGCCGCCGCCAGAGCCCGATCTAAGCGGTGTCGGAGGTGACGACGGTGACGGAAAGAAACCAAGCGCAGTTGAAATCCTGCTCGAGATTGCAAACGCACAAGTCCAAGAGCTATTTCACGACGGCGCCGACACCAAGTATTCAACCTTCGCGGATGTGCTGGTCGATGGACACCGATGCACCTACGCGATCGAGTCTGCGGCGTTTAGCCGGTGGCTGCGGCACCAGTACCATAAGAAAACTCAGGGCGGCTGCCGCGCCGATGTGGTCAAGGTGGTCGTGGACACGCTGGTCGCAGAGGCAACCTACAACGGAGGGAAGCGGGAAGTCTTTGTCCGCGTCGGAGAGTGCCCAAAGACCGGATACCTCTACATCGATCTCGGTGACAAAACCTGGCGCGCCATCGAGGTGAGACCGGAGGGCTGGAAGGTCATCAAGAAGCCGCCCGTGCGTTTCAAGCGCGGCGGCGGCACAGCGGCGCTACCTACGCCCAAACGCGGCGGGAGCTTTGACGACCTTCGACCGTTTCTCAATCAGCGAATGGACGATGACACGTGGCTCCTGATCTGCGGCTGGCTCTGCGCAGCGCTTCGACCAGGGCACGCATTCCCGCCGCTGATCGTCAACGGGGAGCAGGCGAGCGCGAAATCGACGCTGACCGCGATGCTGCGGCAGCTCGTGGACCCGAACGTGGCAGACCTCCGATCCCCGCCACGCGAGGAACACGAGATGTACATCACCGCCAACTCGAATTGGTGCCTCGTGTTCGAGAACGTCTCTCGACTGCTCGGCTGGCAAAGCGACATGCTCTGCCGGCTCTCGACCGGCGGGGCCTGCACGTTCCGCTCGCTCTTCACCGACATGGATGAAGTCATTTTCAGGGCTTGCCGTCCGCTTGTCCTCAACGGCATCGAGGATTTCGTGGTGCGCGGCGACCTTGCCGACCGGGCCGTGTTCATCAACCTGCCCCACATCCCCAAAGAGGAGCGCGTAGAGGAAAAGGCGCTGTGGGCTCGGTTTGAAAAGACACGACCGCATATCTTGGGCGCGATTCTCGATGCGCTCTCCACCGGGCTCCGCGAGCTTCCCAACATCAAGCTAACGAAGCTGCCGAGGATGACCGGCTTTGCGACGTGGGGCGAAGCCTGCTCAGGCAACTTCACGGCGAACGAGGGCGCATTTCTCGAAGCCTACGAGAACAACCGGGAGAGCGCCGTCATGTCCGTCATCGAGGGCGATGCTGTGGCGACCGCCATACGGGACCTCGCGCACGACCTTGGCGAGGGCGGCGAATTTGTGGGCTGTGCAAAAGAGCTTCTCGAACGGCTCGAGCAAGTCACCACCGAGAAAACCAGGAACACCAAGACGTGGCCCCGATCTCCGCGTGGTCTCAGTGACCGCGTGATGCGGGCTGCTCCCGCGCTCCGCGAGGCTGCCATCCACGTTGAGCGACTCCCCCGCAGTGGCAGGGTCCGACCCATCCTCATCAAAGGCGCGCCGAAGGGCTCCCCGTTAACGCTATAGAGGATGACCGTCACAACCGTCACAACCGTCACTAGACCGGCTCGCTGCCCCGTGTTTTGCAGGGTTTGCGCAAACGAGGGCAGCGATAGCCGACCGTCACCGACCGTCACAACCGTCACAAGCTCTGTGATTTCAGTAGGTTAACTCGACCGTCACCGACCGTCACTCACCGTCACCGGTTTTTCCGTGAAATCATTGGGGAAATGACGCAAATGACGGTTGTGACGGTCTCAGCGTTATCCTTGAACGCGCAGGGTCGTCACTGAGATCGGCTAAATGTAGCAGCGATGATACCCATCTTTCCTTATCAGATTTGATACGAAAAGATTTCATCTTGCATTGGCTCCGGCTGAAATACACGCTTAATGTAGCTTAAAGCTGGGTAGCTGCGGCTGCTGGCGTAGGGCCTAGGCGGAACCAGGTAGGCCGCGGCATTATATGTATGGCACAAGTAGGAATAGCGACCACAGCGGACAAAGCCAGGGGCAACCTGAGCTAGCTGAGCAGTGGTTCCGATGCTCATCTCGGGCTCTCCCCGCGTGGATCGGTTGCTTTGGCTGGTGCGGTTTTGTCTAGTCGCTGTCTAGAGTTTGGCGGCTGATTTAGAAGTAGACGAGCGCCCGCACTAGAAAGCCTAGTGATTCTGAGGCTCGAGCTGGTGTCAACCTCCGATGGCTTTACGGATTGGCAGCAGACCCCCTTCCCCCTATTAGGCGATGAGCCCCGGAGGCGGGGTGGAGCTGCCCTTACGATTCACAATATCCTGGGCTGTAGATTTTCTGAGAGCGACCCCTGTCCCAGATGTACTCCGAGTTCACTCTCGGCTGGACTCCGAGGTCACGCCCAGATGTACTCCGAGTTCACTGTAGGAGCGATCCCTACCCCGGCAGCGGCTCGAGCTCGGCGGCTTCTGAAAAATTGTGTAGGAATTTGGCGAGCCCTAGATCACGGCAGCCTCTCAGCGCCTCTCTCAGCCCCGCAGCGTTTGCCTAGCCTACCGGGCGCTGAATCCCGCAGCAGCCCTGAGCGTGCGTTCTGTCCCTGTTTAGGGTACGCTCATCAGGAGTCGGGCGGTTTTTCTAAGCGGGACGGCTGCTCGATTCATCCTTCCTCGGTTCTTTGCGAATCCATAGATGACGACCCAAGGGCTTGAACAACTCGAGACTGTTCAAGCCTTAGCGACCTCCGGCGGTTCAGTGCCTTGTTAGTCCTTTGCTGCTGAGCTGCCGGGGGCCGCCCCTCCGGGGGCTGAAGAGAGATTTTCCTATGCCGACACAAACCGCCAGAGCAAGCAGAGACGCGCCAGGCTTCGTCGAGATCCGCGAGGGCAGCGAGCTCATTTTGACTTTCTATTCCTGGGACGTAACCGCTGTGCACCAGCAGCAAGTTCGACCGGACCCGCTTGGTGACACGATCGTTTCGTTGAGGCGGAACCAGGGACTTGGTTTTTGGTTGGCTTGCCGAGTGAGTGTCGGTGAAGTGCAGGCTGCGATCGCTACCGCTGTCCAGGAGTGGAAGAAAACGAGATCGAAGGTCACCGTCCGGAAAGCAACGGCAGCAACGGGCTAACGGCTCTGCGCAGTGGGTGACGAGCTCTACGAATCCTTTGCGCTCTTCACCATCGGCTCGTTGATCGGGCTGCTGATCGCGGTGCTCGTCTTGCCGTTGTAACCCCGTCCTGCGCCGCAAAGCCGCCGAATAGCCCATGAATCGGGCGAATCCGTTGCCAAGCAACGCAAACCAGGGTATGAGGCGGGTGTACGACACGCCGGGACACCATAGATGCCGAAGAAACTCGCAACCCCCAGACCAAACGCGGCGCGCATCCTTCCACGCGGGGAGCCGGTGCCACGTCCTGACATGAGCCTGATTCCGCCGCTGACGGGCGATTCGATCCGGCTCAACTTCCGTGCGGACCATGTGACGCACGCCGACATCGAGGCGCACATGCGGCTTCTCGAAGCTAGGGCGCCCTACGTAGCGATCACGCTGTCCGACGTGCTGCGTTCGCTGATTCAGGAGGGTGCCAAAAGTTTCCGGGATCGGCTTCCCGAATATTCAACCGACGAGAGCACGAAAAATGAAACCTGAACAACGATTCGATCGCGATGCTGTTAGCGTTGCCGATCAAAAACAACACGTCGAAACGCTGCGCGAGCATTTGAAGCGACCGCATAAGGCGAGCGAATTTGGAACCAGCAGCGGCACGCAGACCAGCATCCGCAAACACATTTTGGGCGAGCAGCGCGACCCTGCGAAGATGAGCCAGATCGAGCGGCACGTTTTCGGCATCGAGCGCGACCCGGCTTCGATGTCTGCCGTGGAACGTCACATCTACGGCGTGGAACTCGAGAAGC
>JAOTXX010000027.1 GCA_029862185.1 Myxococcales bacterium
ATCCGCCAGCGGCTGAAGGCAGACGCCGAGCTGCCGCCGGGCGGGCCGGTGGGCGAGGCCTGGGAGCTCTCGGTGGAGCCGGATTTCCCGAGCCGGCTCGCCGACGGACCGAGCCTGGACGAGGTGCTGCGTGCCGACCCGGCGCTCCTCGGCGCCGAGTCGCCGAATGAATCGACCTCGCTTCTGGTGAAGTTGGTCGACGCCGCAGACGATCTTTCGGTCCAGATTCATCCCGACGAAAACGACCGGCAGCTGGCGGCAGACGAAAGCGGAAAGCCGGAAGCCTGGTACATCATCGACGCCGAACCCGGCGCGGGTTTGTACCTCGGGTTTCGTGATGGCGTCTCGCGGCAGGAGGTCGAAACCGCAATCGATGAGCAGGGGGACGTGTCCGCGCTCATGTCGTTCGTCGGGGTGTCTCCTGGCGATCTGTTCTTGATTGGGCCGGGGACACCGCATGCAATCGGCAAAGGCGTCTTGCTGCTCGAGCCTCAGCGTGTTGCGCCGGGCAAACGCGGCGTCACGTACCGGTACTGGGACTGGAACCGGAAGTACGATCGCGCCGGCCAACGGGACCCCAACGGCCAACCGCGCACGCTCCACCGGGAGCGCGCTCTCGACGTGACGAAGTGGGGGCGCACAGCCGACGTCGCACGGAACGATCGTCTGAGTCACCGCGCGGGGCCGGCACCTATCGATGGGCCGGCGAGTCTCGAAGTCCTGATCAGCCGCGACGGACCGCTCCGGTCGGAGGTGTTCTCCGTCCAACGCTTGGCGGGCTCGGGAAAGCTCGAGCTCGACGCGGCCGATCGATTGCGCGCGCTGACCGTTCTCGACGGACGGGTGACGCTCCACGATGGAGAGACCGTATTGGCTCTGTCGCGCGGACAGACATGCGCATTGCCCGCCTGCCTCGGTTCGCTCGACGTCGTCCTCGATGCAGCGCACGCCGTGATCTGTAGCTTGGCTTGACGCCGTCATCTCGACGTAAGACAGTGCCGCGCCTTGGCCGAGCCCGAAACCGTCCCCTCGATCTCGATCGTGATTCCCGTCTTCAACGAGGAAGCGATGCTACGCGCGGCCATACTCGACCTCCTCGATCGACTGAGCTTTTTCCCCTGGTCCTACGAGATCCTGATCGCGGAGAACGGATCGACAGACCGAACGGTCGAGATCGCGACCGAGCTCGCCGGGCGTCTCGACGTGTTCCGATGTCGCCACACCGTCGAGCCGAACTACGGGAAAGCGCTCCGTGAAGGCATCCTCGATGCCAAGGGTGAGATCGTGATTTGCGACGAAATCGACCTTTGCGATACGGACTTTTACGAGCGCGCCCTGTCGCTCCTTCGAGACCCATCGGTGGATTTCGTCGTCGGTTCCAAAGCGATGGAAGGCGCCATGGACCAGCGCCCCTACTTCCGGCGGCTCGGCACCGTGGTGATCAACGGCATGCTGAGGGCCGCGCTTGGATTCAGAGGAACCGATACGCACGGCCTCAAGGCCTTTCGAAGAGAACGCGTTCAGCCGATCGCCAGCGCGTGCCAGATCGATCGCGACCTCTTCGCCTCCGAGCTCGTCATCCGGGCAGAGCGCGCTGGACTCGGCGTGCGCGAGATTCCGGTCCGGGTGCAGGAGAAGCGGCCGCCGACGGTCGGGCTGGCCCGGCGAGTTCCCAATGTCCTCAAGAACTTCGCGAAGCTCTTCATTGCAATCCGGTTCAAACGGTGATTCTGAAACTAGCCGCCATTTCGATCGACTTGGACGAGGTGCCTCGCTACGCGGCGATCCACGGGGTCGAGGTGCCAGCAGGACGGGGCGCCCGGGCGGTATACGAAAAGTGCGTGCCACGACTCACTGCCTGGCTGGATGACGAATCGATCCGAGCCACGTTCTTTGCCATCGGCGAGGACCTCGAGCGCGAGGAGAACCGAAAGACAATCGCCAGGCTTCACGCTGCAGGGCACGAGATCGGAAATCACTCGTATCACCACCATTACGATCTCACGCGTCGCGCGGCGGGGGACATCGGCGACGAGATCGAACGTGGCGCGACGATCATCGAACAGAGCTGCGGCAGGCGACCCGTCGGTTTTCGCGCGCCGGGCTACAGCGTTAGCGACGTGCTGTTCAGCGCGCTCGAAGCGTCCGGGGTCGAGTACGATTCGAGCGTCTTTCCGTGCCCGAGCTACTACGCGTTGAAGGCCGCAGCGCGGGCGGCGATCAGGCTTCGAGGCCGAAAGAGCTCGAGCATCTTGGACCAGCCAGCAGTTCTACGCGCGCCCCGGGAGCCGTACCGGATCGGGCGGCCGTACTGGAGAAAGGGGGACGGTATGATGGAACTGCCGATCGGCGTAACGCCGCTGCAGCTCCCTTACATCGGAACTTCCCTCGTCCTTGGCGGGGACCAACTCGCCGAGCGGCTGAGCAAGCAGATGCTCCGGAGGGAGCTCATCAATCTCGAGCTCCATGGATTCGACGTGGCCGACGCCTACGAAGACGGGCTCGAGGCGCTCAGACCGTATCGTGCGGACTTGAGGCGAACGGCGGCGGAGAAGCTTCGCTCGCTGCGAACCGCAGTTCAGGTGATTCGGGAGGGCGGCTTCGAGCTCGTTACCCTCGAAGAAGCGGCGCGCCGCTTCAAGGCGAAACCCAGCCCGTAGAGGATTTGTCCTGCACCGCGCGGACGGCGAGCCCGTCGGCCTCCTCGTTGAGTCGCACCCCTTGGTGGCCGCGGACGTGATAGAGCTTGGCGTCGGGATGTGTGTCTAGCGCCTGTCGCACTTTGGCGACCAGCTCTTTGTTGGCACGGACCTTCCAACCCTGCGTCAGCACGCCGATCGAATACGTCGAATCGGTGTAGAGCCGGAGCGGCCTGCCCAGCTCCATTGCAAGCTCTGCCGCGCGAAGAATGCCCGTCAGCTCGGCAATGTTGTTGGTCGCCTCCCCGATGTACTCGCTGAGCTCGCGTCTCTGATCCGCCCAGAGCGCGACTGCGCCGACTCCTGCCGGGCCAGGGTTGCCGCTGCAGGCGCCGTCCGCGTAGACGAGCACTTCGTCACCTTCCGGCTTTTCGGGGGCCGCCGATTCTTTGGAGGAGGCTGCGCCCGCGGGCTTTTTGCTTGCCTTCTTTGCCTTCTGCACCGCTTCGCCGGGCGCGCAAAACGAATCTGGCTCGATCTGCGAGGTTGCTCCGGACGGCTTCAAATTCGAGGCGCCCGCGAAATACGCCCTTCCGTCATTGGGTTTATACCGAACCTCGACCCTGCCCTCGCGTGCGACGAGCTCCCCGCTCTCATCACAACGCGCGAGGACCTCGGCATTGCGTAACCGCATTCGGCGCCATGGCATGGGGCACCCGTTAGCACGAGGGCTTGCCCCGTGAAAAGAACTTCCTACCCTCGAGCCGTGTCTCGCTCGCTCAAGGTGGCCGCCGTCGTTTCGATCAGCATGGCGGGCTTGCTCTTCGCGGCGATGCAACACGCAAAAACGCTACGGGGGAATCGGCTGCTCCATCAGCTTCCGAGCACGGCCCGTGCCATCTTGAGGATCGACGCTGCCTCGCTCGAAGATACAGCTGCGGCCAAGACGCTGATTGCCGCATTCGTTGCCGACGAGCAGCTGAGCGAGATCGAAGCGATCTGCGCTCTGGATCCGATGAAGGCACTGACTGAAGTCATCGTTTGGGTTCGCGGTCCCGACGATCAACCGCTTCAATCGATCGGCGTGATGTTGCAGGGACGTGCCGCAAGCGCCGCAACCTTGGCGGCCTGTCACCGTGCACTCGTCGAAGGCCGCGGTGGCTCGATCGTTCGCATCGACGGTCCAGCAGGGCCTATGCAGGCAAACCTCGATCAGCGGAGCGCAATTGCAGTGATCGATGACCGGACCATCATCGCCGGCTCTGTGACGACCGTGAAGGAGGCCATCGCGGTACGGCGCGGTACGGCGCCCGCGCTCGTCGAACGGGGCCGCATTGCCGAGCGTTGGCCGCTCTTGAGTCGCGGCAGCAGCATTTCTGCGATTTTGGAGCCCCCGGACCATTGGATGTCTGCGTTGGAGCGGGTGGCGAAGCGGTCGGACGGACCCTCCGCGCTAGAAGGCGCGCAAACCATCGGCTTGTTCGTCGAGTCTGGAAGCGCCGGGACCGTGACGCTTTCCATCGACGTGGGCAGTGTGGAGCTCGCAGCTCAAGATGCAGAGCGCATTCGCGATTGGATCGCCTCGCCGCCCGAGAACGTCGAGCCGCCATGGACGAACGTGCTGCATTCGGCTCGCGTGGCGGCTCGCGAACGCACCATCGAAGTGACCGTCGACGTGTCTAGTCTTTCGACGGCTCGCTAGCGCTGCGCGTCTTGGCGTTTCGCCCGATGAAGAACTCCGACTTTCTATACCCGCCGTCGATTCGTTGGATCAAAATCTTGATGACCGCAGCGGCGGGGACTGCAAGCAAGACCCCAGTGAATCCCAGCAGCTCCGCGCCCACCAGCAACGCGAACAGGACCGCGATTGCAGAAATCCCGACGGTGTCCCCCATGATCTTCGGCGTGATCACGAAGCCCTCCAGGCCCTGAATGATCGCGTGTACGCCGAGCACCCAGAGGACCTGCGTCCAACCCTGCCAGTCGAGCGCGGTCATCAGCAGAGCCGTACCGAGCGCGAGGGTGCTCCCGAGATACGGAATGAAGGAGAGCAAGCCCGCCATGATCCCGATCGGCAGCGCCAAGGGCACCCCGATCGACCCGTACCCAACCGAATACAGGACAGCCAAGATGGCCATGACGGTGAACTGACCTCGGAAAAACTGCCCGAGCACCTCGTCGACCTCGCGAAAGAAGCCGTAGGCCTGTGGCCGATGTCGCGGTGGAATCAAGTCCGCGGCCCGGGCCACGAGAGCATCGAAGTCGTAGAGAAGGTAGAACGCGAAGACCGGGATCATCAGCGAGGCGACGATTGCACCAACCGCCGAAGCCGTCCCACCAAGAAGCCATTTTGCGACGGCCGTGGCGGGGGTGTAGCCCTTGGTGAGAACCGATTGGAGGTCGAGGTGCAGCTCCTCGAACGCGTCGCCCACCGAGTTGGGAACTTGCAGGCCGTACTCGAGGAGGATTGGCTCCCACTCCGCGCGGCTGCGTGCGACGAGCCCGGGCAATCGCTTCACGAAGCTCGAGATCTCCTCGTAGACCATCGGTAAGATGACCAGCAGCGAAATGACCGCGATCGCGAAGACACCCAGAAGAAGCACCGCAATGCCGACGGCGCGGCCAATCGAGCGGTCGCGGAGAAGCCGGCTCTGCTCGATCCGATCGACTAGCGGGTCGAGCATGTACGCGATCAGGAAGGCAAAGAAGACCGGCGCCAGCACGCCGCGCAGAGTGAAGAGCAGCCACCCGACGGCGAGGGAAACACCCAGCCACAGTACCCAGCGCGGAGCCCTGTCTCGCTCAGACATACCCGCCTTCTAGCACAGCCATCAGGCGTGCCGCTGGAAGCAATCGGGCGCGATGCCGAGGCGGCGGCGCGATCGCTCGGTCGCTTGGATGAAGCGCGTGGTCACCGGGTCGTGGTAGCCGCTCGCGAGCATCAGCCCAGGGAGGTCGTTTCGGTAGAACGCGCCAATCCGGTGCATGCAGACCTCGCGCACGTACTTTCCCACGATGGAGGCGAGCGCGACCGGAAGGTGCCGAGCATCTGCATCGACTTCGAAGCGAAGCTCGCCCACGCGGTCGACCGCATATCGGCGCTGGCCGCGACGGTCGGCCAGAGCCTCGACCCGATTGGAATCGAAACGGGTGAAACGTGAGGCGTAGTCGCGGATGCCACCGATCATTCCGCAAAGGACGAGCAGCGGAGAGCCGTGGCGGACATGGACCGAAGCGATCAGATCCTCGAACAGCTCGAGATCGACGGCAAGCTTGTTCGTTCCACGCGAGAGCTTTGCGTTGAGCATGCCAGCGCAGGCGACACGGCTTTGAACGTCGACGATGCGAAGGCTCGATCGGCCGATCAGCTTATCGAGCAGCTGCCTGCCGTGAGCCGCATTGCCTCCGAACATCGGCAGCGAGAGGTCGACTCCCCAGCACTGCCGCGCGGTCGCTTCGTCTGGACAGCAAGCACGTAGCCGTGGGCGGGACAGAGGCGCAACGCGGTCGAGAAAGTCATCCAATGAGGCAGGCAGCCCTGCTCCGCCACGTTCCACCAGAGCCAGGGCCACCGATTCGATGAACGCCATCCTCCCGAAGCCACCTGTCTCCTTGCTGTCGGTCAGCCCAAGGCCAAGCCCCCGCTTGCACAGCGCCGCTCTGGGATAGCGTGAAGCCTCGAGAACCACGGACGTGGCCACCAGAGGCCCCAGGCGCGGCCCCAGGCCGTTCTCGTCGACCCCCATCACGAGCATGTCCGCGATGTACCACGGAGGCCCCAAGTCGCACCACTCGGCAGGGTTTGGCCTCGTCGCGAAATCACGGTAATATTATGGTATTGTGGTAGCTCGCATAGACTCTGCATCCGGGGACGAGGATCAGGGGCAAACGGAAAACCCGATTGCCCGGATGGTCCGAGAAGCGATCGAGAGCGTCGCGACCCCAGAGGTGCAGGTGCAGATCCTCCATCGCGCCCTGCACATGGCACGGGAGCATGAAATCCCGGGCGCGGGGGATCGCCTGCACCGCTTCGTGGATAAGCATCTCCGAAGCGCGATGGAGTTCTATCTTGGCAACGCCGCCACGGACGCCGTGATGCAGAACCTCGAGCCCATGCTGATGTTCGCCGAAACGATCGGCTCTCAGCCGCCACAGGACGACGCTCGCGAGGACGCGACGCGGAAGCTTGGCCGCGAACGGGCGAGCTCGGGCGTCAGCAGGAAGCACAGCGGTCATCCATCGGAGCCCAGCACCTCGAAGTACCCCACGATTCAACCCTTGGGCTCCGCGCTACCGATGGTCTTCGTCGCGACCCGCGACCGTGCGCGATACGACGAGATCGCCAAGAAGGTCGGATCCGCCGCGGCGGTACAGCAAATCGAGGACGTCGTCGCGTTTCTCGACAACGTCAAGGCCACCGCATCCTTGAGCCCACTGCTCGTCATCGATTGCGTCGAGGCTTCCGTCCAACCCGCCACGATCGCGACGTTGGCGCACGAGCTGCCCAAAAACTCCGCGGTCTTGGTTTGGGGCGCCACCGAAAAGCACCGCGCTCTGACCGACCTAGTGACGGGCGATCGAGGATGGTTTCGCTGCGGTGTCGAGGCCAAGCCTGGCGATGTCGCTGCCCTGATCCAAATGCTCCTCGGCAAATAGCCAACGAAGGATGCCGGCATCGTTGGCGGCGACACTTGCGCGACTGTCCTCCTTGCGCGCGGGGTCGCTCAGCCACGGCCAGTGGGGCGCTTGTTCCCTGCAACCGAGATGCCGTTCCTTGGGCCCACAGCCCACGCGGAGATGAAAGTGATCGTCGTGTGGCTCGCCGCGCGATGGCTGATGAAGGACCCAGGTGGCTCGAACCAGCGCTTGAGGCGAACGCTCGTGGCGCGCGGCGTAGCGCAGAAGCCGAACCTTGAGCTCATTCGAGCAGAAGAGCCATTTCACGCGGGCTTCGTCGTCCATCAGCAAGCTGCGCACCAGGTGCCAATTGCGCGCTTCGTCGAAGCGGACCGACTCGCCGGGCAGGATCGCGAATCCAAACCGGTCGAACCGGAGCCAGGGATCGGGACTCGTGGTGAGCCCGCCGACGTCTCTCGCGAAAAACAAAAGGTCGGCGTCCCGGCCAGTGCGATGGGTTCGATGCCTCTCGTGCGAGCCGCCCAGGTGGCTCGACAGATCGCCAACCCGAAGCGGGGGTCCAGTTGGAAATGCGTGGGCTACTTCACGGGCCGCGCGCTCGATCGCACCAACGAGAGTCTCCGTGCCGTATTGCGTTCGGTCCTGGGGCCGCAGCCGCCGATAGCCCTCGCCGCGGTCGGCGAGGCCAACGGCATCACGAAGGTAGCCGTAATCGGCAGTGCCCACCGAGATCGTCTGGCCTGCCGGCACCGGCTCGGTCACGCAGGAACAGATCACGATGATTCCCGCAAACGGAAAAACCCTCAACATTTCAAATGCATGATAGCCTACGGTTCCGCTTGACGTCCCAAACCCGCCACGTAAGTTTCGGAATTAGTGATGTCCGAGCCAATCGAAGGATTTATGGACCGCCTCAGCGCGCACCTCGACCGCGGCTGGGAGTTGGTCACGCAGGGTGACTTGAGCGGCGCGATGGCGTCGGCCGAGCAGACGCTCGAGCTCGACGGCGAATCGCCGGATGCGCACAACCTCATCGGCTACATCCATGCCGCCAATGGCAATCTGGACATGGCGCTCGAGCATTACCGCCAGGCCATCGACCTCGATGAGCACTACCTCGAGGCGATGCTCAACGCTGCCGAGCTTCTAATTCACCCGTTGGGAAGCCTGGCGGAGGCGATTCGCGTGCTCGACCAGGCGCTCGAAAGCTGTCAAACGGCGGACGACATCGCGGATGCGTCCGTACTCAAGGTCGACGCGCTGCTCCAGCAGGGCGACCGAGCTGCCGCTGCCGAGCTTCTTCTCGGGCTGCCGGAAGGTCCCTACGAAAACGAACAGCTCGACTTCCTGATCGGGCGCGCGCACTTCGAGCTCGACCAGATCGATGCCGCGGCCGTTTTGATCGAACGCGCAGCATCCCGCCCGGACGCATCCCCCGATGTACTCTACTATGTTGGACTCTTGCGCGACCGGCAGGAGCGTCATGGCGAAGCCGCACTGGCCTTCCTCAAGACGCGGCATCTCGACGGACTGCTTCCGAGCCCTCCTTGGTCGCCGACGCATGGGCGCTTCGAGAAGATCGTGCAGTCCGCGCTGCGGGCGCTCCCCGAGGGACTCACGCAGCGCCTGGAAGGCAATCTAATCATGGTGAGCGACCTGCCCGGCCTGGAGGTCGTGGCCGAGGGCGTCGACCCACGAACCCCACTGCTGCTGGACGAGATGGCCACCACCACGGGAGGCGAAGAGCAGCGACGCCTCTTCGTTTACCAGCGAAACATCGAGCGGCTGATTCGACACCCGCTCGGGCTCCAAGAAGACGTGCAGGAGATTCTTCATCGCGAGCTCGAAGCCCATTTCAACAGGCCAAAGGACGCGCCCGCGGGCACGAAGTTCTCGTCCAAGCGTCAGGGCTGAAGGTCCGAGGCTGTCCCGCCCAGGGCGATCCAAATCCTTTGCATGTCGAGTCGTGCGGGCACTTCGAACCGCAGCTGCGCGCCGCCCGACGGCGACGGAAAACTCAGCCGGGCGCAGTGGAGCATCACCCGTCGCGCCGTGACGACCGTACCGTCAGGCAGGACTGCGCGCCGCTTGCCACCGTACCCGTGATCGCCGAAGAGCGGGCAGCCTGCGCACGCCGCATGCACTCGGATCTGGTGCGTTCGACCGGTCCTGGGCATCAGCCGGAGAAGTGTCGCGCCCGGGCTGCGGGCGGTCACGCGGTACCGAGTCAATGCGGCTCGCTCGCCGCGGCCCTTGCCTGCGACACGGAGCTTGGGATTGCTTGGATCGATGGAAATCGGCCGGGCCCAGTCGCCCGCCTCGACGGGCACCACCTCGAGGGTGATGCCGAGGTAGACACGCGCGTAGGTCCCCGCACGCCGCGCGTCAAGCAGCGTCCGATTCGCCTCCGATGTGAGCGCAAAGGTCACCAATCCACTGACTTGAGAGTCGAGGCGAGAGGTGGCGTGTGCCTTGAGGTCCGCAAACTGCTTGGATACCCACTGAACGAGCGACGGGTCCTCCGCACGTGGAGCGGTCGTCGGGAGGCCCGGAGGCTTGTGGACGATCAGGAGATGCTCGTCGTGATGGATGATCTCGGGCTCGGTGCTCTCGCCCTCAGGCACCGAGGATCTCCACCGTGCCTGCGTCACCGTCGATTCGAACGATGTCGCCATCGCAAAGCGAGCGGGTTGCATTGGCGACATTGACCACGGCGGGCACCGCGTACTCTCGCAAAATGATCGCCGCATGCGAGAGAGGGCCGCCGAGCTCCGTGACGACACCCGAGGCCGCCAGGAACAACGGTGCCCATCCGGTGTCCGCGGCCGCCACCACGAGCACTTCACCGGGCTCGAAGTGGGCCGCCTGGGCGGCATCGCGGAGGATGCGCACCCTGCCCTCGGCGACACCCCGACTCGCCGCCAGCCCGCGCAGACGCTTTGCCTTGGAAGCAACGCCCAGATCATCGGGTGGGAAGCCTACGAACGTCGTTGGCGGCTCAGGCAGCGCCCGGTTGCGATCGTGCTCCAAGCGGCGCCGCTGGACGCGGATCGCGACGCGCTCGTTCTCGTCGTAGAGAACCCGCCGAACTTCCCCGAGCGTCAAAAAGAACACGGCATCCGAGCCGGCCTCGGGCTCGCGGGCTTCGATCCGACGGGAGGCCTCGAGGGCGACACGGCGAAACATGCCGAGAACCTCGACCACGTGACCGCGCAGGTGCTCCCGCATTCGGGTGAAGCGGCGCACCAAGCCGAGGAGCTTTGCAACCGCGGGCCGAAGCGGGAACGGAACGCTCTTCTTGAGCCTCTCTTCGGCCTCTTCGCGGACGGCTTGCAGGTCGCGCCCGCGCTGAACCAGGTCGACCGTACCCGCAAGATGCGAGCGCAGCGTCGCGAACATGAGCGTAGGGTCTTCGGACCAGCGCGGCGCGGCAATTTCGGCTTCGCGGATGCCTCGGAAGCCATAGTCTTGGAGGAAGCGAATCATGGCTTCCCGTGTGCGGCCGCCTGGAAGGCCCGCCACGGTGAGCTCTTTGAGGTTCGCCGTCCGGATGCGGTCCGCCAGCTCGGGCTCGTCGCGTGCGAGCTGGGCGATCTGCCACAGCACGAACCCGGGACGCGCGCTGTCGACGTCTTGCAAGCCCGAAAGCAGCTCGCGGTAGAAGCCCGATCCCTGGCTCCCCGCGAAGGTCCGCAACAAGCCATTGAGCACGAGCGTGGCGGTCAGCAGGTTTGCGTACGCAGTCAACATGATCGAGCCCGTCTCGTCCAAGAGGTGCTCGACGTCTCCGAGCATTCGGTCGAGGCCACTGGGCTCGAGTAGACGAGGGTCAATGCCGTTAATTCGCATTCGCTCGTCAGAGAAATACAATTCGAACTCGTCGACTCGCGCCTTCAGGCGGAAGTTCTCGCGGGCATATCGTGAAACCGTCTGAGGCAAACGGAGGAAGAAGCCCGCAGAGCTCCGCCCGGCGACGACGTCGTCGAGCTCGGACGCGTACTGTCCGCCCCCGAGCCGAACCAGAGCGGCCGGATCGATCCACGGAATCTGGGACAAGATCGCGCTGAATTCCGTGAGATTGAGGTAGATCCGACCGCGAAAGTCGCCGACGAGCTCGGCGTCGCGCGGGACCGCACAGCCCATGGCGCCAAATGCCCGGCGAAAGCCGAGCTCGCTGAACTGGCTGAGCACAGACCAGGTAAATGGCGTGGCGACTCCGGGAAGCGCCTCTCCGACGTTTGCGTTGCTCCAGACGATCTTGCGGCGATCGACCTGACGATCGCGTCGTGAGCTGCGTCGGGTTCGCATGCTCGGAACCGCGATCGGTCGCGCTTGCAAGACGTAAAGCTCGTGTTCGGCGAATGCCCACTCGACGTCGCGCGCGTTCCCAAAATGGCTTTCGACTCGGGTAGCTAGCTCGGTCAGCTGCAAGAGCTGCGGCTCGCTCAGCGCCGGAACCTCACGATCTGCCGGAGCGACCTCGACCTCACGAACGCCGCCCGATCGATCGAGCAAGGTTTGCTGGGCCTTCTCGCCGAGGACCCGGTCGCGTAGCTGGCCGGTGGCCTTGTCGACTCGATAGGTGTCCGGCGTCACCCGGCCGTCTACCACCGACGACCCCAAGCCATACGCGGCGTTGATAACGACCTCCCCGGCGTCCCCGGTGAGCGGGTTGGCTGTGAACAAAACCCCCGAAACCTGGGCTGGAACCATGGCCTGAATCACCACGCCGACCGAGACTGGGATCTCATCGCCGAGCGCGCGCAGGTACGACAGCACACGAGGGCGAAAGAGGCTCGACCAACAGACCTTGATCGCATCGAGCACCTCGTCTTCGCGCATCAGGTTGAGGAGGGTCAGATGCAGCCCGGCGGCCGACGCGCCTTCCTGGTCTTCGTGCATCGCCGAAGAGCGTACGGCGAAGCTGGTGGCGCCCTCATCTCGCATCGCGAGCAAGGCATCGGTGACGCTCCGAACCACGTCTTGCGGAAGGGTCGCTTGCCGTACCCGCTCGGCGATCGCTTGCAGGCGCGCATCCGAGACGTGCGGCGTGCGCAGAAGCGCCCTCGGACGATCCGCAATGTCGAGAACACTCGAAAAGAACGAATCGCCCACCCAGCCAGGCATGGCGTAAGCGGCAGGAACGGGGAAGCCGGCTCGCGCAAGCGCAGCGAGGCCCCGGGCTTTGCCGCCGTAGCCGGAGGCCCTTCGAGGCACGACCGATTCAATTCGCTTCAATACCCGTGGCATCGCAATCGGCGGGTTCTAGCGCACGCCCGGACCGAGGGCATGCGGGACTCATGGACGCGGGGGGGGCCCGGCGCTATGAACGCGCCGTGCGCTGGATGGACGACGATCATTTCCATGATCAATGCGGGGTGTTTGGTGTGTTTGGGGCCGATGAGGCTTCGAATCTGGCCTATCTCGGCCTGCACTCGCTGCAGCATCGGGGGCAAGAAGCCGCGGGCATCGTTTCGAGCAACGGCGAACAGCTCTTCGTACACCGCGGAATGGGCCTCGTTCAAGATGTCTTCACGGCCGATCAAATCGACAAGCTGCCCGGCAGCAGCGCCATCGGTCACGTCCGCTACACGACCGCGGGCGGCAGTCACATCAAGAACGCGCAGCCGCTTGCAGTCGACTGCGGCCATGGCTCGATTGCGGTCGCCCACAACGGCAATCTGACCAACGGCCTCGCCCTACGCCACCAGCTCGAAAAGGACGGTTCGATCTTCTCGTCGGACAGCGACACCGAGGTTCTCGTTCACCTCATCGCGCGCTCGAAGGCCGAAACCATGATCGACCGCGTCGCCGACGCTTTGCATCAAGTCGAGGGCGCGTACTCACTCGTCTTTCTCTCGCCCGACGAGCTCGTGGCGGTGCGCGACCCCTATGGGTTCCGTCCCTTGTGCCTCGGACAGCTCGACGACGCGTACGTCATCGCTTCGGAGCCACCCGCGTTTCAACTGATCGGCGCGAAGTATCTCCGTGACATCGAGCCCGGTGAAATGGTCGTCGTCGCCAAGTCCGGTCTCCAAAGCCTCCGGCCCTTCCGAACCAGCGCTGAGCGTCGGTACATGTGCATCTTCGAGTACGTCTATTTCGCGCGGCCCGACGCTTCCTTCGATGGCATTAGCGTCTACGACGCCCGCAAGCGTATGGGGCGTGCTCTGTGGGAAGACCAACCGGTCGAAGCGGATATGGTCGTGCCCGTGCCCGATAGCGGCGTGGCGGCGGCGCTTGGCTATGCCGAAGCCGCCGGTCTCCCCTTCGAGCTGGGCCTGATCCGAAGTCACTACGTGGGCCGCACCTTCATCGAGCCTGCCCAATCGATTCGACACTTCGGCGTCCGCCTCAAGCTGCACCCGGTGCAGAGTCTGCTGGAAGGAAAGCGGGTCGTCGTCGTCGACGATTCGATCGTTCGCGGCACGACCAGCCGCAAGATCGTGAAGATGATTCGGGACGCCGGCGCGACCGAGGTCCACCTTCGAATCAGTGCGCCGCCCACCATCTGGCCCTGCTTCTACGGCATCGACACCCCGACCCGTGAAGAGCTGATCGCCGCGCACAACACCGTCGAAGAAGTGAACGAGTACGTGACCGCCGACAGCCTCGGCTACCTTTCACTCGAAGGCTTGAAGGGCGCAGTCGGCGGCGACGGTTTCTGCAGCGCATGCTTCAGTGGCCGCTATCCGGTTCCAGTCACCGACAACGTGGGGCTGCGCCGGCAGTTGCCGCTAGTAGGCGTCTAGACCCAGGCAGGCACGCTGGCGCTGACGCTGCCCCTGCTAGTGCCCCTCAAACCACCGAAGAATCGCTGCGTTCACCTCGCGGGGACGCTCCAAATGCAAGAAGTGGCCTGCGTCTGAGAGTTTGACCATTTCGAAAAGAGCGCTGAAGTGCTTTTCCTGGCCATCAGCGATCTCTGGCCCGATGCAACCGTCGCGCTCGCCGTGCAGGTAGATCGTCGGAACGACGATGGGTTTTGTCCCGACCATCCGGCGCACCGCGAGAACGACCTTCGGCGAGAGCAGCGCCCGATAGTATCGGATCGGGGCAGGCATGCTCGAACGTAGGCAGATTTTGAGCTCGTCGAAATAGTCGCGTCCTGGATCGTATCCCGGTGACCAGACTTCCCAGAGGCGCTCGACGAAACGGAAGTTGCGGAGCCGCACGAGGCGATCCGACAGGAAAGGCAGTTGAAATAGCCCCATGTAGGCGCTTCGACCGAGCTGGCGCGGATACCGCTCGATGTTTGCTTCGATCGCCAAGACATGAGGGACCGCGAGCATGGCCGCGGCGCGAAAACGCTCTGGCTGGAGCGACATTGCGCATTGGGTGATGAACGCGCCCCAATCATGACCGACGATCCGAATCGGCTCCGAAGGCGAGAGCTCGTCGACGAAGCTGAGGATCGTCCGTGCCAGCGTAGCGGGGTCAAAGGGCCCCTCGAGCGACGAAGGGGCGTAGCCTGGCAACCAGGGGCTCGCCACGCGATAGCCGGCGTCGCGAAGACGCTCCGACAACGGCCCCCAGGTTCGCGGAATGTCGGGAAAGCCATGCAGGCAGAGCACCAAGGGAGCGTCATCGGCTCCAGAAGAGAGGTAAGAGAGCCCGGTCTGCTCGGAGCGAAGTCGTCGCATGGGTGCAAGCTTAGGAGAAGAAGCTCGCGAGCGCTTCCGCAAGCCTCCCGGAAAACGACTCGTCGACGATCAGGTCTTGGCGCGCCTCGATTTCAAGCGCGCAACGGCCGAATTCCTGGGCGTGACGCACGGACGAGTACGCGAGGCCGATTTTGCCGGACCATGGTTCGTTCGCCGCCACGTGAAAGCCGGCATCTGCCAGGTGCCGGACGAGCCGGTAGGCCGGCTCCTCGTCGTCGTCGAACAGGACCCCAACCTCCAGGTGCCGTTTCTCGCCTTCGTAGTCGTCGGTGAAGGTGTGGATGGAGAACACCGTGTCGCAGGCGCTGCGCTCGACGATCGAGCTGACCGCGGCGTGATAGGGCTCGTAGAAGCGCTCGATTCGGCGGATTCGCTCTGCGTCGAGGAGCGCTTCGTTCAAGTGAACCGTCCTGCCCTCGGCGTTTTCACGGAATAAGGTGTCCGAGTCGAGCGGCCGGTTCGGATCGATCAAGAGGCGCGAGAAGCACGAAAGCACGGCTGGCGCGTTCATGAGGGCGGCGACCCGTCGCGTGAAGTCGGCGGCACCGATGTCGATCGCCCAATGCGTATCGAC
Organism: Myxococcales bacterium; assembly: GCA_029862185.1. Classification (GTDB taxonomy): domain Bacteria; phylum Myxococcota_A; class Polyangia; order Polyangiales; family Houyiibacteriaceae; genus SG8-38. Next base: position 15,516 of record JAOTXX010000027.1, read on the forward strand.
CAGCCATCGGTCTTGTTGTGGCCAGGTCCACGGCTCGGGAAGCGCCGCGGAAGCGTGCTCGCAGGTGAACACCAAGCGACCCTCGAGGTCGCCGTCGATCAACTCCGCTGCGTCGGTCCACTCCATCCGTCGAATTGTAAGCAAAGTCTCGAAAAGTCGAGCTCCTCGATGACACTGAACAATTGAGCGGTATACTCGAAAACGAAGCCGTTGGGGGTGGTGGAGAGACAAAGACCCGTGCCGCACCCTGATGACAAACCGGAGCTCCCCGGAAAGGCTAAACGCCGACCGAGTCATTTCCGGAAAAAGCGCAGAGACACCACGACCAAAGTGGTGCGGGTGCTCCGAGAACCCGCCTCCGATCATCGTGGCGTCGCCGGCGTGGAGCGCAGTCACGTTGTCCCGAGGCCGCGGGCACGCCAAGAGCAGTGGAACGAAGTGATCAATCCAGCTCCCGCGCTTCCCGACCCGAGTCTGCGTCGCCCGATCCCTCCGCCCGCGCCCCTGCCCGCGGAGGCCGCGACGCACGGCTCCACCATCCCTGGCTCCCTAGACGATCAGACGCGGCGAAAACGCGTGGAGGACCTCGTCGGCACCGTGGTCCTGGCGCTTATGGTGGCCGCCATGCTGGTCGCCATGTGGTTGCGGATGACCGGGTCGTAGAACGGAACTATTCATCGCCGGGCGCTGGCACTGGCACTGCCTAAAACTCCGGCCGATCCTGGTGCTGGCCGAACACCTCCCGAAACACGTCGCAGACCTCTTGCTCCGTGCAGTACGCCTTGGCGGCTTCGATGATGCCTGGCATCACGTTGCGATCCATGCGGCAGTCGTCTGCAATCGCGGCCAACGCCTTTGAAACCGCCGCGTCGTTTCGCTCGGCTTTGACCTTTGCCAACGCTTCGACCTGCTCCTTTTGAATCGATTCATCGACGCGAAGGGTCGGGATGTCGGGCTGCTCGTCCTGTTCGTACCGGTTGACCCCAACGACTGTCTTTTCGCCACGCTCGACTTGCTGCTGCAGGCGGTAGGCCGATGCGCCGATCTCGCGTTGCGGGTAGCCCTGCTCGACCGCCTCGACCATGCCACCCAGCTCGTCGATCTTGCGGATGTAGTCCAAAGCTTCTTTTTCGAGGCGGTTGGTCATCCACTCGACGAAATAGCTGCCCGCCAAGGGGTCGATGGAATTGGTGACGCCCGACTCCTCGGCAATGATCTGTTGCGTACGGAGCGCGACGGTGACCGCTTCTTCGGTCGGGAGCGCGTAGGTCTCGTCGAGGCTGTTGGTGTGAAGCGACTGGGTCCCGCCGAGCACCGCGGCGAGCGCTTGAAGCGCCACGCGCGTCACGTTGTTGTAGGGTTGCTGGGCCGTGAGCGACACACCCGCGGTCTGCGCATGCGTCCTCAACATCAACGACCTCGGGTTCTTCGGGTTGAACCGCTCTTTCATCAATCGAGCCCACATCCGGCGCGCCGCGCGGAACTTCCCAATCTCTTCGAAGAAGTCGTTGTGAACGTCGAAGAAGAACGAGAGACGCGGCGCGAATTCGTCGACGTCCAGGCCCCGGTCGACAGCCCACTTCACGTACTCCAACCCATCGGCAATCGTGAACGCGAGCTCCTGCGCGGCAGTCGAGCCGGCTTCACGAATGTGATAGCCACTGATGCTGACGCTGTTCCAGCGTGGCACCTCTTTCGCGCAAAACTCGATCGAGTCGGTGACGATGCGCATCGCCGGACGCGGGGGCACCACCCAGGCGTGCTGCGCGATGAACTCCTTGAGGCAATCGTTTTGGACCGTGCCGCCGATCTTATCGCGCGGAACTCCGCGCTTATCGGCCAGGGCGACGTAGAAGCCGAGCAGCACCGCGGCGGGGCCGTTGATCGTCATCGAGGTAGTGACCTGGTCGAGCGGGATCTCGTCGAACAGAATCTCCATGTCGCGAAGCGTATCGACCGCCACGCCGACCATGCCTACCTCACCGAGGGAACGCGGCGAGTCACTGTCGTATCCCATCAGGGTCGGGAAATCGAAGGCGGTCGACAGCCCGGTCTGCCCCTGATTGAGCAGATACCGAAAACGCTCGTTGGTCTGCCTGGGCGTTCCAAACCCCGCGAACATTCGCATCGTCCAGAGGCGGCCCCGGTACATCGTCGGCTGAACCCCGCGGGTGAACGGAAACTGACCCGGAAAGCCGAGATCACGCTCATAGCTGTCGTCGAAGTCGGCCGGGGTCAAGAGGTCGGGCACCTCCACCTCGCTGTGCGTGACGAAGCGCTCCTTGCGCAGAGACTGGCGGGCAACCGCAGGCTGCACAGCCTGGGCGCGCCACTGAGCAGCTCGTTCACGCAGGCCCTCTTTGTGGTCATCTGACGGCAACTCAGCTGCCAGCTTCTCGGCGGGATCCGCTTTCATTGCAGGCTCCTCTTAGTTCTCTACCGTGTCCTCGGCGCCTGGAAAAGGCAAGACCTCGCCGCGAACGACCTGCAGCATGCCCTCAACTTCGAGGGCGACTTCCAACTCGGGACTCGTTTCGAGGAAACGTTCGAGATAGCGTTTCGCGGCCTGATTCTCGCCTTTTTGGAAGTGCGCCGCGCCAACGAGGAACAAGGCGTCGCCATCGTCTTGCTGGCTTCGGAGCACGCGCTGACCCATTCGGATCGCACGGTCGTATTCGCCCATCATCCGAAGCGTCTGCCCAGCGCCTAGCATCGCGCCAACGTAGTCCGGCGCCAGCTTCAAGGCTTCCACGTAACTCTTGAGCGCCTCCGGATAGGCTTCCTTCTCGAAATAGGCATGACCCAAGAAGTGAAACGCGTATTCGTTCTGCGGGTCTTCGCGCGCCACGCGCAAGAGCTCGTCGATCGCTTGGTCGGCTTCACCGGCGTGCAAGAGCTCCATCCCTTCTTCGGCAGCCTCCCAACGCTTCGACTGGGGGTCGTCCACGGTTCTCTCCTCAGTCACGGTTGCCGTAGTCGATGGAGCCCGCCCGCGTTCGGTCACGTGGCTGCACACCGGAGGCCAAGGTGCCGAGCGCAAGCACCAGAAACAACACGCCTCCGATGAGAAGCGTGATGCCCATCAGTTGCCGGTTATCGAGCACCCAGTAGCAGACCGCGGCAATCGCCAGGGTCAAGACGGCAACGGCTGCGGAAATGCGTATCTGCAAACGACGACGTTGCTGCATGCGTTCTTGGGCCTCGCGTTTGGCTTCTTTGGCCTCTTTGGCTCGCTCTTTGCGCGCCTGGCGCCGGTCGTTCTGTTTCTTCGCCATCGGCGGAGCATACTACTGAATTGCTCGACGGGCCCGATCCGACAAGGTACCCCTCGGCACGAGCTCCAGATACTTCTCATAGGCTTGCCGAGCCGCGGGGCTGTTGTCGCTCGAAAGCGCTTCGCCCAGGTAGAACCAGGCCTCCGGCGGCGCGCTCGGGAGAGATATGGACTGCCGGAACAAACGACGGGCCGCGTCCCGCTCACCCCGCTCGAAGTGTACGCGACCCATTTGATAGATCGCGGCAGCCTCCAGCCCGGGACGCGCGTCTACGCCGCGAGCGAGCTGCAGTGCACGGGTCGCATTCTTCATCGCGTCGGAGTATTTCTTGGCGCGCAAGATACTCTGGCCCATGCCTACCAGCGCTGGCGCGTAATCGGGATCGATCTCTAGCGCGCGACGGTAGTAACTCGCAGCGAGCGCCGAGTGGCCCTTTGCGTAGAGCGCGTCGGCCCGGTTCGTGAGCTCTCGCGGATCCATTGAGGTCAACTCTGCGCGAACGACGGCATCGCTTGGAGGCTCCTCTGCCGGTGGGGCAGTGGTATCGGGAGACGAAGACCCGGTGGAACCAGAGGGGCGTGGCGTGGGCGCTGCTTTTCGCGGAGTCACTGACGCGGCCGCTTTGCCATCAAGCTTTGGGGGCCTTGGAGGATCCGCCACCGTTGGCGCCGCGAGCTTGGGAAGCACAGCCATTGGGGGCTCCACGATCTCGACTGCGATCGGCTCTTGGGGCTCTATAACCTCCACGACCGCCGGCGGCGCCTCCAGCTCCGCAGCCGGCTCCGATGCCGCGGGGTCTTCCAGGGTGGCCACCGCAGAAGGTTCGGAGCCGCGGGGCGGCGAAGCCGTTTCACGAGGAGACGTCACCATCACGATGCCCGCGATCAGCAGTGTCAGCGACAGCACTGCCACCAAGGCGAGCAAGACCTGGCGCGGGGTCAGCGCCCCTTGAGTCTTTCGCTCGCGTTGCTCCGCGAACGCGATCAGGTCTTCTTCCGCAGTTGGTCCGATATCATCCAGCGGCAGGTCGCTCTCGCGCGCCTGGAGCTCCAGCAAACGGGCTTTGGCCCAAAGGAGCTCGGCCTTGTCGTGCTCGCCACGCTCGGCTAGCAGCTCGCCGAGCCCTTGCAGCGGCCTCGGGTCCTCCGGAGCAAGCCGAGCTGCACCCTGCAACGCTTGCTGCGCGCGCAGCGTTTCGCCATCCGCCCACCAGGCAGCGGAACAGAGCAGCAGGTACTCCGGGTCGTGGTCCAGTTGAGCGTGGTGAGCGCTCAGCAGATCGAGTGCTTCACGCGGCCGACCAGTCGCGATCAGATCGCGTGCGATCTCCAACGGATGCGGCTGCCCGGAGGTATCCAGGTCGTCGAGCGCATAGGCGTCGAAGCCGAAATCAGACACGGCAGCGATACTAACAGAGACGCTGCTCAATCCATGAATTCCCGCCAATTCCCGAGTCAGCTCGGGCCTTCTGCCCCAAAGCTTGTATACTCCCGCGCAATGTTTGTGGTCGCATGTTCCGGTTTCCCCGTGCCGGTCAGCCGATATTGGCGGGAGTTTGATGCGGTGGAAATCTCGGACACCGAAATCGCCATCCCAGGCGCCGGTACCGTGCGGCGCTGGATTCGGGAGGCGCCCAAGGGCTTCCTCTTCACGGTGGTGGCGCCCGGCTCGGTGAGCGAATCTGGTTTTCGGCGCACCAAAGAGAACAAGGCGACCTGCGAGGAGGTGGCCGCGCTTGCCAGCGACCTCAAAGCCAAGGCGGTCATTTTTCACGCCGATGAAACGTTCAAGCACGGCAAGGCAAACCGCGCCGCTCTTCGAGCGTTTCTAGGTTTTCTTCCATCGAACATGCCTCCGGTCGTCTTCGACTTGGAGGCCTGGAAGCCCGGCGACATCGCCGCCGCCTGCGGTGATCGGCCCGCCATCGCGGCCTACGACCCGCTGACCGACGACCCACCCCCGGACTCCAAGATCGTCTACCTCCGCCTGCCGGGGCCCGCAGGCCATCGGTCGCGGTACGACGAGGCGTCGGTCGCCAAGATCGCCGATCACTGCAACAGCCTCAATCCCGAGCTGGGCATCTGCGTGTTCCGCAACATCGACATGCAGACCAACGCCCACCAGCTCATCAAGAGACTCGAGTAAGCGATGTCCGAATCGGCGCCGACGCCGACGGTCCTCACGCTCTCCGCGGACGACGCGGGAGAGCGCATCGATCGCGTCCTGGCTCGGCGCTGCCCTGAATTCTCGCGCAGCGCGCTCCAGCGCTGGATTGAGCAGGGGCGGGTTGAGCAGTCTGGCGAGGTGGTTTCGCGCAAAACCAAGGCTGTGGATGGCGCAGAGGTTTTGATTCACCCTGCCCCGCCCGAGGCGATGAGCGCCGAGCCCCAAGCGATTCCTCTACAGTTGTTGTTCGAGGATGAGCACCTGATCATCGTCGACAAGCCCGCCGGGCTCGTGGTTCACCCCGCTCCCGGACACCCCGACGGCACCCTCGTCAACGCGCTGCTGCACCACGCCCAGGTTCGGGGCGGCCCCGATCCGCTGCGTCCGGGCATCGTGCACCGGCTCGATAAGGACACCAGCGGCGTGATGGTGGTCGCGAAAACCCCCCAGGCGCACGAGGGACTCGTGGAGATGTTTCAGCAACACAGCCTGGAGCGGGCCTACCTCGCCATCGCGCTTGGACGGCCGCCGAAGTCGATCCGCTACGAGACCATGCATGCAAGGCATCCGGCGAGTCGAAAGAAGTTCACCTCACGCTCCGATCGAGGCCGCCGAGCGGTCACGGATCTAGAATCAATCGAGCTTTTGCACGGAAGCGCTTTGGTGCGCTGCCGGCTCGAGACGGGGCGTACGCATCAGATTCGGGTGCATCTCGCCGAACACGGGCACCCTGTCCTCGGAGATCCGCTCTATGGAAAGTCGATTGGGGACCCGAAGCTCCGCCGCGTAGCCACCGAGCTGGGGCGCCAGGCGCTTCACGCGGCCGTTCTTTCGTTTGCCCATCCGATCACCAGCGAGGCGATGCGGTTCGAAACCGAGCCGCCGGGGGATTTCCAAGAGGCCTTGCGCTCACTTCGACGAGACTAGTCGACCGGCCTAGGGCTGCGCGTCGGACGCGCACTGCGGGTAGCCGTCGAGCACAGTCTGGCATTGGACCCGATCGCATTCGAGCACCACGGAATTGCAGGTCTGGAAGAAGACCGGATTGATCAGAATCGCCCGGCAGCAGTCCAGAAGCTCGAGGCAGGTTTCCTGCGCCGCGTCGTCGCATTCCCTGGAGATCGAAGCCGCCCAGCCGACTCGACAATTGGAATCGCCTTCGTCCCGTCGTGCGATCCCCGAGGCCGACTCCCGGACGATCTGCCCGGAGAACGCATACACTGCGTCATCACCCGCCAACCGGAAGTCGGAAGCTCGGAATGAGTTGCTGTCCTGATCGATGGTGACCGGATCCGCGTACCGAAGTGTCAAGCTGCATGGCTTACCGTCTTGATCGACTCCAACGAGGTCGACGTCGAGGTCGAAGGAGTACCCCAACCCCCCCGACAGGCTGCAGTTGGGGTTCGCTTCGAGCGTCAAACCGTCGCCTGCGACGTTGAAACAGACACGGACCCCACGGCTCTGTCCCTCCCAGAGCAGCGGTAGGTTGCCGCCCACTCCCCCTTCGCCACCCACGCCGCCCGCCCCAACGGTGCCGGCCGCGCCGCCGCTCGGGCCAGGCTCGTCGCCGCATCCCGGTGCGGAGAAGCACGCGAGCAAAGCAAGGCAGCCAGCCGAGGCCAGCCGCCTGACATGGATGGCGCTCATGGCAGTCGCTGGCCTACCACATCGAGGATTCGACGTGCGCCTTAGAGCGAACGAGTAGGTCGATGATGGCGCGGTCGTAGAGGTTCCGACCGAGAAGCTCGGGTGCGACACGGCTTTGGTAAAGGTCGCGTCCTTCTTGAATTTCCTCTTCCATCACATCGAAAAGAGTGTCGTTTCGAACACCCTCGGCAATCTTGTCTTCGTTGTAGAGAGCAAGGTCGCTCGAGATCGCCCTTGCCAAGCGACGTGCGGCTTCTTGAGTTTCGATCAGCGCCATCGGTCCTCCGTTCGCGAAGAGTGACGCAGCATGCCCAGGTCTGTCAAAGAGCGGCCGGGTCGATTTCGACGGCGCCCGCTCGAAGGATCTCCATCGGGGTCCGGGTCGAGTCGATCAAAGTCGACGGGGCGCCCCCTGGAGAGGTGCCGGGCACCAAGCCCCCGAGTCCCTCGGTGAGCTCGCCGGGCAGCTCCGCCGCGCTTCGGAGCGGTGGCTCTCCGGTCCGGTTGGCGCTCGTCGCGGTCACTGGGTGGCCAAACGCCCGAACCAGGTCTGCGGCTGGGCTCGGGCCGGGCACTCGGACCCCGACCTTGCCCTCACGGCAAAGCCGAGGATTCAAACCTGGCTTCGCCGTTAGCAATATCGTCAGGGGGCCGGGCCAATGATTCGCGATCAGGGCCAGCGCCGCTGCACTGGGGGGCTCCGCGACCGCGGCCACCGAGCCAGCATCCGGCAGAAGCAAGGCGATCGGCATGTCAGAGGGCCGCCCCTTGAGCGCGGCGACCCGTTCGACCGCCTTCTCGTTTCGCGCATCGGCCAGCAGTCCGAGCCAGGTTTCGGTCGGACAGGCCACCACGCCGCCCTCCGCAAGAACCCGAACGAGCGCCGCGAGATCGTCCATCAGCCGCTGCGGGCCCGCCACCCGATGTCTCGGCGAAATTGCTTGCCTTTGAAGTCGATCTTCTCGACCGCTTCGTAGGCGCGTTCGGCTGCTTCGTCGATCGATTCACCAATCGCGGTGACCGAGAGCACGCGTCCGCCCGACGTGACAACGGTGTCGTCGTGGAGCGCGGTGCCGGCATGGAACACCGTCACGTGCGGGAGCGCCGATGCAGCGTCGAGCCCGTGGATGGGCGTCCCTTTTTCGTAGCTGCCGGGATAGCCCCCCGCGGCGAGCACGACGCAGAGCGAAGCGGGCGCCTCCCACTCCGGTGTCAGCCCTGCGAAATCACCCTGGGCGGAGCCTTGAATGAGCGGCAGGACCGAGCCCTTCCAACGGGTCATCAGAGTTTGACACTCGGGATCGCCGAAACGCGTGTTGTATTCGAGAACCAGCGGTTCCCCGTCGACAATCATCAGCCCCACGAAAAGCGCCCCGCGAAACGGTCGCCCTTCGGCGGCCATGCCACGAAGCGTCGGCTGGACGACACGATCGAGGATCTTTTTCTCGATTCCAGGGGTCACGACCGGTGGCGGCGAGTAGGCGCCCATGCCGCCGGTGTTCGGGCCCTCGTCGCCGTCGAAGGCACGCTTGTGATCTTGCGCAGGCGCCAGGGGAATGAACCGCACGCCGTCGGAAACGACGTGATAGCTTACCTCTTGCCCGACGAGGCACTCCTCGATCAACACGCGATCGCCCGCACCGCCAAAAGCGCGCTCTCGCATGATGCGATCGACCCCGGCGATTGCGTCCGCGGCATTGCTCGCCACGATGACGCCCTTGCCGGCGGCCAGGCCGTCGGCTTTCACGACGAGAGGCCGGTTGGCCTCTTGGATGTAGCGCGTGGCCGAATCCGGATCATCGAAGACGGCGAAGCCCGCCGTCGGGATCGCGTGGCGCGCCATGAACTCCTTGGAGAAAATTTTGGAACCCTCGAGCTGCGCGGCCTCGCGACTAGGACCAAAGGCCTCGATGCCGTGGTCGCGGAGCGCGTCGACGACTCCGGCGACCAGAGGCGCTTCCGGGCCGACGACCACCAGGTCCGCAGACTCTTTCTGAGCAAGCGCGACGACCCGGTCGGCATCGCTTGGATCAACGGGAACCGTTCGACCGATCGCGGCGATGCCCGCGTTGCCCGGCGCCCCGATGATCTCCACTCCGCTGTCTTGCGACAGGCGCCATGCAAGCGCGTGCTCGCGCGCGCCCCCTCCAACGATGAGAACCCGCATCGTCAGTGCCGGAAGTGGCGCACGCCAGTGAAGACCATCGCCATGTCGGCTGCGTCGGCTGCGGCGATGACTTTGTCGTCGCCCTTGGAGCCGCCGGGATGAACGACGGCGGTGATGCCGACTTTAGCGGCGGCTTCGATGCCATCGGGAAACGGGAAGAAGGCGTCAGAAGCCATGACCGCTCCCCTCGAAAGCTCGCCGGCTTTCTGTGCGGCGATGCCAACGGCGGTGACGCGCGCCATCTGCCCGGCGCCGACGCCCACCGTTCGGTCAGGCTTGGCAAAAATGATCGCGTTCGACTTCACGTGTTTGCAAACGCGCCACGCGAAATCGAGTGCGCGCATTTCGTCGTCGGTCGGATGACGCTTGGTGACGACCTTGCCGGCACGCACCTCGCTCGGCCCGGTGGCGTCGCGATCCTGGACGACCAAGCCACCACCGACGCGTTTGAATTGGAGCGCAGCGTAGTCGGCTGGAAGCCACTCTCCGGTTGCCAGGATTCGGAGGTTCTTCTTCTTTTGAAGCCGCTCGAGCGCCGCCGGCGCAAAGTTCGGTGCGATGATGCACTCGATGAAAGTCTCGGCAACGGTGTTCGCGGTCGCCTCGTCGACCTCGCGATTCAGGGCGACGATCCCGCCGAAAGCGCTTTGTGCATCGGCCTCCCGGGCGATGCGGTACGCCTCTTCGAGGGTTGCCGCGGTGGCCACGCCACAGGGGTTGGTGTGCTTGACGACGACCGCGGCCGGCCCGTCGAACTCGCGCACGGCTTCGATGGTGGCGTCCACGTCGACCAGGTTGTTGAAGGAGAGCTCCTTGCCCCCTGCGCCAAGCGACTGAGCCAAGGCCAGGCTACCGTTGCGCGCGTTGCGCTCGATGTAAAAGGCGCCCTGCTGATGCGGGTTCTCGCCATATCGAACGTCATAGGCCTTGGTGAAGCTCAAGGTGAGCGCCCCGGGGAACTTGGAGTCGGTCCCTTGCGAGGTCAGATAGGCGGAAATCGCGCCATCATAGGCCGCAGTCTGGGTAAACGCCTTGGAGGCCAAGCGTGCGCGGAGCGCCGCGTTTGGACCATCGCCGGACTTCACGGCGGCAAGCACCTCCGCGTAGTCCGCGGGCTCGGTCACGACCGTGACGCGTGCCTGGTTCTTGGCGGCGCTTCTCACCATCGAGGGGCCGCCGATGTCGATATTCTCGATCGTCTCTTCGTGAGACGCGCCTCGCGCGACTGTCTGCTCGAAGGGATAGAGGTTCACGCAGACGAGATCGATCGGCTTGCCACCAATCCCGCGGAGCGCATCGCGGTCCTCGAGACTATCGCGCATGAGAATCCCGCCGTGCACCCGCGGATGCAAGGTCTTGACACGACCGTCCATGATCTCGGGCGACTCGGTGTACTCCGAGACGTCGATGACCGGGACTCCGCCCTCGCGGAGCGCGCGGGCGGTGCCGCCAGTCGAAAGAATCTCGACGCCAGCTTCGGCAAGCGCTTTGGCAAACTCGACGACGCCTGTTTTGTCGGAGACCGAAATCAGTGCGCGTTGGATCTGTGTCATGCCCCTACCTTCTGCCGAAAAGTCGCCGGAATCGCGTCGTCCACGCGCCGTTGCTGGCCCGGCGGTCGACCCCTGAAGGTCGGCCCATACCGCGCGGGCAGAATGTCGTCAATGGAATCTCGGAGAGACGCCGCTCAGGGGTCGGGGACGCCGACCTCGTCCCCCTCGTGAATCCGTGCGAGCGTCGCTTGGACCCAGGGGCCAAGCTCGCCGACACGAATCATTTCGCGCGCTTTGCGCATCAGCGCGCCATAGAAATGCAAGTTGTGGAGGGACAGCAAGCGCGGCCCGAGCATTTCGTCAGCCTTGAAAAGGTGCCGCAAATACGCGCGCGAATAGGTCGTGCAGACAGAGCAATCGCAGCGGGCATCGAGGGCGCTTTGGTCGTCGCGGTGCCTGGCCTGTTTGAGATTCACCCGGCCTCCCCAGGTGAGCGCCTGCCCATTGCGCGCGTTGCGGGTAGGAAGGACGCAATCGAACAGATCTACCCCGCTCGAGACCGCTTTGAGCAGATCGATCGGGGTGCCGACGCCCATGAGGTAGCGGGGTCGATCCTTGGGCATCCGCGGGGCGATCCGATCGAGCAGCTCGTACATGCGCACCGTTGGCTCTCCGACCGAGAAGCCGCCAAGCGCCACGCCGTCGAAGTCGAGGGCGGCGATCGTCTCCAGATGAGACAGCCTCAGGTCGAGCTCGGTTCCGCCTTGCACGATGCCGAAGCGGGCTTGGCCTTCGGCAGGCTCGGATTGCAGACATCGCTGCGCCCAATCGGTCGTCCGCGCCATCGCACGTTCGATCTCGGCTCGTGGTGCATCACCTCGGGGACACTCGTCGAGCACCATGGCGATGTCCGAACCCAGAAGCGCCTGCACGCGCATCGCTTCTTCGGGTGTCAGTCGATGAAGGCTGCCGTCGAGGTGAGAGCGGAAGGTGATTCCGTCGTCGTCGATGGTTCGATGGTGGGCGAGCGAGAACACCTGATAGCCGCCGCTGTCGGTCAGCAGGGCGTGCGGCCAGTTCATGAAGCCAACCACGCCGCCATGAGACGCGATTGATTCGGCCCCCGGGCGGAGCCAGAGGTGATAGGTGTTCGCGAGGATGATGCGAGCGCCCGTCGAGGTGACCTCGTCCGGAGTCAGCGCTTTGACGCTCGCCTGAGTTCCCACCGGCATGAAGGCAGGGGTTTCAATGGCCGCGCGAGGCGTCTCGAGCAGGCCATTGCGTGCGTCGCCATCAACCGCATCGACTTGAAACGAAAATCCAGCGGAGGGAAGGCTCATCGCGTTCCCCTCCGAATCAACATCGCATCGCCGTAACTGTAGAATCGATATCGCCGCTCGGCGGCTTCCCGATACGCGCGCCGCGTGAGGTCCACACCCGCAAAGGCCATCACCAAGGCGAGGAGCGTCGATCGAGGGAGGTGGAAGTTCGTCAGCAGATGGTCGACGACTAGAAACCGATGCGGCGGGCGAATGAAGAGACGCGTCGTCCCGACCCCGGCCAGCGGATTTCCCTGCGCATCGACCGAGGACTCGAGCGTCCGGACGACGGTAGTGCCCACCGCGACGATGGGCCGACCCTCGGCGCGCGCCCGGGCGATGGCAGTCACGGTGGCCTCCGGGACCGCGTAGGCTTCTTCGTGCATTTCGTGCTCGTCGAGGCTGTCCGCCTGCACCGGGCGGAATGTGCCGGGGCCAACGTGCAGTGTCACGTAGGCGGTCCGATGCCCGGACTGTTCGAGCGCGCTCAGGCTGCCCTCGGTGAAGTGAAGGCCCGCCGTAGGAGCCGCGACCGCGCCCCGAGTCTTCGCGAAGACCGTCTGATAGCGAATGCGGTCCGAATCGGAGGCTGCGCGGCGAATGTAGGGCGGCAAGGGAATCTCGCCCGCCTGTTCGATCAGCTCGTCGACCTCGCGCTCGGCTCGTAGCTCGACCTCCAGCTCCCCATGCTCCTGCACACGAACGACCCGTGCGTCGATCCGGCCGTCGCAGAGCTCGAGCTCCATCCCTTCGCGCAGGCCTTTGGACGACCGCCCCATCGCCAGCCAACGGTCGGTCCGCTCGTCGCACTTCCGGAGTAAGAGCAGCTCCACTTTGCCTCCCGTGGCCTTGCTGCCGAGGAGCCGCGCCGGAAAGACCCTCGTGTCATTGAAAATGAACAGGCTCGGCGGGAGCAAGCCGGGTAGCTCAACGAAAAGGCGGTCCTCGACTTCATCGGCGCGCACGTCCAGCAGGAGCAGGCGTGACGCGTCTCGCTTCGCAAGCGGCTCCTGCGCGATCAGCTCGCTCGGGAGCCGGTAGTCGAGGTCCGAAATCCGCATTCAGTTTCCAGGGGCCGTGATGAACCGCACGCCGTAGGTGTCGCTCGGCTGCGCGAGTCGGCCGCCCTCTTCCCGTGGGTCGGCCGAAACTTCGACACAGAGCTTGCCGGCTTCGGCATTGCGCCAGGTCTTGCTGGTTTCGCCGCGCCCCACGCCCTTGTCATCGAACTTCCCGCTGCGGTCGGTTCGCCGATCGACCACTCGAAGAACCAGATCGACCTCCGGCAGTGCGCTCACCTGCGCGATGACGCCCTTGGCGTCGGTATTCAAGCAGAAGGTGTCTACGTCACCTGGCCAACCGATCCAGCCGCGCCGCTCCGCACCGAGCTCGAGGGGCTCGGCCAGCTCCAGTGAATCGTTGAGCTCGCGCTCGAAGCTCGGATCCTGATCGAGAAGCTTCCAGCGAACGTAATACGCATCGGACACGTTCTCGGTGGGGAGCTCACCTTCCACACTCTGCTCGCGCACGCGAATCAGGTACGCGCCGGGCTCGATCGAAACGTTCGGGAGCCGCTCGCCCTCCCCGATGCCCCGAGAGTCAGCGACGATGAGGGGCTCGTCCTGGCCCGGCCTCAGGAGCTCGAGCAAGACGTCCATGTTGGGGATCGAGCTGACCTCCAGCTCAGCGGCGCGTCGGTCGTTCCCCAGGTACTGAACCTCGAAGAGATCGACGTCGCCCGACTCTTCGCTGAGACGCTGCCCGAGGTAGGCCTCCATTTCAGTGTCTTCCGGCAAACGTGTGGCGATGTTTGCATTGTGGTTGGGCTCCTTTTCCGAGGGCCCCCGGGTGGCGAGCTGCCATGCGAGCACGCCGGCGCCAGCCAGGAGAAGCACCCCTATCGCCCACCAGAGCCTTCGCTTGGGTCGAAAGATCGAGTCGATCTTGTCGACACGACGCGAGCCGCTCCCGAATGGCGCTTGGCCTACTCCGCTCAAACGCCAATCACCGGAGCCGACCGTCGTGAGGTAATCGACCAAGTCCCCGCGGAGCTCTTCTGCGGTCTGATAGCGGAGCTCGGGGTCCTTCTGGAGACAGCGCATGATGATCTCGTCAGCCTCCGCAGGCACGGAGAGAGGCGACCGCGCCGACGGGCGCAAGGGTTGTTCCGACAGGTGCTTTGAAAGAACGCCAACCGGATTGGGCGCTTCGAACGGCGGATGGCCAACGACGCACTCGTACATGATCGCTCCCATCGCATAGATGTCGCTGCGTCCGTCGAGCTCCTGTCCATGAATCTGCTCGGGCGACATGTAGAACGGGGTCCCAACGATCGTACCGCTGCTGGTCACCTGCGTCCCGATGTTGCCTTCGAAGAGCTTGGCCAGCCCAAAGTCCAGAACCTTGGCCGTCTCGCCATCGCGGCCCTCGGCGATGACGATGTTCTCCGGCTTGAGGTCGCGGTGCACGATCCCAGCGGCATGCGCATCGGAGACGGACCCGGCCACCTGCGCGCAGAGGTAGGCCACGCGTCCGAATGGCATCGCCCCTTCCATTTCGAGGACTTTGGACAGATCCTCACCGTCCACGTACTCCATTACGAGGTAGAGAGAGCCGGACTTCGTACGACCGAAGTCGAATACATGAACGGTATTGGGGTGGTTGAGGCGGGATGCCGACTCCGCTTCGCGATGAAAGCGAGCGACGTTCTCCGGTTGCTCCTGAAGCTCTCGATGCAGCAACTTGATGGCCATCACCTTGCTGATCTGGGTGTGCTCGACTCGATACACGGTGCCCATCGCGCCACGCCCGATCGGCGCGACGACGCGGTAGCGCTCCGCAATGATGTCGCCGGGCTTGGGTAAAGAAGAGCCGAGAGGCGCTCCGCACTTACCGCAGAACTTCGATTCGGGCGGGTTGGTCTCGCCGCAGGCGGTGCACAGCGCCGGGCTCTCTGGCACGGTACTAGCCATTCAACGTTAGATAGCGGTAACCAAGCCAGGCTGCGGCAAGGACGACGAGCACCGCGAGCCCGCGCAGCGCCTTCGCTCTTCTTTGAATCACGGGGAGCGACTCGTTGGCGCTGTCGTAACGGACGCGAGCCCGTACGCGATGACTCGGAGCTGCTGCCTCGGACACTTCGCCCTGTTCTTCGTCCGGCGGAGCGTCTCGATTCGAATCGAACTGCCCCGGTGGCACCGGATCGGCAGCTGGAGCGATCGGTTCGACTGGCCGCATGCCGATCATCGTCTTTTGAGGTGTACGGCCGCGCGGTCGCTCTTGGTGCGTCGATGAAATCGGCGTAGGCGGAGGCGATGGAATGGGCGGCGGGGTCGGAACCCCTGCGGGTGGGGTGCCTGGTTGAATCCCTAGCACCGTATGCTTTCGAACACGTTGCTGAGACGTTGTTCGACTTGGCCCATCTTCGGCCGAAGGGTCCGGGCTCTCGTGCACGCGGATGCGTGACTGGTCTAGGCGATCCGGGGTCTGATCGCGACGGGCGTATCCGCATTTGCCGCAGAACGCATCGTCCGACGGAACTTCAGCTCCACATTGGGGACAATCCATAACGCGCCCTCACCGTATCAGATTTCCTTGGCGCCTGCGCCTACCGGGGGATCCCCATCACGTCCGCCATGTCATACAGGCCGGCCGGGCGGCTCACGACCCAGCGCGCCGCACGTACCGCACCTCGGGCGAAGATCGAGCGGTCGGTCGCGCGATGGGTCAGCTCGATGCGCTCGCCCTGCCCGACCAGGTAGAGGGTGTGCTCGCCGACGACGTCACCGCCGCGCAGGGCCATCACAGCGACCTCCTCGAGGGGCCGGGCGCCGACCTGGCCGCTTCGTCCGTGGCTCACCACGCGCTCCGGGTCGAGTTGCTTCGCCGCGGACACCACCTCGGCGAGTCGGACTGCCGTACCGCTGGGCGAGTCGACCTTGTGCCGATGGTGAATCTCCACGATCTCGGCATCGAACGCCGGGCCCAACAGCTCGGTCGCGCGTGCCGCGAGGAAATACAAGGCGTTGATGCCTTGGCTGTAGTTGGGCGCAAAGACGATCGGCACGCGCTCCGCCGCCCTCTCGAGGCCGGCCCGGGTCGAGGCATCGAGCCCGGTCGTTCCAATGACCATGGGAATGTGCTGTCCGGCGCAAAGCGGCATGAGCTTTGCGGTGGCCGAGGGGATGCTGAAGTCGATGACGACCTCGACGTTGCTCAGAAACTCCTCGACATCGGACGTGATGCAGACCCCCGATGGCGAAGCCCCCGCGAGTGCACCCATGTCCCGACCGATGAGCTCGCAGCCTTCACGGTCCATCGCTGCGACGAGATTGGCTTCGAGGTCGTCGGCCAAGACCGCAGCAATGCTTTGCCCCATGCGGCCCGCTGCTCCGTGTATCGCAACTTGCGCCATGGCCAGGGCATCGCAGATGCGGCGATGAGCGTCAATCGACTGGCTAGGTCGACGAGCGGCCGGCGCTCAGCTCCACCAGGCGGTCGATGAGGAAGCCGCTCTGTTCGAGCGCTTCCTCGGTGAAGTCGCCGAAGAACGCGCGAACCTCGACAAAGACCCGGTCGAAGGCGTCCTGGTCGCCGTCTGCAAGGATCTTCGCCAAATCGGCCGCGGCCGCCCGAAAGACTTCGATCACCCGCTTGGAATCTGGATTGAACATCTCGATCGGCCCGTAGAGGTCCGGCGACTGAGCGAAATGTCGGCCGGTCACGTAGGCTTCGAGAAGGTAGGCCGGCGAGGTGAAGCGAAGCGTTTCTTCGAGCGTGGCTCCCGCGCGACTCAATGCCATTCCGAGCACCTGCGTTTTGAAGTGGTGCAGCACCTGTACGATCGCCATCATCGAGTCGTGATCGGCCGGGGTCGCTTCGGTGATGACCAGGCCGCGCGCGCTGAACATTTGCCGAACCCAATCGAGCCAAGCGTCCCCGCGCCCCGGACAGATCACCACCCTTTGCCCTTGGTAGGTGTTGACGCCCGGGCCGAACATCGGATGGGTGCCTACGACGCTCGCTTTGGTCGACGCCAACATCGCCGCGACGGGGTCGGCTTTGATCGACGTCACGTCCATCAGGAGAGCATCTTTGCGGACCAGCGGGCCGAGCTCCTCGATGACCGAACGTGTCTCGCGAATCGGCACGCTGATGATCACCACATCGGCCTTCGACGCGACATCTGCAGGCCGCAGCTCGGTGTCGACGTCCGCACTCAGCACCTCGTGTCCAAGATCGGAGAACAAGGTGCGGAGCGAGCTCCCCATCCCCCCCTCGCCGCCGATGATCGCGACCGTCTGCGACTTGACGTCCAGGGGCACCTCCGTGCGGAGCGCTGCTTGGCGCTCACGGCTCATGAGCATAAGCTGCCGCCAAATCGACTCGATGCTCTCGGCGGAGAGCCCGAGCTGGTCTGCACGGGCACAGCGATCCTCGAGAACCCGGCGTTCGCGCGCGAGGTCGCGAATCCGAACTTGATGCGAACGCTTGCGCGCGGCGATGTCCGCGACGATGTTCATCCGCCGTACCAGCAGATCCAGCAGCTCGTGGTCGAGGGCATCGAGCGCTCCTCGCAGCTCCAGAAGCGGGCCTTTGTCTGGATTCTCGTCGGTCATGTCTTGGTTTTACATCGAAGTAGGGCGTACGCATAATGCGCGCCCGTGAAGCGACTGCAACTCCATCATTGGATCTTGATTGCGATGGGTCTAGGCGCCGCCCTCGGGCTGGGCCTGAACTGGGCGGGCGCCCAGGGCGTGGTCGATGCGAGCGTCGTCGGCAACGTGGCCACTGTCGGCAAGAAGATCGGGGATCTCTTCCTCCGGCTCCTGCAGATGCTGGTCGTCCCCTTGATCGTTTCGTCGCTCATCACCGGCGTGACCGGCATGGGGGACCTGCGCACGCTGGGCTCGATTGGCGGACGGGCCATCGGTTTTTATCTGACGACGAGCTTCCTGGCGATCGTCACGGGCATCGCCGTCGTGAACATCATCCGGCCCGGCGAAGGTGCCGAGCTTGCCATGCTCGAAAAGGGCGCGGCCGCCAAGCCGCTGTTGACCGAGACGCCGAGCAGCATCGGTGTCGTCCTTTGGGAACAGCTCGAGAGCTTGATCCCGAAAAATCCGCTCGCCGCAGCCACCGAAGGCGACATGCTGCCGGTGATCTTCTTCTCTTTGCTGATCGGCGTTTTCATCGGGATCGCAGAACACCGCGAAGGCTCGAAAGACGCAAGCGTCGTGCGGCGGTTCTTCTCCGGCCTCTTCGACGTGATGATGCAGATGACGCTCTTCGTCGTCAGGTTCGCGCCGATCGGCGTCTTCGGGTTCACCTTGTACGCGGCCGCGGGGAAAGGCCCCGCCGCGTTTCGAGTCCTCGGCTGGTACGTGCTCACGGTCTTCATCGCGCTCCTGATCCACGCGACGATCACCCTGCCGCTCATCTTGAAGCTACGAACCGGCCGCTCCCCCATCGAGTACGCCCGTCAGCTCCTGACGGCCCTGGTGACCGCTTTCAGCACGGCCTCGAGCAACGGCACCCTCCCGCTTACGATGGAAAACGTCGAGAAGGCGGGGGTGAGGCCGCAGGTGACCTCGTTCGTTCTGCCGCTCGGTGCCACGATCAACATGGACGGCACCGCACTTTACGAAGCCGTAGCGGTTTTGTTCATCGCCCAGGTGTACGGGATTGACCTGACGATGACACAGCAGGGTCTGGTCGCATTGACGGCCTTGCTCGCAAGCATCGGCGCAGCAGGCATTCCGCACGCCGGGATGGTCATGATGGTCGTCGTCCTAAACGCGGTAGGACTGCCCACCAGCGCAGTCGCTCTAATCCTCGCGGTCGACCGGATCCTCGACATGCTTCGAACGACCGTGAACGTCTGGTCGGACTCGATTGCGGCCGCGGTCGTGGACGCAGCCGACTAGCCCTGACAGTGTCACTGCCCCGCAATCCCCTTCGCCAACCGACTCGGCAACCACGGGCCCTCGTAGACGAACGCCGTGTAGACCTGCACTAGGGTGGCTCCGGCCTCGAGCCTTTCTCGGGCCTGTTCGGGGGTTTCGATTCCACCGACGGAGATCAGGACCATTTCCTCGCCCACTCTGGCGCGCAATCGCTGGAGCACCTCCATCGAGCGCTCCCGCAATGGCGGACCGCTCAGCCCTCCGGTGCCGCAGCGTTCGACGTCGTCCGCGGAGCTGGCGAGACCGTCTCGCGAAATCGTCGTGTTGGTAGCGACGATACCGTCGAGACCCAGATCGAGCGCGAGGTCCGCAACGGCGTCGACGTCCTCGTCGGCCAAGTCGGGGGCGATTTTGACGAGCAACGGTACGGGCCTGTCCGGAGACACTTCATTAAGTGCTTCATGAACTGCGACGAGCAAGGGGCGAAGCTTTTCGGTGGCCTGGAGGCTGCGTAGGCCCGGCGTGTTGGGCGAGCTCACGTTCACTACGACGTAGTCGGCATGCGGGCCGACCCTCTTGGCGCTGGCGACATAGTCGCCGATCGCCTGCTCTTCGGGGATTACCTTCGTTTTGCCGATGTTGACGCCCACAATCGTCTGGTGGGGCCGCTGCAGACGCGCCACGGCGTCTGCCGAGCCGCGGTTGTTGAAGCCCATGCGGTTGACCAGTGCGCGGTCTTTCGTAAGCCGGAACACGCGTGGCTTCGGGTTTCCTGGCTGCGCCTGTCCCGTGAGCGTTCCTACCTCGACGAAGCCGAATCCCATCGCACCCAGCGCCTCGTAGCCGACCGCATCTTTGTCGAAGCCTGCGGCCAAGCCGATTGGATTCGGAAAGTCGAGCCCGAGCGCCCGAACATGCGCTGAATCGTCGCCCTGGTGAAAAACGCGCCGCATCAAGGCGACCACACCAGGAATCACAGCAAGCAAACGCAGGCAGCCAAACGCCACATGATGAGCGGCCTCTGCGGGCAAGAGATACAGCAGCGGACGAATCAGGGCTTTGTACACGGTCCCCTCAACGGGCGAGCGCCGACCATTTCGCGTCGTCCCCGAGTCGCTGATCGATGCGTACGTCGAACGCCTCTTCGATCGGACCGAGAATCCCTGGATCGGCGGCGTGAACTTGGCGCAACGCGTCCCTGCAATGTGTGACCGCGGTCGCGCTCATGCGCCCGAGCGGTGGGCGCTTGGTTGGGGAGATCATCCCGAGCCCCGCCATCATCGTCTTGAGCGGCACCGGATTTCGAAACTTGTCGGTGACCTCGGCACTTTGCCCGTTCGGGAGGGTCCGCACGGAGGTGACCGAACACGTCACGAGCCTGAGCACGGGCGCAAGCGCTGCGGCAAGCCGATCCGTTTCCTCGCCGTCCCCGGCCACCTGGGAGCGCACCATGGAAGCGATGGCGCCGGGCACGATGTTCGAAAGTACGCTGATCACGCCGGAGCCTCGGATCTCGTCGTCGCGCATCATCATGAGCGTGAGGTCATCATCGCCCGACAGGATGCTCAGAGCAGACCCTGCGAGCTTGCGGTCCAAGCGCATGCGATCGGCGTCGCCCGTCGCCTCCTTGACCGCGGGCACCCGCTGCGGGTCGTTTAGGTGCAAGATCGCGAGGTCGGCGGCGGAAAGCGCGCAGCCGCTGCGCCCCGGAATGATGTAGGGGACAACCGGGATGTCGGGAACGCCCTCCAGAATCGGCTCGTAGTACTCGGTGCGCAGCTCGAGGCTCGAAGGGCCGTTGTAGTAGCAATCCACGAGGAGCACCGCGGTGGCACCGGCTTTCTTCGCTTGGGTCGATGCGCGAATCGCTTCGTCCGTGTTGTTGCTACCCGTGCCCGCCAAGACGCCCGCACGCCCGTCGACGGCCCGCACCGCTGCGTCGACGACGGCATCGTGCTCCTGCCAGGAAAGGGTCGGCGACTCGCCTGTCGTGCCGCATGGGAGGACGCCGTCTGCGCCTTCTTGTATCTGGAATTCGATGAGCCGACGCAACGAGTCGTAATCGACCTGCTTGTCCGCTGAAAACGGAGTCGTCAGGGCGGTCCACACGCCGTGCGGTCGGAAGGTCCCACTCATGCCGGGACCTTAGCGTTTTTCGTCCCAAAGGAAAGCGGGATTGTACTTGACCAAAACCTGAAAAAAGCCCACCAACGCGACGAATGGCAGCCGTGGCCGCAGCTTTGATCCTGGGTGCATTCCTGATCGCGTATCGATTCTATGCGCGATTTCTGGGTAAGCGCGTCTTTGAAGACCAAGAGGACCTCGTCACGCCCGCGCACGAGCTCAACGACGGCGTCGATTTCGTGCCCACGCAGCGCGCAGTGCTCTTCGGCCACCACTTCACCTCGATTGCAGGAGCGGCGCCGATCATCGGTCCATGTGTGGCAGCGTACTGGGGCTGGGGTCCCGCGCTCGCCTGGGTCGTCTTGGGTACCATCTTCATGGGCGCCGCACACGACTTCGGCGCACTGGTCGCCAGCGTGCGGGAAAAGGGCCGCTCGATTGCGGAGATCACGGCGAAAACGATCAGCAACCGGGCCCGCATCTTGTTCATGTGCTTCGTGCTGGTGCTGATTTGGCTCGTTCTCGCCGTATTTTCGATGGCGATCGCCGGACTCTTCGTCAGCCAGCCGACGAGCGTCATACCGATCAATATTCAAATTGTAGTCGCCGTGGTGATCGGCTGGTTGGTCTACAAGCGGCAGGCGAAGATCCTCTGGCCGTCCCTGATCGCCCTCGCCGTGCTCTATTTCTTCGTCTGGGTCGGAACCGAGGTACCCGTCGACTTCGTCGCGATGGGCTTCGACAAGCACGCGGTCACCACGGGCTGGATCTTCTTTCTGCTGGTGTATTCCGCAATTGCGAGTCTCTTGCCGGTCTGGCTGCTTCTGCAACCTCGCGATTACATCAACAGTCACCAGCTCTTCGTCGGCCTCGGCCTGTTGTTTCTCGGCGTTTTGATCGCGCACCCGAGCTTCGATGCGCCCATGTACCGGACGGCAGAGGCCGGCGCGCCGTCGATCTTCCCGATCTTGTTCGTGACCATTGCCTGCGGCGCCATTAGCGGTTTTCACGGCCTCGTCTCGTCCGGGACCACGTCGAAGCAGCTCGACCGCCTACCGGACTCTCGGCTCATCGGCTACGGCGCCATGCTCGGCGAAGGGTCGCTCGCCCTCGCCTCCACCCTCGCGGCGGTTGCCGGGATTGGTCTGGTCGGCGCGTGCGCCCTCCCTGGCCAAGGAGTCGTCGATGATCTGAGCTGGGCGGTCTACTACGACAGCTGGGCACATGCCGGTGGCAACAAGGCGGCTGCATTCGTCCTCGGCGGCGGAGCATTTCTCGAAGCGGTGGGTTTGTCGCCGGAGCTCGCGCGCACGCTGATGGCCGTTTTGGTGATCGCGTTTGCGGCGACCTCGCTCGACACGGCGACACGCATCCAACGTTTCATCCTCGGCGAGCTCGGCGACGCGCTTCGAATCAAGCCGCTCACCAATCGCTACATCGCGACCGTCATCGCGGTCGTTCCGGCGATGTACTTGGCACTTGCCGAAACCCCAGACCCCGCAACCGGCCAGGCCAAGGCGGTCGGATGGGTTCTCTGGCCCATCTTTGGAGCAAGCAACCAGTTGCTGGCCGCCCTCACACTGATGACGCTTTCGCTCTACTTCTTCGCGCGGAGGCGTCCGGTTTGGCCGCTTGTAATTCCGATGCTCCTTGTCATGCCGGTGGCAGGCCTCGCGCTGATCACGAAGCTCCAGCAGTTCCTCGCCGAAGGCAACGCACCACTCACCGCACTGGCATCACTTCTGCTCGTGTTGCTTCTGTGGATGATCGTCGAGGGGTTGATGGCCGTGCAGCGGTTGAGACGCGCCTAGTTCTTCTTGACTTGTCGGTAGACCCACAAGAGCGCTACCGAGCCTGCGATCGCGATAGCGAAGCTCCGGACGTTGAAACCCGTCACGTCGCCAAAACCCAGCTGCGTGCCGATGAAGCCGCCGACCAACGCGCCTGCGACACCGAGGGCGGTCGTCCGGATGAAGCCGCCACCGTCGTCGCCCGGCATGACGAACTTGGCGAGAATGCCCGCAAGCAATCCGAACACGATCCACGAGATGATTCCCATCGAGGCCCTCCTGCGGGGAGAGTGTTGAGCAAGATCGGGGTCAGCGCCAGCGCCAGCGAAGCCCCGTGGCCGACACAAGTCGGCTTTACGGGATCAGCGAAGCATGAAGTAGATCACGACGCCGGTGACCGAGACGTAGAGCCAGATGGGCAGGGTCCACCTGGCCAGCCGCTTGTGTGCCGCGAAGCGCTCTCGCGCCGCCAAGAAGAACGTCGTCAGGATCATCGGAAGCATCACGATCGACAAGAGCACGTGGCTGATCAGGATCGTGAAATACGCGATTCGAATCGTGCCTTCGCCCTGGTATGGCGTATCGCCGTGTGCGTAGTGATAGAAGACGTAGCCCACGAGAAAGACGGCGGAGGCGGCAAACGCCGAAACCATGAGCCGCTTGTGAATCTCGCGTCGGCCGTTTCGAATCGCGACGAACCCCCCAACGAGCAGGCTGGCCGATGTCGCGTTGAGCGCAGCATTGATGCCCGGCATGAAGCTCAGGTCCGCGTGGACGCCACCGCCTTCTCGAACGAGCAGGAGCCAGCCGAGAAATCCGACGGCGGAGCTGGAAACGAGGGCGTTGAAGATCCAGAAACTCCGATCGCTTTGGCGAACCATCTTGCGAACCATTTCGCGAGCCTAGGCTCAAGCGCGAAGCTCGGCCAGCGCCTGGTCTACGGCGTCGAGGACGCGGGGGACTTCATCGTGAGCGTTCGGCCAGTGCGGCGCGAAGCGCATCAGGCCGTCCGGTGTGTTGACGACGACGCCACGATCGCGAAGGGCTGCGGCGAGCTTGGACAGGCGGACGTCGGCCGGCACCGTCATGCCGAGCAGCGTGGAGCGAAACGCGGGCGCCGTGGCCCGATGACTTTGAAACCCTCTCCCAACGAGACCCGATTCGAGCGCTTCGAGGTAAGCATCGACGTGTTCGTGGATGGCCGGTACGCCCAGCTGGCCGAGCAGCTCCAGCGACGCGCCGAGCGCAGCAAGCCCGATGACGTTGCTGGTGCCAGTTTCGAGCGCCGGTGCGCCTCGCTTGAGCGGATTGTCGTAGCGCAGCTGCGGCTCGTCGCTGACCAAAAAGGCAACGGGATCCTCATGACCCAGCCAACCTGCAAGCCGCGGTTTCATCGCGGCTGCGCAGCGTTCGGCCACGTACAAGAAGCCTGTTCCCTCGGCCCCCATCAGGTGCTTGTGGCTGCCTGAGCTGAGGTAGTCGATGCCCCAGGACACGTCGACCGGAGTTGCCCCGAGCGCTTGAATCGCGTCGACGAAAATCTCCGCGTCGTACTTGTGGCAGAGCGCGGCCATTTCGGCGAGCGGCATCCGAAGCCCCGTCTTGTATTGCACAGCACTCACCGCGACGAGTCGGACCCCCCGCTGCAAGACCCGTTCGAGCGCAACCAGACCCTCATCGACGGAGCGGTGAAAGTCGTCGAGCGACGACCACAAAAGCTCCAGGCCAAACTCCTCGGCAGCCTGTTGCCAGGGCGTCACATTGGCCGGGAACTCGCCGTCGAATAGGACGACGCGATCGCCCCTGCGCCAGGGCAGTCCGAATGCGACGTCGATGACGCCCTGCGTGGTGTTGGCCACGATCGCGACTTCAGTAGGACTTGCCGAGATCAGGGTTGCAAGATCGTGCCGGACTTGCGCGAGCCGCGGCGCCCAGCGTACGAAGCCCGCCATCCCGCCGCAGGCGTAGTCCTCCGTCACTTCTCGAATGCGTTCGCAGACCGGCGCGGAGAGTGGCGAAATCGCCGCGTGGGCGAGATATGCAACCCCTTCGAGCCTGGGAAACAGTGCCCGGTCACCGAGCTGGGGACACTCTCCACCCACACAAGCCTCCGAAATCACTTCAAGTCTCGGCCAAAGATCGCAGCGCCAAGATGACATCGCCCCGAACCACATCGTCGCCCTCATTTGGTACGACCTTTTCCACCTGCGCTGACTCCGGCAAGGCGTCACCCTGGTACACCAAGCGGTTAAAAGTCTTCATGACCTCGAGCAGACCAAGCGTTTGGCCGCGCTGCACGACGTCACCTGCCGATACGAACGGCGGCTCGGTCGGAGATGGTCGGCTGTAAAAGCGGCCACTCATCGGCGCGGTGAATGCGAGCGCACCGTCCGGATCCCCCGTCTCGGAAGAGTCTGCGTCGCTCAGGTTTACCATCGACGTCGTCGAGATCGAGAGCAAAGCGTCGTCATACTGAACGGCGACGCGCGCACGGCCGCCACCGATACGGTCGGCCACTCGCCCCTCGACACCCGCCGGAACGAGAAGCTCGCGCCGCACGCCAAGCACTTCGATCATCCCAATCGATTGCCCAGAAGCAACGACGTCGCCCTCAGTAACCCTGGGCATGAATACCCCAACGCTAGGCGACAAGAGCTCACTACCGTCGCGGTCCATCGCGCGGACGCGCAGAACGTAAACCCCCTCGTTCATGCAGGTCCTCCGTTCATCAAGACGTCGAGGTCGTGCAGGCTCCAAATTCGTGGGTTCTTGACTCGGCGGTAGCCGACTCCCTGATAACTCATCTCCACCAAAACCTTCAGCCAATCGCGAAGCTCGTCCAGACGCACAATCTCATCGGTGTCCATTTGTCTGGCGGCCACATAGGGATCCATGTCCGCTTCGATTCGCGCTTCGACCTCGGCCATGCGCTTTTCGATCCTTTCGCGGTCCTCTGGGTCGGTCGTGACGATCTCGAAGTCGTCGTCGAGCTTGCTGTTGTACGAAGCGATCGCGAGCGTGCGACCCTCCATGACACTGAGTCGAGAGATGGGGGTCGAAAGCTGCACGACGGGATCGTAGGGAAGCCCCGCCATCGCATAGTAGCCAGCCCCGGATGCTTTCCGTAGCAGCACCGTGAACATCGGCGTCTCGTTGGTGCTGTTGGTGTAGATGAGATTAGAGCCGTAGGCGAGAAGCCCGTGGCGCTCGGCCTCGGCGCCGATGTCGAAGCCGCTGATGTCCTGAAGCCATATCAGCGGAATGCCATCGCTGTTGCACGCCCTGCTGAACGCGCTGATCTTGGCGATCCCTTGCCGATAGAGAATGCCTGCGGGGCGCTGCTCGTCGCTCGCCTCAGGGTCGTCGATCAATCCCTGCCGGTTGAGGACGAACCCCGCGTACAAACCGCCGACGCGAGCGACGCCGCAGATCATCTCCCGGCCCACCGACGGCAACACCTCCCAAAAGAGGCTTTGATCGCAAAGGCGTGCGAGGATTTCGGTTGCGTCGTAGGCCTGACGGTGGTCGACCGGAACCAAGCCAGGAAGCTCTGCCGGTGAGTAGGCGGGCTCCATCGATCCCACGCCGCCTCGATAGAATGCCGCGCCCGAGCTTGGGAGCCGTGCAACTTCCCGGCGCAGACAGTCGATCAGAGTGACGTCGTCCGGAACGCGTTCGTCGGCGCAGCCGGATTGGTGCACGTGCACCTCGGGACCGCCGATGTCTAGCGAGGTGATGTGTTGGCTCTTTGCGCCCTTGATCAGAGCGGCGCCGGCGATGACCATGTAAGCTTGCTCGGTCATGTACACGCGATCGCTGATGATCGGCATGTACCCCCCGCCGGCGATGCAGTCTCCGAACACGCCCGCAATCTGCGGTACGCCTTCAGCCGAAAGAAGGCTATTCATTTTGAAGATGTGGCCGGCCCCCGTTGCGCCTGCGAAGCTCCGACGCTGCTCCGGCAAGTACAGCCCGCTGCAATCGACGAGGTAGAGCGCCGGCAAACGAAGACGACGAGCCATCTCTTGAGCGCGTTGGATCTTTTCCGGGGTCTTTGGCCACCATGCGCCGGACGCCACCGTATTGTCGTTGGCGATGACGACGCACCAACGGCCCTCGACCCGAATAAATGCCGTGATGACGCCGGCCGCGGGGGAGCGGAGTCCGTCGAAGTCGACGCCGTAGTTGACGAACGTGCCGACCTCGAACATCGCCGAGCCGCTGTCCTTCAATCGTTCGAGCCGCTCGCGCGTGGTGAGCTTGTCCTTTTCGTGAACCCGAGCGACGTACTTGTCCCCCCAGCCCGCCTGGACCTCGGCGCGACGCTCATCGAGACGCGACTGCAGTGGCTCATGACCGGCCTGTTCGCGCTCGTAGGACGCCTTATCAACGATCGCCTCACGCGCCTTGCCAATTGGAACTACCGGAACCCGTGCCATCAGCTCTCCCAACCTGGCACGGCGCTCGTGTCGTACCGATTCTCCCGGAACTCTTTCGAGCTCAGGACCGCGAGATGCATTGGGGTCGTGGTGGAGATCCCGTCGCAGCGAAGGCTCTGCAGCGCTTCGGTAAGACGATCGCACGCGGCATCTCGGTCTTGACCCCATGCGATCACCTTGCAAATCAAACTATCGTAGTGGGGTGGAACCTCGTAGCCAGACTCGACATGGGTATCGACTCGTACATGCTCATCCCCGCAGAGCGCGACCTCCCATCGGTCGATGACGCCGGGGCTCGGAGCAAATCCGCTCTCGGGGTCCTCCGCGTTGATTCGGCACTCGATTGCATGACCGCGGAGACGGATGTCTTCCTGCGAGAACCAGAGCGGCTCGCCCGTCGCGATACGAATCTGCGCCTCGACGAGATCGATGTCCGTTCGCATCTCCGAGACCGGATGCTCCACTTGAAGGCGCGCGTTCATCTCCATGAAACGAAGCTCACCGCCCTCATCGAGAAGAAACTCCATCGTGCCTGCGCCGACGTACCCGATCGCAGAGGTGGCGCGCACGGCGGCAGCAAGCGTCTGCTCGCGCTCGGCGTCATTCAAGACCGTGGCCGGCGACTCTTCGATGAGCTTCTGGTGGTTCCGTTGCACCGAGCAGTCCCGCTCCCCCATGTGCACGACCTTTCCGTACTTGTCGGCAAGCAGTTGGATCTCGATGTGGCGCCCACCTTCGATTAGCTTTTCGAGATAGAGCCGGCCATCGGCGAAGCACGCGAGCGACTCGGACTGCGCCGAATCATAAGCCGCTTTCATTTCGCTCGCTTTGCGGACGATGCGCATGCCTCGACCGCCACCGCCGCTCTCGGCCTTCAGCAAGACGGGGAATCCGATGGCATTCGCAACCTCGCGAGCCTGCTCGACGCCGTGCACCACGCCGTCGCTTCCGGGAATCAATTTCAACCCCGCAGCCGCCATAGAAGCCTTGGCGGGGGTCTTGCGACCGAGCTTTTGCATCACTGCGGGCGGCGGACCGATGAAGGTCACGCCGTGTGCTTCGCACAGGGACGCGAACAGTGGATCCTCGGCGAGAAATCCCCAGCCTGGGTGAAGTGCGCTGCACCGGGTCTGAACGGCAGCTTGGACGATGCGCTCCCTAGCGAGGTAGCTCTCGCTCGACCTCGCCGGTCCGAGTAGAACGGACTCGCAGCCGCGCAGGTACGGTGCGTCGCGGTCGGCCTCGGAGACGCCAAAGACCGGTGTGATGGCAAGCCGGTCGCAAGTCCGTGCAATGCGAGCGGCAACCTCGCCTCGGTTCGCGATGAAAAGTCGCCTAAATCGCTTCACGGGCGCGCACCTTAACACCCGGCCCGCGTTCTGAACAGCGGAGGGGGCATCGCGGCACGGTTCGTGTCAAAATGATGGAGCCATGTGTCGGTTATTCGGGTTTCGCAGCGTGATTCAGAGCCAGGTGCACCGTTCATTGATGGACGCCGACAACGCGCTCGGCGCTCAGAGCAACGATCACCGCGACGGTTGGGGCGTGGCATTCTACGTCGACGGCTCCCCTCACATCACCCGGAGCCCGGCAACGGCCCTCGACGACGCCCTTTTCCATCGCGTGAGCGGCATCGTCGCCTCCGAAACCGTGCTGGCGCACGTGCGGCGCGCGACCAATGGCGAGCTCTCCGTGCTGAACTGCCACCCGTTTCAGTACGGCAAGTGGATCCTCGCGCACAACGGTGACATTCAAGATTTTGCCAAGCACCGGCCGGAGCTCATCGAGCGCATCGCACCCATGCTCCGGCGATACATCCTCGGCGATACCGACAGTGAGGTTTTGTTCTTCTTGTTTCTGACTCATCTCTCGCAGCACGGTCCGCTGCACGGTCGCATTGGAGTCGAAGAGACTTCGATGGCGCTTCAATCGACGCTCGAGCACGTGCGCTCGATTTGCGACATCGATCCCAAAAAGGAGCCATCATTGCTAACCGTGATCGTGACAGACGGAACGACCATGGTCGCGGCTGAAGGTGGTAAGGAGCTCTACTGGTCGACCTACAAGACGCGCTGCGCCGATCGCGACACTTGCCCCAGCCTTTCGTCCGAGTGCGAAGCGCCATCCGAGAGCGGCTACGTGAACCACCTCATCTTCTCGAGCGAAACGATCATGGGTGAAAACATCTGGCTGCCATTGGAGCCCGGGGAGCTGATTGGCGTCGACTGGCGCATGAAGCTCCTTCGAACCAACGGGCAGCGTCGTCTTGCCGTAGTGAACTGACAGCAGAACGGAGACCGTCCCCCTCCGAAGGACCAATGCCGCCATGGAGAAGGTGTACAAGAGCGAGCTGAATCGCGATGTGCCATTGGGGCGTCAGCGCGAGTTTGCAGCCATCGATATCGGCCCGCTATCGGTATGGCCTCCGGTCGTCCTGGCCCCCATGGCGGGCGTGACGAACTGGCCGTTCCGCATGATCTGCCGGCGGTTTGGTGCGGGGTTGTATGTCAGCGAAATGGTGACCGCCCGGCCTTTGGTCGAAGGCCGGGCCAAGACGCTGATGCTCGCCGAATTCGGTGAAAATGAATCGCCGAGAAGCCTTCAGCTGTATGGAGTCGACCCGCACTACGTGGGCGAAGCGGTCAAATGGCTCGTGGGTGAAGGGCGCGTGGACCACATCGACATGAACTTCGGTTGCCCCGTCCCGAAGGTCACCCGAAGGGGAGGTGGCTCTGCGATTCCTGCGAAGCCGCGGCTGCTAGCAAAGATCGTCCAAGCTGCGGTGCAGAACGCCGGCGAGATCCCCATCACGATCAAGTTTCGCATAGGCATTGACGAGACTCTGGTCACCTATGAGGATGCAGGCCGTATCGCGGAACAAGAAGGTTGTGCAGCCGTCGCCCTGCACGCTCGCACGGCTGCGCAGCTCTACGACGGCGAAGCACAGTGGGACGCAATCGCACGGTTGAAGAAGCACGTCCGCACGATTCCGGTGCTCGGCAACGGGGACATCTGGGAAGCCCACGACGCGCTCCGCATGATGCGCAACACCGGCTGCGACGGCGTGGTGATCGGCCGAGGATGTCTCGGTCGGCCCTGGCTGTTCCGGGATCTGGCGGACGTGTTTGAAGGGCGTGAACCGCAGAACCCGCCCACCTTTGGCGAAGTCGCCGAGATTGCGATCGAACACGCTACGCTCTTGAGTGAGTGGGCGGGGGAAGCCCCGGCGATGCGCATGTTCCGGCGGCACAGCAGCTGGTACACGAAGGGATTTCGAGGCAGCGCCAAGCTCCGGGCGCGCTTGATGCGCGTCACCACCCTCAGCGAGCTCAGCGCGGTCCTCCGTGCGGGCGACCGAGCGGAACCCTTCCCCCCAGACGCCATGCGAGTCCCCCGCGGCAAGACCGCCGGTCGCCAAAAAGTCTCCCTTCCGGAAGGCTTTCTGCAAAACCGCCTCACCGACGAGACCTCACCCGCCTACGTAAACCCCGGCAGCGGCGGCTAAACGGGGACACTCTCCACCCCTCTATCTCGCCGAAACCACAGAGGTTCTGGCGTCAAGATCGCAGCGTCGCATCCTTCCGATGGGTTGGATCCAGAGAATAGGCGCTGCGATCTTTCGCTGAGAAAGGCCGTGATTTCGGGGGGTTGAAGGGGTAGAGAGTGTCCCATGTCAATGTCAGAGCACAGGGCAGGGATTCGTTGGAATCGCCAGGGGACCGCGTTTACGCACAAGGAGTACACGCGCGACCACGTTTGGAAGTTCGACGGGGGAAGCGAGATTGGAGCCTCGGCGGCGCCTCAATACCTTGGGAACCCAGCGCTCGTCGACCCAGAGCGAGCGTTCGTCGCCGCCCTATCGAGTTGCCACATGCTGACGTTTCTCGCGCTGGCGGCACGCGATGGTTTCGTCATCGACGAATACACGGATGACGCGGTCGGCATCATGGAACGGAACGCAGAGAAGCGAATGGCAATCACGCGTGTCGTCCTCCATCCAAACATCGCCTGGGGAAGCGAACCGCCCAACCAGGAGCAGCTCGATGCGCTTCACGCGAATGCCCACAAGCACTGCTTCATTGCAAACTCGGTGACCACGGTGGTCGAAATCGCGCCGCCCGCCTGACGATGATGGTGAGACCGTCAGGCAGGCGGTTCGAAGTACGATACGTCAAGTCTTCAGCAGACGGCGCCCTCTGGGAGGCACTCCCAGCTGACCCAGCAGTACCCGCAGTACTCACCGTCGCCGCAGCCGGTGGCGCGGCAATCGAACTGCGAAAGGCACTCGTCGAGCTCGGGGGTTGGAGTCCAGCCGCACTGTCCCCAGGGCTGGATTTCACAAACACCAACCTCTCGGTAACAAGCGAACTCGGGCAACGCGACACAAGGAGACGCCACGTCTTGGTTCGCACAGATCTCACCGTTGCAGCCGGTCGGGCGGCATTCGTCGGGAGGCAGGCAAGCCCCCGCGTTCGGCGGAAGGCAGATCCACTCCGCCTGCCCGTCCGGCGTCGGGCAGTAGTCGCAGGTCCAGCCCGCTTCACAACCGTTGGTTCGGCAGTCACCGGCCGGTGGAACACACCAGCCAACGCAGACGTCGCACTCCGGGCAAGCCGGATCCTGTCTGCACACTTCCGGGGCGTTGCAGTGTTGCTCGTCGCCGCACTGCTCCGGCCCGTAGCACTTTGGCACGCACTCACCTTGGAAGTTTCGGATGTGCGTCTCGACGGGACAATCGTTCTTACACTCGCCATCGTACGCGACGCGAACATGCGCACAACGGGCCTCGCAGGCATTGCCATACGTCTGTCCGTCTACGCCGCAGACGGGAGAGTAGATCTCGGGGCAGCCACATGGTTCGCAGACGCCTTCCCGCTGCGGCGCTCCCAAAATGCCTTCCCGGCAAATCCAGCCGATCGGGCAGTCGTAGTCATTCTCGCAGAACGGGTGTTGCGGGATGCACTCGCCCAGCTCGCAGATGTACCCGGGCGCGCAATCGAT
>JAOTXX010000152.1 GCA_029862185.1 Myxococcales bacterium
AGCTCCACTTGGGCGAACTTCGAGGGGAAACGCAGCGACATATTTGAAGATTTGGGATGTATTTAGAACGCGATTTGCCCAGCGGCCGCTGTCCAAGGAACGAGGGTACAAGCCCGGATTCTTCTCGTTCAACGTGACGGGCGGTCGCTGTGAAGCCTGCCGGGGCGACGGCGCCGAGACCGTCGAGATGCAGTTCCTGGCCGACGTGGTGTTCAGCTGTCCGGAGTGCCAGGGGCGCCGGTTCGTGGGTCCGGTCCTCGACGTTCGGTACATCGGCCTCGACATCGCTGGGGTGCTCGAGCTCACCGCCCGGCAGGCGGCCCAGCATTTTGCGGACGACGCCCTGATCAGCCGCGCGCTTCGGCCGATGCTCGACGTGGGCCTGGGCTACCTGCGCCTCGGACAGCCGCTCAACACCTTGTCTGGCGGCGAGGCGCAGCGCCTCAAGCTGGCCGAAGCACTCCTCCGGGCATCGCCGGGGTCGCTCTTAGTCTTCGACGAGCCCACGGCGGGCCTTCACGCCAATGATGTCGAGCCGCTGATGAAGGTCCTCGACGACCTGGTGGAACGCGGCGATACGGTGATCGTCGTCGAACACGACATGCAGGTCGCTGCCCATGCCGACCACGTCATCGACCTCGGGCCGGGCGCCGGAAGCGAAGGCGGCAAGCTGGTCGCGAAGGGCACGCCCGAGCAGGTGGCGAAGAAGAAGTCGTCGCAGACTGCGCCCTATCTCGCTCGCGCCCTCGGGACCGAACCCAAGAGCAAGCGCAACGGCCGGCGCAAAAAGGCCGATCCAAAGAGCCCGCCGCTACTCGAGATCCGAATCGCAGGGGCGCGTGAGCACAATCTGAAGAACGTGACGGTGCACATCCCTCGCGACGAGCTGGTCGTGCTCACCGGACCAAGCGGCAGCGGAAAGAGCACCTTGGCGTTTGACGTGCTCTTCGCCGAAGGGCAGCGCCGCTACCTCGAAACGCTGTCGCCGTATGCGCGCCAATACATGCCCCAGCTGCCGAGGCCCGCGGTCGATCAGGTCGTCGGCGTGCCGCCCAGCGTATCACTCGAACAGCGGATGACGCGCGCCGGCGCCAACTCGACCGTCGCCACCGTGACCGAGGTCTCCCATTACCTGCGTTTGATTTGGGCACGCATTGGCGTTCTGCATTGCGTCGACTGCGAGGTGCCGATCACGGCGCGGCCGGCTTCGCAGCTGGCCGGCGACCTGAAGCGCCGCTTCGGCGCGAAGAAAGTGAGCCTGCTGGCGCCCGTCGTACGCGGTCGAAAGGGCATCCATCGCGAGCTGTTCAGAAAAGCCATGAAGGACGGCTTCACCGAGGCGCGTATCGATGGCGAAATCCGGAAGCTCGAATCCGGGATGAAGCTCGACCGCTACACCGAACACGATGTGGAGCTGGTCGTCGGACGTGCGCAGGCCAAGAGCGGTGCCTTGCTCGAGCTGCTCGAAACAGCGTTGAAGGTGGGCGACGGCGCCGCCTGGGCCCTCGCGGGCAAGGACGAGATGCAGCTTTCGAGCAAACGTGCCTGTCCGAGCTGCGGCGTCGGCTACCCGGAGCTCGATCCCCGGTTCTTCTCGTTCAACACACGGCAGGGGCAGTGCTCGGCATGCGAAGGGCGCGGGGAGATCGTCGAAAAGAGCCGGCGCGGACGGCGGCGGAAACGGGCCGTCGAAAGGCGCCTCTGCGATCAGTGCGATCAGACCGGCCTTTCTCCGCTGGCACGCGGCGTGACCGTCGACGAGATGTCGATCACCGCGCTTTTCGATCAAAGCGTCTCCGAGGCGATCGAAACCCTGCGAGAGATCGAGCTTCAGAGCCGCGACGCCACCATCGCAAAGACGCCGCTCCACGAGGCGCTCCGCCGTCTTTCGTTTCTCGAAGAGGTGGGCCTCGGCTACCTGGGACTCGGCCGTGCGGCCAACACGCTGAGCGGAGGCGAGATGCAGCGCGTGCGCCTGGCGGCTCAGCTCGGAAGTGGCCTGACCGGCGTGCTCTACGTGCTCGACGAGCCGACGATCGGCCTTCACCCGCGCGACACGGGACGCCTGCTCCGCGCGCTCCGGGGCTTGGTCGACCGTGGGAACTCGGTGCTGGTCGTTGAGCACGACGCTGACACCATCCGGGCGGCCGACCACATCATCGACATCGGACCAGGAGGGGGAAAACACGGCGGGCGAGTCGTCTCTCAGGGCACGCTTCGAAAGATGAAGGGCTCGGTCACAGCGGCGGCCCTCGAGCGGCCGGCGAAGCTGCCCGACCATCGGCGTCCGACGCGAGACGTTTCTTGGCTGCAGCTCCGCGGGGTGAATCACCACAACCTGAATGGTGTTGACGTTCGATTTCCGCTCGCGCGATTCGTCGCCATTACCGGCGTAAGCGGCTCGGGAAAGAGCTCGCTGGTCCGCGAGGTCTTGCTCCGCGCCACCCGCGACGCCGTTGGCATGGTCAACGACCTGCCGGCCGGCGGGTTTGCCGAGTTCACGGGCTTTGCGTCGCTGAAGCGTGCGATTGAAATCGACCAGAGCCCCATCGGTCGCACGCCGCGTTCGGTGCCTGCGACCTACGTTGGCATCTGGAACACCGTACGCCAGCTCCTGGCAGGAACCGCGGAGGCGCGCGCGCGCGGCTACACCTCAAGCCGCTTCTCATTCAACGTCGAAGAAGGCCGCTGCCCCGAGTGCAAAGGGCAGGGCTCCATCCACGTCGAGATGGCCTTCCTCCCCGACGTCGACGTGCCCTGCGAGTCCTGCAACGGGATGCGCTTCACGCCAGAAACGCTCTCGGTGCGCTGGCAGGGCCTCAACGCAGGTGAGCTCCTCGAGCTCGAAGTTTCCGAAGCGGTCGAGGTGTTCTCGCCGGTCAGGAAGGTTCGCGAGCCACTCGAGCTCCTCGACGAGCTCGGCCTCGGCTACCTCCATCTCGGCCAGGCCTCCAACACGCTCAGCGGCGGTGAAGCACAGCGAATCAAGCTCGTCTCGGAGCTCGCCGCCGGACTCCACACGGGGCCGACGCTCTACGTGATGGACGAGCCGACCACCGGTCTTCACCGCGACGACGTGGACCGCCTTGTCGGCGTGCTCGATCGGCTCGTCGAACGGGGAGACACGGTCGCCGTGATCGAACATCACCCCGACGTGATGCTTGCGGCGGATTGGATCGTGGATCTCGGACCAGAAGGCGGCATGCACGGCGGCCGCGTGGTGGCGCAGGGGACGCCGGAAACGATCGCCAAGCGGAAGCGGAGCCACACGGGGGAGGTGCTGCGGCGGGAGGTGGCGCGGGGGTAGGATCGGGGCGCGGAAAAAACGCGTCACGGGGTTCCATCGAACGGCTCGGCTTGCAAAGGTGGTCGGAAGCACTTGAGGGCCTGGACCACGCAAGCCGAGCCTCGGAACTCGCGGGCGTACCGGGGCGCGGAAAAAGGCGCGACACGGGGCTGCGTCGAACGGGGCGCCTTGCAAAGGTGGCCGGAGGGGCTTGGGGCCTGGGGCCACGCAAGGCGTCCCTCGGAGCTCGCGCCAATCGGGGGTGGTTGCTGTCTTGCCGATTGTCACTCACACGTCGACTCCGCCCCATATCGCGCCTTTTTCCGCGCCCCTCCATAC